>JBCBOT010000212.1:0-13913 GCA_039821165.1 Planctomycetota bacterium | reverse complement strand
GGACGCGATCAACTCGCGATGGCGGTCACCATTTTCCATTGGGGGCTACACCCATGGGCGCTCTACGCGGTCGTCGGGCTATGTCTCGCCTACTTTGGGTTCCGCAAAGGGATGCCTCTCAGTTTTCGTTCGGTGCTCGAGCCGATTCTTGGACATCGAGTTTGGGGGCGGCTCGGTGACTTGATCGACTTGCTCGCGATCGTGGCGACGCTCACAGGAGTTGCAACTTCACTCGGAATTGGAGCACAGCAAGTCAATGCCGGTCTCTCATTCCTGTTCGGTATCGCCGAGTCGACTCCAACGCAGGTTTTGCTGATCGCCTCGATCACGGCGGTCGCCACGGTGTCTGTGGTTCTCGGGTTGGACGCCGGAATTCGAAGGTTGAGCGAACTCAACATGGGCATCGCTGTCGTGCTCATGCTCATGGTCATTTTCGGAGGCGGGATCCTGGCTTTCGCCTCAGGCTGCATGACGAGCACTTGGTCTTACCTGCAACTGCTGCCCAGGGCATCCGTCACTACCGGAGTGTTCGATTCGGACACGAAGAGTTGGTTGACGGGCTGGACCGTCTTTTTTTGGGCGTGGTGGATCGCATGGTCGCCTTTCGTCGGTTTGTTCATCGCACGTGTCTCCAAAGGCCGAACGATTCAGGAATACGTGATCGGAGTATTGCTCGTTCCAACCGCGATCGCAATCATCTGGTTGACGGCGTTCGGCAACACCACGCTACAGCAACATAGGGCTTATCAAGCAGGAGACAACGACAAGACGCTTCCAACGTACGCCGTGGCAGATTTGGATCCACAGGGCGAGCCGGTATTCGACAAAGACGGGATGATCGCGGCACACGATGCGGAGTTAACAGTGGTCGAATACCGGACAAGTGCTGTGGTCGCCAGTGATGGCAAGTCCATCGTGCAGCCTCTTCCGACAGTACTGTTTGTTTTGCTCGACGAGCTCTTCGAGTCAAACGTTCTCATGAAGCTTGGAACCGCTATCGCACTGGTTTGCATCATTCTATTCTTCGTGACTTCCTCCGACTCAGCATCCATGGTGATTGACATCATCGCCTCGGGCGGCAACCCAGATCCGCCCGTCGGCACGAGGCTGTTTTGGGCGATCACCGAAGGCGTTGTCGCGGCAGCACTTCTGACTGCCGGTGGACTTGCCGCATTGCAGGCCGCCTCACTCGCGGTAGCCCTGCCGTTCACTATCGTATTGATTTTGAGTTGCGTCTCGCTCGTGATCGCGCTACGACAGGAGAGTCCTAAATCAGGCACTTAGTGTATCGGTGCACCAAGGGCTCTCATTCTGCTTCGGTCGTCGGAACCGCTGGGACCCTTTGAAGCCCTCTTGTCCAGCAGGCGGGTTCAATAACGAAGGAGTTGCGCCTCGCACGTCGAAACTCAATTTGGCCTCACCGCACCCCGTCGCTCTCATCCAGGTACCGCTTCATAGCTGCATATCCGGTTCTGGTCAACGAATAGCCACCTTTGAACTTTTCTCTCGCGAGCAGTTTTCTAACGACCATGCCGTTAAGGTCGGCAAGGTGTCGATCAAGGATCGGTCCAGAGAAACAAAGCATTTTGCCGGGCCCCATGAGGTATTCATGGAACATCCCTAACACACGTCGCTCAGATGCAGAGAGCAAGTCGGTACCTCATCGAATTTGAATGCTGCGTTTCAATGGTATCGCTCGCTCACGCTCAACCACGGATTGACGGCTAGTTTACCAAGGAATCCGGACTCTCTGCGTTGGCTGGCTCATTGTCCCGTATCGCCGAAACTCTCGTTGGGTTGGATCAAGCTCTGAACGTTTACGATTCGAACAACATCGGGCACTGGTGGACAATCGTCACACGGTGCCTGGCTAACGCAACCACCGAGTGGTGAAGCAGCATTCGTCCCCGTGCGTTGTACCGTATTGCATTGGCCAAATCGGCACGACGGGTTCGATTTCAATTTATTGTTGGCAACGCACTCAACATCGGCTACGTTCGACTATAGTTGAAGACCGCTCTTTGGCTGATCCGGCTGGACCCAACGAGACACTTGATGATTCGAGTGTGGATGGTCTGCCACCCGAGAACAATTGCTGAACTTGGTACTCAGTTTCTCGTCCTGGTGAGCGAAGCTCTCACCCTGCAGCTGATTCATCAGTCATCTGACTGGCGTTGATGCCACTCGCGTCATAGGGAGACGCAACGTTTCCGGAGCTTTCTTGTTAGCCCGGATTGGACGAGAAAACGATCTGCCTTAGCAGGCACTGCTGCACCGCTCGCCGCGAAAGGCGATTGTTGCGGTTGCCGAAGCTATGAGGCTTTCTTGCGCACCCTGTTTGCGCCGAGGAGGATTTAGTCATCGCCAGAAACCGAAACACGTTCGCGAAGCAACAGCGAACCATGGAGAAGAAACGGAAAGCAGAGGAAAAGAGACAACGTCGCAACGCGAAGAAAACGGCAACAGATTCACAAGCACTCAGCGACCAACCGCACGCAGATGTCGCCGAGCAAACAGAGAGTTCGGACGTAGAGGCAGGCGACTAGCACGCCCGCGCGGCCCCACAAAAAATCAAATCGATGTGCCCGAGGCGGTTGTGCAAGCGTTTGCACGAACGGCAGGCGGCTTCCCAAGGAGATTGAAATGGAACAAGGAAAAAACGCATCACCGATAAAGGGTTTGGCTTTATCGCAAGACCGAACTCTCCAAAGAATTTAATCCTCCACAGCTCATCGGTGACTGGCGGCGGATTCGATGATCTGCGCGAAGGCCAAGGACCCAAGGGTCCCAGTGCGGAGAACGTGCAGCCGAGCTAACCATCCGCCAATCACCCGGTTCTCCCACGCATCCAAAGAAGTCGTACTCGATGGATGTGCGTTCTTGGTCAAGTTTCAAACACGTGCTCGAACGAAACTCCCAGTTCTCCCGAAGGACACTCGCGTGGCATGGGAACACATTGGGTCGCATTCGGAGACTCGGCTGGTGGTCGCTGTCGGCGCGTCCGCTGGCGGTCTGCCAGAGATCATTAAGATCGTCGATGCGTTGCCGCCTGGCTTCGAGGCGACGATGGTGATCGCAAGCCATCGCGCTCCTGAAAGCACGAACTTACTTCTCGAGATCCTCGCGAGACGCGCGTCAATCCAGGTATTGCAACCCGAGGACGAAGAATGTCTCGTTTGCACGGCGATCTACATTGGAGACTCGCGTGACACAGTCAAGGTGGTCGGAGGATCGTTCTCCGTGAAAGAGGATACCTCTGCCGTTTCGCGCATCCGGCGGATCGACGACCTCTTTATTTCCGTGGCGCAGTCGTCAGGGGTCAAAGCGGTCGGTGTGATTCTTTCGGGCATGCTGTCCGATGGCGTCGTCGGACTTCGAGCCATTCATGAGGCTGGAGGGAGATGTCTTGTGCAGAATCCAGAGCAGGCCGCATTCGATTCGATGCCCGAAAACGCACTTGCGAACGTACCGGCTGACTTCGTTGGATCGACAGACGAGATCGCGGCTCGAATTGTCGAGATTGCTCACGAACGATGATTGAACCTGACACCGAAGCAAATTCGAAAGCGATTGGATTCACGTCGGTTGCATCGGCCGAACGCTCTGACGAAAAACGCCAAACGGCTTCGGTGTGATCACCGAAGCAAATCGACCGCCGGCAAGCTTCGGTGGTCTTGACCGCCTTGATTTCAACCTTTGGAGAACCCGAACGTGTTTGTCCAACCGAAGGGAAATAGTGATGTCTCCAACTCGCGTCGGTCTGCGTTCGACGGTCGTAGTTTCTGGCTTTAACTTGAATCGTCCTCGCGAGCAGAAAGACTGGACGGTCCTGTTGCTGTGATTGAGTGGCGGCTCATAGAGTCAAGACATCAGGTGCCTGTTTCTTCGTTTCGATATGCCGAAGGCGTCATGCCGGTCCACCTTGTGAAGGCGCGGCGAAACGCACGGCCATCTGAATAATCGAGTTCGTCAGCGATTCTCTCAATGCTGTTCCTGGGGTTGTCAAGCAGCCTCTTGGCCATCGCTTCCCTCGCCTCGTCGAGGATACCCGTTACGGTCAATCCGTGAGACTTGGTTTCTCGTTGAAGCTTGCGGAGGTTGATTCGCAAAGTGATCGCAAGTTCCTCGGCGGAAAACTTTCCGAGCTCTGCGTTCATTTGGGCGGCCGAATAGATGTTGGAGATCAGACTTCGCTCGCCGGGTATCATCCAACGATCTTCAATCAGCTCGACGTTGGCCTGGACATATCGAAACAACAGTGGATCAGCTTGTTGCATCGGGTTGCGGAGCGCCTCGCGGCGGTAGTGCAAAGTGTTGCGCGGCTGACCAAAGGAAATAGGCACTCCGAAGAAACGCTCATAACCACTGACAGGCCCGAGGGGTTGATGTGCAAAGTCAACGCCGATCAAGTGGCTTTCTTGCTGACATTCTTCGATCAAGCGAAACAGCATCGCGAGACCTACTTCACCAGCGTTCCCGCCATCAGTTTGGTCTAACGGATGCCAAAATTGAATCGATGCGGTCGACTCCGTAAGGGCTAACTCAATTTCGACTCGGTCAGCAAGCACCTTTCCAAAACGCACGACCGCGTTCATGGCTTCTTCTAGTGAAGGCGCGTAGCGGACTAAGTGTTCGCAGGGGCCGAACATCGTCGGTGGAGTGGCGCTAGCCATGTGGAGTGCAGGTGACTGATCCAATGGTAGTGCTCCGAGCATTCGCCAGAGTTTTTGGATCACGTTATCCGGAAGACGCGACTCGTCATCAATTAGCTGTGTGCGTTTGATGCCGGTGGAGGCGGTGATGGCTTCCATGGTGATCCCCCGACCAATTGCGTAATTGACAGTCGCCGCAACAAACCGTGTGGTCACGCGTTGCAAAGACCCGTTCGTTGGTGGAGAACGTTTCGAGGGACGACTGATTTCGGTCGGACGACTATCCACGGGAGAACGTCACCAAAGAAAGAGGTCCTGAGACATGCATCCTATCGGAATCCTGAGATCCCTGGCATTCGCAAAATGGTCCCACCAAACCCTGCTGCGTAAAACTGGTGATCGCATAAAGCCGAGGGTTCGTGCACATTAACATCTTGTGAGGCTTCTTATCCTTCATGATCGACTGTATGGGAATCAATGAGCTCTCGAAGGTGGATACCGGCATTCTTCAGGGGAAGCGTCGACTCCTGAGTACGCGAATGCAATAAGGCCCCTTCGATCGTTGACACGACCAGAGAAGAAAGTGACTTTGCAAGTCTTGTAGGAACGCCCTCGCTCCGGAGGCTTTGGAAGTACAGTGTCTGAAGCGAGTTCAATGCCTTTGCGCAAATTTCCCTCAACTGTTCACTTGCTTGACCGGTGACGGCGCCGGCAGCGGAGAAGGGCATGAAGTCTGGACAGTTGTCGCTCTCCAGCATCGATACAAGCGACTTCGCTAGTCTTGCTACAGCTTGTCCCGTGGACTTGGATTCCGACAAGATCGACCGATTGGAGGAAACAGCACACTCGGACTGCTTTTCCATTGCTGCAATGAGCAATTCGTCTTTTCCACTGGGGAAGAAGTGGTAGAGAGACCCCTTGCTTGCTCCGCAGGCATTCAGGACTGTCGATAGGCTTACGTCAAAGCCGCCGCGTTGAACCAACAAGCCTTGGGTTCGCTCGATAAACAAGTCACGGGTGAGTCGGTTCACGGTGGATTCGCCTCCAGAAAAACTCGATCGAAAAAATCAGCTTAACACAACTTGACCAATCGGTCCACTCTGATAAGTTGACTATACCGATCGGTGCACTATGACGAACTGCACACTGGAAAGACGAAATGGATGCCGAGAAGACAATCAAAACAGCCGTCCTGACGGGATCAACGGGTGGCATTGGATCCGAAATCGCAAAATTACTCGCGCAGCGAGGTTGGGATTTGGTGCTAGTCAATCGTTCCGCGGACAAGTCACAGAAACAGGCCGATGGGCTACGCAGGGGCTATTCAAATGTCTCAGTTTCCATCTACACGGCGGACTTGCTCGATCAAACGGATATCATCACGGTCTGTAAGGCGATTTTGAAGGCACACCCGAAGCTTGACGCTCTCTACAACTTAGCGGGATTCTTGTCGGATAACCGAGTGGAAAGCGTACAGGGCATTGAGGCTCACTTCGCCATTAACACCGTAGCACCGTATCTGTTTGCGAATCAACTGAGCGCGTCGTTATCAGCAGGGAAAGGTGGTGAGAAAAGCGCGGTCGTCGTCAATTTCGGATCCTCGGCTGTGAACTCGGTCAAGAAGCTCGAAGTTCAATCGCTGGCGAATCCGGCCAAGATAGGCGGGTTGATGGGTGCTTACGCCAACTCCAAACTCGCCCTGATGGCGATGACACTGGCAATGGATGCGGAAGCAATGAAATCAAATGTCCTGTTCCAGGTCGCTGATCCAGGTCCAACCAAAACATCGATGACTCATACAGGAGATGGAATGCCCTGGTTCTTGAAACTGTTAGTCCCACTAATCTTTAAGACCGCCGATGTTCAGGCGAAGAGGCTTGTCGATGGTGTGCAGAAAGCGGTGGCAGAAGGGGAGTCTGGTTTGTACATATCAGAAGGACGTCGTAAACGTTTTCCAAAGCTTGCGACCGACAAAACCCTTCAGTCGGATTTGATGCAGCTACTCACAGTGTCAACTGGACTCACTCATGAATAGGCCAACAATGTCTTACTGGCTGTTCACCGGACTGTTCAGCCTTTCCATGGGAGCAGCGGGCGTGTTGAACCTGGTTCGGTTCGAGGGGCAGCAAACGTCGATGGTGTCTCTTGGTAATCCAATCTATCTGATGTCAATTCTTGGAGTGGCGAAAGTCTTGGGGGTGATCGCGTTGCTGATTCCCAAGGCTCCGCTATTGAAGGAGTGGGCTTATGCCGGGTTCACGTTCAACCTTTTCGGCGCGTCGGCATCCCACGCCTTCGCCGGACATGCTCCACCGGAGATCATCGTACCGCTGGCATTGTTCGCCTTGGCGGTGGCGTCTTACAAGACACGTCCGCCAGAACGCTGCATTGCCAAATAGTCGAATGCAATCATGTCGCGCGGGTGTGGGTACGGCCTAGCCGCGGCAGCAAGAATCACGAGAGAAGCCGCAGCCATTCGACGGCAAGGGAGCATGGGGGGCGGCGAATGTTCATGAACTGTGGCGTCAAATCGAAAACGCGAGAAGTGAAATGCCTCGGACGCTTTCCGAAAAACATGAGTTGGAGTTCTGAGGTGTGTTGCATGTCCACCCGCAGAACAGGACTTGCCGCGACAAGAAAGGGGCATCCTGCGACATGCAGGTCGCGACTGCGTTAATCTGCATACTCTGTTCGTCCTATCCATCAAAGTTGCACTTCAATCGATGGACGTCCCGAATTGCATCCTAGCGGTACGGATACTGCTCTTGTCAGACAAGTGGCTCGTCCATGGGAAGCAATCGGATGTTCAATACAACGCAACAGCTAGGGTGCGTGATGTTGCTGATCGGTTTAGCCGGTTGTCAACCTTTGAAGCAATGGAAAGCAAATGGGTACAAGGTGGGGCCGGATTACCGCCGTCCGTGTGTTGAAACTGGGGCGGACTGGATCGACGGCAGCGACGTTTCCGTGGTCCGTCAAACTGAAGAAATTACAGATTGGTGGCGCGTCTTCAATGATCCAATGCTGGAGCAACTAGTTCAAGCCGCTTATCAGCAAAACTTGACGCTTCGAACCGCAGCACTACGGGTACTGCAGGCTCGTCTTCGACGGGACGTTTCTGAACGCAATCTATGGCCTCAGTCCCAGGAAGGATTTGGTCAGTACACTCGAAGTCAGTCCAGCGACAACGCCGCTCGTTTCTTTCCACCCCGAGCATTCGATGACTGGAATACAGGGTTCAACCTGTCCTGGGAAGCTGACATATGGGGACGCCTGCGCCGGCAGATCGAAGCCGATGACGCTAGCCTGAACGCCCAGATCGAGAACTACGATGACATCATGGTGACGCTCATCGGCGACGTCGCGGAGACGTACATCGACTTGCGGAGCTTCGACGAGCGTATTCAGCTGGCTGAGCAAAACGTGGGAATTCAAAGTGGCAGCCTCAAACTTGCCGAGACCAGACTCGATGAGGGCGAAGATTCCGAACTGGACGTTCAGCAAGCCATCACGAATCTGAAAGACACTGAAGCTCTGATTCCGCTTCTGAGACAAGGTCGACGGCTTGCTGTGAACCGTCTTGCCGTGCTTTTAGGCATGACGCCAAACACGATGGAACCGCTACTTCGAGCGCGAGGAACATTACCGGTGATCCCCAACGAGGTGATCGTTGGAATTCCTGCCGAGCTATTGAGGCGTCGCCCCGATGTGCGCAGTGCTGAGCGTCAAATTGCTCGAGAGAGTGCATTGATCGGTGTCAGTAAAGCGGAACTTTATCCACAATTCTCACTGACCGGTGAGATCAACTTGAACTCGAAAGACTTCAGTGATCTGTTTTCGTCTGGCAGCACGGCTGGATTCATCTCGCCTGGATTCCGATGGAAGATTCTCAATTACGGTCGACTCCGGCGAAACGTGCAGACTCAAAGAGCAGAGTTTCAGGCGAAGGTCATCGACTACGAGAACGCAGTCCTGACGGCCCATCAGGAGGTCGAGGACGCCATGGTGCAATTCCTGGAATCCAAGAGACGTATTGAGAAGCTGACAGAGAGTGCGGATGCTGCTGCCCGATCAGTTGAGCTTGTGAACGTTCAATACCGCGAAGGCCAAGTCGACTTCAGCAGGGTTTTTGTTCTGCAGGGGGCTCTAGTCAGCAGCCAAGATGATCTGGTTTCTACGCAGGCGGACGTGGCGACGTCTTTGATCCGGACCTATCGTGCGATGGGTGGTGGCTGGCAGCTTCGGTTGTCGACACCCTACCAAGGTTTCTATCCGATCGATTCATCCTTCTATCAATTTGACGAGCCGATGATGTTAGAAAGTGATTCAACGGAAAGCAGCTTCGAGACGTTGGACACCAAGGCCGATCCGCAACCTCTTGAGGTCATCCCAGACAGGGAACCAGCCGATGCGGATTCTCGTGTCGATGAGATCGGTTTCGAACTTCGCGAGCTTTTACGCCAGCGTGAGAAAGACCGAAATAACGGGGCATCGGGGAATGAATAGAAAACACTTTGACGTCGTCTTCCTCATTCTCTTGTTCATGATCACTTCCAGTGGATGCCAATCCACTTGCGGCACAAGACATGACTTGGTGTCTCCATCGGCGGTTTGCAGCCGTCGTGTTCTGTCGTGGCAGCTACGAGCGCAAGTGCTTGCCGTCTGTCGCGGATTCATGCTTTGTTGGGCATTCTGATCGATATTGCAAAAAGGTATCGCCTTCCGTACCGACCCTTTGCAATCGCAAGGCGTGTGACGACTACATCGGAAAATGCTTACCGGTGATCTGCGAGTTGCTCGAGTGCCAAACCGAGTCAGGGATCTCCACAGAATGTGACGAATTGATGCGCGAACCAAGCGTTTTCTTTGGTGGATAATCACCACCTTCTTCGGCACGCTGCATCCATTCGGCTGTATCCTCCATCTTCCAAACACTCGATAGGAGTGTGTTGACGGCTGTCGCTTAAAGGCGTGTCGCGATCTGAACCATCGGTGTCGTCATTAGTCCTGGCCTGAGTCAGATTCCCGGACACACTGAGAGGTTTGAACAACGCAAGATGATCGAATGCGAATCACGATATCGACTTCTCAAGCTTAAGCCCCATGACAGACCTGTTTCGACGCTGGAAGATCTGCCTGATTCTCGCGACGCTTTTTCTACAAGCGGGATGCCAACCAGCAGAGACGGTAGCCATTAAGCGACGCCCAAGGCCGGTCGCGGTCAAACGTCTCATCCGGCAGATGCCACCCAACGCTGCATTGGTGACCGCATCTGCGGGATCTTGGAAAACAGAGGATCTCGGTTTTGAAGTCACCGGACGCGTGGTCTTCGTTGCGGAACAGAATACGGAAATCGAGGGTCGGATTCGTGACGCGACCGGCAAGCTACTCGTTGATGGCACACCGATCGCCCGGATCGAAAGCGAGCGCTATGAGCTAGCCGTTGCAAATGCCGAAGCATCGGTTGCCCGTGCCGAACAAGACCTGATCGTTGGCCAAACTGAGCTTGATGAGACCATTCCTGCCCAGATTTCTGCCGCGACCGCTTCCGTTGAACTTGCCAAAGTCGAGTATGACCGAAGCAAACGACTGCGGTCACAGAACGCCGGTTCTCAAAGTGCGCTCGATAGCGCGAAAGCCAACTACGAAAACGCCGTAGCGGAAGTCAAGCAATTGCTCGCAGCCGAAAAGGCTCAAAAGTCGCAGATCGAATCCTTGAAGAGTGGCGTGGCGCAAGCATACCAAAGCCTTCGTGATGCCAAACGCGATCTCGAGGACTGTACGTTGTACTCTTCGTTTCGAGGAAAGATCGCATCCACAGCTGTCGTTCCGGGCAGTCTTGTCTCAGCCGGTACGCCGGTCGTGACGCTACAGATGATGGACCCCATCAAGATTGAACTGGAAGTATCCGGTGAGCGGTCACGCGAACTCCAACGCAGCGAGACGTTGCCTGTTCACGTAACCATGCCTGACGGATCCATCAAAATCTACGAGGGGTTCTTGCATCAAATCGATCCGAGTGCGGATCCGCTGACACGAACATTTACGGTCACCATTCTCGTTTTGAATCAACTCTTGACGAATGTCTCGGCATCGGAGTCAGCATCCACTCAGGATATATGGCGGCTTGATCTACCGTTCATTCCAGGTGCCCAAGAGGGCGACTTGTTTGTTGAGGAGAACGCCCTGCTAAATGATGCTGAAGGGTCCTATTTGTGGCAAATCACCAATGCAACGATCCAAAGTCGTGCCCCCAGAGACAATATCCTGACCGTTCGTCGACTGCGCGTGTTCCCAACCGAGTTGAAAGTGCCGTATCTCGGGGATTTGGTGTTTCGTCAGGTTCGCATCGCCGATGAGGCTTTCGATCCAAAGCAGAATCTCGTCATTGGCAAGCTGAACATCGAAGGGGTGGAGCCAAACCGATGGAACGGCAATGAGGTTTTCCTCGATTCACCGAGCCGCTGGCTATTGCGCCCCGGTGACCTTGTCGAAGTCGATTTGTCCGGGGGGCAGGGTGCGCCTGGATACTACGTCCCCATGGACGCCATCGCCCGTCGGCGTGGCGAGTCTTTTCTGTTCACGGTTGACTCATCCGCTGACCGCCCGGTCGTTAAGCGTGTCCCGGTCACTACTGACGATGGATCCTCCGATTCGACGACGTCGAGTCTTCGTCGTGTGGAACCGATTGGGGATGTCACTTTAGAAAGTGTTGAATATGTCACGAAAGGAACGCACTTTCTATCCGACGGAGAGCCGGTCAACCCAATCGCGGATTCGGAGAGCGATCAATGAGTCTCTCAAAACTCGCAATGGATCGCCGCACGGTGGTCTACACTTTTGTCTGCCTGCTCACGGCATGGGGGATCTATACGTTCGTGACAATGCCCCGGCGCGAAGACCCGGAGTTCACGATCCGCACCTGTGTCGTGTCAACACGTTGGGAGGGAACGCCCACCGTCAAAGTGGAAGAGCTTATCACGGACAAGCTGGAGGAAGAACTCGACACCATCGACGAAGTGGACTACCTCAACTCCGAAACCACCACCGGACAGTCCGTCATCTATGTCAACTTGGACGACAACGTTGACCCGAGCGATATTCAGCAGGTGTGGGACAAAGTTCGCGCAAAAGTCAATGATGTCGAGATGCCGACTCCCGAAGTTCGACCGATTGTCAATGACGAATTCGGTGACACGACCGTCTTGTTACTCGGCGTTTATCAAACGCCGCTCGACGGCGAATCGGGTATCAACGATTTGGATCGGTATTCACCACGTGAGTTGGAAGTCCATGCGGACACCGTTCGGGATGCGATTCGCCTGTTACCCGGCGTGGCGAAGGTCGAAAAATATGGCGTGCAGGACGAAGCGATTTATATCGAAACGGGCCTCGGCAATTGGTCGCAGCTTGACCTGAACACGTCGGACTTGAAAGGGCTGATCTCGAGCCGAAACATCGTTTCAGCTGGCGGAAGCATCAACACCAAGGCTGGCAAATTCAATATCAAGCCCAGTGGTGAATTTGATGCGATGCGCGACATCGAGTCGATCAGTGTCGCCGCCGTTCAAACCGGTGACTCCTTGAACCAGGTGCGTTTGGAGGAAATCGGGCTTTCCGTCAAACGCGACTACGCGGATCCGCCTCGAGCGATCTGTCGATTTACCGAACCGCGCGGCACGTTCCCCGCCGTGATGCTTGGTTTGACCATGAAGTCCGGAAGCAACATCATCGACATTTGCGACACGGCGCTGGAGCGCGTCGATCGGCTGGTCGATCTTGAACAGGCACTGCCCAAAGACCTGACCGTGCGTCCCGTTTCAAAGTTATCCGACAACGTTAACGCCAAAATCGATGAAGTCATCAACAACGTCGTATCGGCGATCTTGATTGTCATTGTCGTGGTCTATTTGTTCGTGGGGCTGCGAACCTCACTTGTGATGGCGGCCAACATCCCGTTTGTCGTCATCGGATCCATTGCGATCATCAGCCAGTTCGGCGTGGAGTTGGAGCAGATTTCACTCGCTTCGATCATCATCGCGCTCGGTTTGTTGGTCGACAATGCCGTCCAAGTCTGCACTCAAACACAATCGAATCTCACCAAGGGCATGTCGCCCGAAGAGGCTGCCGTCGAAGGTGCAAGCACGCTGCTGTTGCCGATGCTGAGCGGAACATTGACAACGGTCGCAGCCTTCTTTCCGATGCTGATCGCGTTGTCCGGAGGAGCCGCCGAGTACGTTTACAGCCTACCGGTGACACTATCGACCACATTGCTGCTTAGTTGGCTCTATGCAATGACAATCTGTGTCGTGCTTGCCGCTGGAATCATTCGAGCACCCAAAAATCCAGATCGACCAAGTGCGCCACTTCCACTGATCAACTACTACTTTGAGGCGTTTCGGTCACGCTTGAGAAAGCCACGTCGTGGGAATCAGAAGGAGAGTGGGACAGCGGATCCCATCGATCAGCAACACGCAGACGGAAATGTTTTCCTATCGATCTACGGTTGGACCGCACATGTGGCATTGAAGTTCAAGTGGATCACCGTACTCGCCTCGGTCTTACTGCTGGGGGCTGTCTTGCAATTGCCGGTGAGCAGCGAGTATTTTCCGCTCGACAAACGTGACCAGTTTTATGTGCGACTAACGTTGCCCGACACGGCAACTGTTGATCAGACCGACGATGTGGTCGGTCAGCTCGAAACGACGCTGAAGAAACTCAGCCCGTCGAACGATGAGAATGGAAATCCGATTGAACGCTTGCGGACAATGCGGAGTATCACAGCCAGCGGCGGCGCAAGGTGGTCGCTTTCGGTCAATCCACTCTCACCGGCTTCCAATACGGCGGAAGTTCTCGTTCGGACAACCGACAGTCGATGGACTGAGCCCATGATCGCAGATCTGCGCCGGACGGTTGATGAGGGTGACTCTGAACGCGGGATTCGACCGCTCGCGGGAGCACGTGTCACGACCAAGCGAGTTCAAATGGGGCCGCCAGCAAACCCTGTTGAATTTCGAGTTTCAGGGGACGGATTCGCCGACATCGATGAGCTGCGGCGAATCGCTGATGAAATCAAACAGATGTTGCGTGCTCAGCCTGGCACGTGGGACATCTCTGATTCGTGGGGCGTCGACAGTTTTCAGCTCGATATCGAAGTCGACGATGAAAAGGCAAACCTATCCGGCGTATCGAATGAAACCGTCGCTGACACGCTTCATGCCTACTATTCCGGCATGAAACTGACCGATTTTCGCGAAGGCG
>JBCBOT010000211.1:0-13918 GCA_039821165.1 Planctomycetota bacterium | reverse complement strand
CGCGAAACCGGACAGTGAAACGGTCACGATCAAGCTGGATGAGAGCGGAAACGTTCGAGTCAAGGTGAGCCGCTGGGCGTTGACCAGCACGACCGAGAAAGCTGCCGAGAAAGAGAAAGACAAAGACTCGTCGGACAAAGAAAAGGACGGCGAGTAAAACAAGAAAGTCAGTCGTCGCACGAACTCGACGCTGTCACTGTTCCTACCACGCGGTCTGTTCAGGTTGCAAAACGCGACTCGGACGGACCCACTACCGAAATGCACAAGATGGACTGTCGCTTCCTCTCCGACCTGTCGCTGATCGCACAAGCCGATGCGGGCAAAGGCATCTCGTTGGACCAGATCGCCTGGATCGTGGGTGCCTTGGCCGTATTGATCCTCCCCTTCGTGGTCGGAGGTTTCTTGGCCAAGCGTCTGAAGATGCCGAATCTGTCGACACAGCTCGGATTCGTCCTACTGGCTGTCGTCGCGAGTGCGGCCGTCCTGGCCAACCGACTTCCGGGACTGGGCGTCGATTTGCGGGGCGGAACCATCATCGTCTACGAAATCGACCCCACCAAAAGTGATCCCGAGGGTGACGGCGGCAACACGGTCAAGTCCAAAGACCTGATCGGCCCGTTGACCAAGCGGATCAATCCGAGTGGAACCCGGGAGATCGTTCTACGGCCATACGGCGACACTCAAATCGAAGTCATCGTGCCAGAAGTCGATCAGCGGGAAGTCGACCAGATTAAGACCGATCTGACGTCCGCCGGCATTTTGCGTTTCGCGATCGTGGCAAACCGCGTCGATCATCAGCGCGAGATCGAATTAGCGACCCAGAAATCCGAGTCGCCGAACCCCGAAATCAAGATGGATGATGCGATCGTCGATTCGGACGGTCGTATGATCGCCCGTTGGGTGGTTGCCGATGTCGAAGAAGCTGCGAAATCAGAGGTCAAGCCGTTCCGCGTGCACCTCGGCAACGCCATCGTCCGCAACCAAGACACCGGCGACCTCGTCGAACTTCCCGCTGACACGCGCGGGAAAGACGGCGAATCGCTGCAGGCCGAGTGGGTGGCCGAGCAAGGCATGTCGGGACTCGAAATCCTGATGGTGATCAACCCCGACTGCGATGTGAAAGGAGAGGACCTCGCGTTCTCTAATGCAACGTTCGACGAACGTGGGGCACCGGCAGTCGCGTTCACACTCAACGACGCGGGTAGCGGCCGATTCCGTTTCTTGACGACCGAAAACTCGCCCGACGGAAACCGCGAGCGACAACTCGGTATCGTTCTCGACGACCGACTTCTTTCGGCACCGACCATTCGCAGCACCATTAGCAAGCGTGGTCAGATCACCGGCAACTTTACGACTGAGGAAGTTCGATCGTTGGTCGATATCCTGCGTGCCGGTCAGCTACCGGCCGCACTCACCAAGCAACCGATCGCAGAAAACCAAATCGACGCGACTCTGGGTGCCGACACGATCCGCAAGGGCGTGATCGCGATCACCGTTTCGCTCGGACTCGTTCTGCTGTTCATCCTCTACTACTACCGGTTCGCCGGCTTGATCGCCTGCATCGCACTGCTGCTGAACCTGGCGATGATTCTCGCCACCATGGTGTTGATCAACCAACCACTGACGCTGCCTGGTTTGGCCGGCCTCGTGTTGACCGTCGGTATGTCGGTCGACGCGAACGTGTTGATTTTCGAGCGGATTCGCGAAGAGATCAAAAAGGGTGCGAAGGACCGGATGGCGATTCGAAATGGCTTCGCCAAAGCAACGGTGACAATCGTCGATGCGAACCTCACAACGTTGTTCACCGCGATTGTTCTGTATGCGATCGGGACGGACCAAATTCGCGGCTTCGCCGTCACCTTGATCCTGGGCATCCTGTTCTCGATGTTCACCGCGATCTACATGTCGCGTACCCTGTTTGATATCGCCGAGCGACACAACAAGCTGACTCTCAGCATGTCCGACAGCGTGAACTCCATCCGAAAGTCGCTTTCGGGCGACGGCGTCCTCGACTTCATCGGCAAAGGCAAGCTGACGCTGGCCATTTCGTCGGTGTTGATTCTGATCGGAATCGCGTCGCTGTTTGTTCGTGGCAAAGACATCCTCGATATCGACTTTGCCGGCGGGTCATCGGTTCAGTTCCGAGTCGCCGAGGCGACCGACGATCAAGTGATTCGCGACACGATCGAAGCCGCGGTCGCTGAGGGAGTCCAGTTCACCGTCAATGGCGTCACCATGGATGAAGCTCCCGCCGACACGGTCTTCAAAGTCGACTCATCCTTCGAGAACGTCGATGATCTCAAAGATGCGGTCGTCAAAGCGTTCGCGGGTTCGGACACGAAACTCGTGACTTACAAAGTCGATGTCGAAGCGGCGGCGAATCAAAACTCGATGCGTTCGAGCGACAATGGTGTCATGCTGACGGTTCTCCAGGATGAAACGGCTGGCGATGAGAACGCACAGCCTGAAGACGCATCACCGGAAGACACGGAACCTGCAGCGGACGCCGATGAAGGCGATGCCGAAAGCGTGGTTCCCGCCGAAGCCGCCGCACCATCACAAAGCGTCAAACGCGTTTTGAAACTCGGCATCGAAGGCGGTGATTCGGCTGCCAAACTCAGTGGGCCGACGTTGATCAAACGCCTCAAGATGGCCGCGGATGAACTGAACATTCCCTTCAACGAGCGCGTCGTCGGCGTGTTCCCAAGTGGCGAAGGCGTCCAGGACTGGAAACGCGGTTCAAGCCTCCCGTTCTCCGAGTGGTCGCTCACGTTGCCCATGAGCGATGATGCCGCCGATCGCGTCCTCGCAAAATTGGATGAGTCACTCAGCACCGAACCGATTTGGGTTAGCAGCAGCAGTGTCGGAGGACGCGTGGCGGGGCAGATGATCGGTCGGGCGTCGGTCGCGCTCTTCGCCAGCCTGCTCGTCATCATCGGCTACATCTGGTTCCGATTCCAGCGAGTGATGTACGGCCTCGCCGCCGTCGCGGCACTGGTTCACGATGTCTTGATCACGCTCGGTGCGATTGCCGTGAGTTTCTATCTCGCCGATTTCCTCGGCGTTTTGGGAATCGATGAATTCAAGATCAGCCTGACGGTCGTCGCCGCGTTGTTGACGATCATCGGTTACTCGCTCAACGACACGATTGTGGTCTTTGACCGCATTCGTGAAACGAAGGGCAAGGCTCCGCGGCTGACCAGCGACATGATCAACATCAGCATCAATCAGACGCTCAGCCGAACGTTGCTAACGTCGTTGACGACACTCATCGTGGTCGTGCTGTTGTACGCGTTCGGGGGCGAAGGCATTCATGCGTTCGCGTTCGCGTTGGTCGTCGGCGTCCTGGTCGGAACCTACAGCTCGATCTTTGTGGCCAGCCCGATCTTGATGATGCTCGTCACACGTGCCGAAAACAAAGCCGCTGCGGCTTCGTGAGTCGCTGCGTGACGAACGAGAAGATTTGAGCTGCGGGGGCGGCGCCGCCACCCTGCCGGCCGAGCTCCGTCAGTGGCTGAGCCGCACGCAGTCAGGAGAACGTTGCGAGCGGTCACTTAGTTGGCCGCGACCGGCTTGTGCCCCAGGTAGATGGTGCAAACGCCGAAGGTGAGCGGGGTGAAGCTCACATGCTCAAGTCCCGCAGCCGACATTCGATCGACGAGTTCTTGGCCGTCGGGAAATTGCCCCACCGATTCGGGAAGGTAGCTGTAGGCCGACTTGTCGTTGCGTGCGAACCACTGGCCCACACGCGGCAACACGTTCTTGAAGTAGAAGTTGTAGCCGTGGCGGAGGCCGAACGCCGTCGGTCGCGAAAACTCCAGCACCATGACTTGGCCTCCTGGCCGGCACACCCGCATCATTTCGCGGATTCCCTGGTCGGTGTCGGCCACGTTTCGCAGTCCGAAGGCGACCGTGACGCATCCGAATTGATCGTCGCCGAACGGCAATTGCTGGGAATCAGCTTCGAGATAATCGATGCCTTCCGTTTCCGTTGCGCCGGCTCTTTTCTCGCGGGCAATTTGCAGCATGGCATGGCAAAAGTCGCTGCCGACGACTTGGACATCGCTCGGACTTTTTTTCGCCATTGCCATTGCGAGATCGCCCGTCCCGGTACAGACGTCCAAAACCGGTACACCCGGCTCAAACTTCAACATCCTCACGGCGCGACTCCGCCAGTAGCGATCAACGTTGAGCGAGAGCAGGTGGTTCATCAGATCGTACCGGGGGGCGATCTGGCGGAACATCTCGCGGACGCGGGCATTGCTTTTGTCCAGCCCGCTTGCGGGAGCGGTTGAAGCGTCGGCACTCATACGAAGCCTAATACCTTGATCAATTGAGTTTGCGAAACTGCCGAGGGATCGAACCGCACCCTGGCTATGGGCCTAACCGAGACGACGACAGAATAACGGCATGCGGCACTTGTTTTTTGACATCGACGGAACCCTGCTCACAGCGCCAGGCGTCGGGGTAAAAGCCCTGGAGGAGGCGATGCGTTCCGAGTTTGCGCTTTCAGGTCCGGATTGTGACCTGGAATTCGGGGGCAAAACAGATCGCGACCTCGTCTCGCAGTTGCTTCGCCGAAATGGACTGCCGAACAGCGAGGAAAACCGTGGTCGCGTCCGTAAAAGGTACAGTTTGGCGCTCCGCGGCCATTTGACCAGGGAGGCGGGCCGAACACACCCGGGTGTCCTGGAGCTACTTGTGGCCTTGGAGCCCCGGACCGATCTCGGCGTGCATGTGATGACGGGGAATTTCCCGGAAACGGCCCGCATGAAGTTGGAGACCTTCGATCTGATCTCGTATTTTTCACGCGTCATCGGTGGGGACCTCGACGAACGCAGGGACGACCTCGCTCGCCGTGCCCTACGCCAGTTGGAACGATCGGGGCCTGTCACGGATGTGATCGTGATCGGTGACACGGCCAACGACGTGCGTTGTGCGAAAGCGATCGGCGCCCGCTGCCTTGCCGTTTGTACGGGCTCCGGTTCTCGTGCCGAATTGGAGTCTGCCGGTGCGGAACGGGTGGTCGCCGATTTGACGGATCCCAGTGTGCTACCGTTCCTGACGGACTGAGGTGCCGCGTCGAAGGGCGTCTTCACGACACCGCGACGACTGTTTAGAACATGGCGGCTCGAGATGACGCCAGCCCCACGCCGCAGATGTCCAGCCACGCCCCCGATGGTACTTCGTTTCCGCCGACGACAGCCCTCGTCGGTGTGATCATGGGTAGCAAAAACGATTGGGAAACGATGCGGCCCGCTTACGAGACGCTCGTCTCGCTCGGCATCGAGTGTGAGAAATCAGTCGTCAGCGCGCACCGCACACCGGCTCGGATGGTCGCCTACGCTCAGTCGGCAGCAGACCGTGGATTAAAGGTGATCATTGCCGGCGCGGGCGGCGCCGCTCACCTGCCGGGCATGGTCGCCTCGGAAACGACGTTGCCCGTGATCGGTGTTCCGGTGCAAAGCCGCGCGCTTAACGGACTCGATTCACTGCTTTCGATTGTTCAAATGCCGGGCGGCATTCCGGTCGCGACGATGGCGATCGGTTCCAGCGGTGCGAAGAACGCGGGGCTACTGGCGGCGCGCATTCTTGCGCTCGGCGACGCGTCGATTCGAGAATCTCTAGACTCTTTCATCGCGGCTCAAACGCAAGCCGTATTGGATCAAGCCGAGTTGGATTGAGCGTGGAAACGACCATGACGAAACAACTTCCCGGAGCCACCATCGGTATGGTCGGGAGCGGCCAGTTGGGGCGGATGTTTGCCGTCGCGGCGATGACGATGGGCTATCGCGTGGTCGTGCTCGCCAACGACGAGAACGACCCGGCTGCTCAGGTGGCGAACGATTCCGTTGTTTGTGACCTGACCGATCGCGAAGGCGTCCGACGCTTCGCGGAACAATGCGACGTCATCACCCTCGAATTTGAGAACATTCCCGAGGAGACGATTCGGTGGTGCGAGGAATTCGCGCCAACGCATCCTTCGAGCATCGTGCTGCGGACGGCGCAGGACCGATTGATCGAAAAGTCGACCCTGAGCGACGCCGGTTTACCCGTCGCGCCATTCGCACGCGTCGACTCGTCGGAAGCGGTCAACGAATTCGCCCGGGAGCATGGTTGGCCGGTGATCGTGAAAACCGCTCGCAGTGGTTACGACGGCAAAGGCCAACATCGATTGGAAAACGAGGAGCAAGCGGCGTCGGTGGATTGGAAGTCTGCAGACAGCTGGGTTGCCGAAAAGTTCATCGCGTTCGAGCGCGAGGCTTCGGTGATCGTCGCCCGTTCCTCTTGCGGCGAAGTTCGTTGTTTCGAAACGATCGAGAACAGGCATCGGAATCACATCCTCGACGTGTCGATTGTTCCCGCGAATTTGTCGGACGAGCAGCGGCGTCGAGCGGAGCAGATTGCCATCGCGACCGCCGAACACTTGTCGCTCGTCGGTTTGATCTGCGTGGAACTGTTCGTGCTCGAAGACGGGTTGCTCGTCAATGAAATCGCACCGCGGCCTCACAACAGCGGTCACCTGACGATCGAAGCCTGTCACACCAGCCAATTCGAGCAGCACGTTCGCGCGGTTTGCGGCATACCGCTGGGTGAGACGTCCCGCCAAGTTCCCGCAGCGGCGATGGCAAACTTGCTTGGCGATCTTTGGTCCAACGGCGAACCGGCTTGGGACGAGTGCCTCGCGGAACCGGGCGTGGAACTTCACCTTTACGGTAAATCCGAAGCCAAGGTCGGACGAAAAATGGGGCACGTCACCGCAACCGCACCGAGCCCCGAAGACGCCGTCGCCGCGGTGGAACGAGGACGTGAACGGCTTCGATAAACCGACAACGTTAGGCTTGCGTGCAGCAACGCGATACCGTCGATCTAAATCTGAAACGGTTCAATCTCGTCGGAGAGCGAGACGACGATCTCCTTCGCCTCATCGATCCGCGTGAGGAACGCATCAAGGACCATCGGATCGAAGTGCTTGCCGCGTTCGTCGGTCATGATTTGCAGACACTGCTCCATCGGGAAGGGGTCCTTGTAGCAGCGTCCGCTACTTAGCGCATCAAAGACATCCGCGACGGCCGTGATCCGTCCTTCGATCGGAATCGCCTCGCCTGCAAGACCCTTCGGATAGCCGCCTCCATCCCAACGCTCGTGATGCGTCATCGCGATGATCGCGGCCAGTTCCAAAATGGGTGAACGTGGAAGGGCTGGCTCTTGGGCTTGCTGTTGTTTCTTTCCGCGGACATTCGGTTCGGCACTCAGGATTTTCTCACCGAACTCGCAATGCTGTTTCATCAACGCGAATTCTTGCTCGGTGAGTTTGCCCGGCTTGAGCAACACGGAGTCCGCGATCCCGATCTTGCCTGCGTCGTGAAGGATCGCAGCCTGTTCGATCAACGCCACACGTTTGGGGTCGAACCCCAATTCACTCGCAATGAGACCGGCGAATCGTCCGACACGAATCACGTGGTTGCCGGTCTCGTGATCGCGATACTCTGATGCGCACGCCAAGACATGAATGACTTCTTCGCGGGCTTGAGCGAGCGCCGCCGTTCGGGCCGCGACTTCGTTCTCCAACTGTTTCGAATACGCCGTCACTTCGTCGTGTTGTTGCTTGATCAACAACGCGTTGCGAACCCGCGGGAGCAACTCGACGGCCTTCAGCGGCTTTTGGATAAAGTCGGTCGCGCCCTGTTCAAGCGCTTCCACTTTGACGGACTCATGTTGCGACGAGGTGATGATCAACACCGGGAGGCGTCGATAATCCGGGTCACAGCGGATATCATCGAGCAGTTCGAGACCGCTGATCCCGGGCATCATCACATCAACAATTGCGATGTCCGGTTCGCTCGAGTGGATCAAGTCCATCGCGGTAAGAGACCGATGACAGGTCACAAAGTTGTGAAATCCTGCCTTCGATAAATGATGCTGTATCATCCGCACCACCAACGGATCGTCGTCGACGATCAGAATCCGTCGGTCCCGAAGGTCCACGTCTTGATCGCTCACTGACGGCGTGGTGCAAGGATTTTCTGGCGCCGAGATCATGCCCTTTTCATCTCGATTTATCTCGTTCACGGGCCCCAATGAAAGTTAAGTCCACGCTAAGAACGTGACTTCGAGCCGTGGGGGTGAACCGACGCTTTGCGAGGGTCAGAGGTAGATTTGCCGTTAGATCGGGCGCATCCGGTAACGATTTCGCGGCTTGGTTGTGACGGCTCCCCCTCTTTCGCGGGCTTTTTTGAGCGGCGACACTGGCGGGCGGACGTCAGCGAGCTAGCCGAACGGCTTCCGCCGACGCGGCTAAACTACTCCCCAAGCTTGCTCCTCTCTCCCTCCCGCCCCCGAATGTTGTGACAACGATGCCACACCTGCGTCTCTTCGCCGTCTTCGCTGTTTGTTTCGCGCTATCGGCCCAAGCCGCCGAAAAGAACGTCATCTTCATCATCACAGATGACGAGAGCCCGACCCTGGGCTGCTACGGCGATGCTGCGGCTCGAACCCCTGCCATCGACGCCATCGCCGCAGACGGCGTCGTCTTTCGGAACGCTTTCGCCACGACGGCCTCGTGTAGTGCCAGTCGCAGTGTGGTGATGAGCGGGTTACACAACCATCGCAACGGACAGTTCGGGCACCAGCATCACTACCACAAGTTTGCATCCTTCCACGACGTCGTCTCGCTCGCGCTGCCGCGGGTGATGCAGCGGGCCGGCTACCGGACGGCGCACATCGGAAAGTACCACGTCGCCCCTGAGACCGTTTACCAGTTCGAGACGTATCTCAAGGCGAACTCGCGAAGCACCGTCGAAATGGCAGATCAATGCAAGCCATTCCTAACCGAAGAGAGTGACCAACCGTTCTTCCTTTACTTCGGCACGTCCGATCCGCACCGCGGCGGAGGCATTGATCAAACGAGCCAACGCGAGCTCAAACCAAACCTGTTCGGGAACAAACCGAATCGAGGCTCCTTCCCTGGAGTCGACGAAGTCTTTTTTGATCCCTCCGACGTCACGATTCCGCCCTTCTTGCCCGACACGCCGGAAACTCGTGAAGAACTCGCCCAATACTACCAGTCTTGCTCCCGAGTGGACCGAGGCGTCGCGCGGTTGGTTGAGATTCTAAAAGCAGCCGATCTCTACGATAAAACCATGATTGTCTTTACGAGCGATCACGGGATGGCCTTCGCTGGTGGCAAAACGACCGTTTACGAAGGTGGGTTGCGGGTGCCCTTCGTCGTTCGAGATCCCTACCAAGACCAGCGGGGAATCCAGACCGATGCCATGGTCAGTCACATCGACATCACCCCCAGCCTGCTCGACTTTGCTGGAGGATTGGATCGCAAGAAGAACGCCCCCAAAGACATGCTCAATGCCAAAAAGTTCTGGACTGAACGGGGCGAGGCCTTGAAGGAAAACCGAGACGGCCGCAAAGCATTTAAAGGTTACCACGGCAAATCCTGGATGCGCATTCTTGCCCATCCCGACGAAACGCATCGCGAAACGATCATGGCTTCGCATACGTTTCACGAGATTCAGATGTACTATCCGATGCGTGTCGTCCGCGACAGCCGTTTCAAACTCATTTGGAATATCGCCCATCCGTTGCCGTACCCCTTCGCATCGGACCTTTGGGCCGCGAGCAGTTGGCAAGCTCAACTCGCGAAAGGAGACGACGCACCCTACGGCCAAATGACGGTGGGGCGATACGTTCAACGGCCCGCGTTCGAGCTGTATGACATGCAGAAGGACCCCTACGAATCGACGAATCTCGCATCGAGCCCGGGACATGCCGATGTGCTCGAACAATACAAGGCAAAACTGAAGTCAATGCAGCGGCAGTTCGATGATCCCTGGATCATGAAATGGGAATATGAGTGATGGCTCGATGGTCGCTCCCCACGCGTCCAGGGCGTAGCGAGTAAACTCTCGGGCTCTTCCTCCCTCCCTCCTCAGCGAGCTTCCCCATGGCGCGCGGACTATTCTTCTTGCTGGTGTGCTGCGCGAGCACGTTGACTCACGCCGCCCCGCCCAACATCGTCTTGGTCTTCATCGATGACATGGGCTGGGGCGATTTTTCGTGTTTCGGTGGTGAAACGGTCCAAACAACCAACATCGATCGTCTCGCGGCAGAAGGCATTCGCTTCGAACAGTTTTATGTGAACTCTCCGATTTGTTCGCCTTCCAGAACCGCGATTTCAACCGGACAGTATCCACAGCGTTGGAAGATCACGTCGTTCTTGAACAATCGCCAGAACAACCTTGATCGAGGCATGGCGCAGTGGCTCGACCCCAAAGCGCCGATGCTCGCGCGTAGCCTGCACGAAGCGGGGTACGCCACCGGACACTTCGGTAAATGGCACATGGGCGGTCAGCGCGATGTCGGGGAAGCCCCATTGATCACGGAGTACGGCTTCGACGAATCGCTGACCAATTTTGAAGGTCTCGGCCCACGTGTTTTACCGCTCAAGGATGCTTACGACGGCAAGCCACCACAAAAACATGGCCTCGGTAGCGACAACTTGGGTCGTGGCCCGATCCTCTGGGAAGACCGCTCGACGATCACAGAAGCCTTTTGCGAATCAGCGCGGGAATTCATTCGGTGGTCTGCAAAGCATGACCGCCCTTTCTATGTCAACCTTTGGCCCGACGATGTCCACTCGCCGTACTTTCCACCGAAAGCACGACGCGGAAGCAGTGAACGTCGTGAACTCTATCACGCCGTCCTCAAGACGATGGATGAACAACTAGGCCGACTGTTCGACCTAATCCGCGACAACCAAACGCTGCGTGAGAACACAATCATTCTTGTTTGTAGTGACAATGGTCCGGACACCAGCGCGGGCTCGGCCGGCCCTTTTCGAGGCCTCAAGGCGACACTCTACGAAGGCGGCATTCGATCCCCGTTGATCGTCTGGGCTCCAGGCATCATGGATTCTTCCGCTCAGGGTACCGTGAATTCCAAGTCTGTCTTTTCTGCCATCGACTTGGTGCCGAGTCTGCTCCAACTCGCCGGCGTTTCAAGCGAAGCCGACTATGACGGCGAGACTCTCGCGGCGACGTTATTGGGCCAATCCGACGAATCGCGTGAGTCGCCGATCTTCTTCCGCCGGCCACCCGATCGGGAAAATGCTTACGAACTCAAGTCACTCCCGGACTTGGCCGTTCGTCGCGGCAAATGGAAGTTCTTGTGTGAATACGATGCATCACGTCCGCAGTTGTACGATATCGAGCGTGATCTCGGGGAGTCGAACAATCTCGCGGATCAACATCCCGACGTTGTCCAATCACTCACGCGAGAACTCCTCACGTGGCACAGGTCGATGCCACCCGACAACGGGCCGACGTACAAACCGCGACCACGAAAAAAGAGGAAGTAGCCCCGTGAGTCGATGCATTCTCGCTTGTTTACTGGCGGTCGCGTTAGCCCGTGTCGGCTCCGCGGAGCCGACGAATCTGCTGATCATCCAGACAGATGAGCACAACTTTCGCACTCTGGGGTGTTATCGAAACACACTCCCTCGCTCGCAGGCGTTGATCTGGGGTGAAGACGCGGTGGTTGAAACTCCCGCCATCGATTCCATTGCCGCGCGAGGCGCGATCTGCACCTCGTTCTATGCAACGAGCCCGGTTTGCACGCCGTCCCGCGCGTCGTTCTTTACCGGCCTGTACCCGCACCACACCGGCAGCCCGCAGAATGACCTGCCGATGAAATCCGAAATCGTGACCTTTGCCGAAGTGCTTCGGCGCGACGGATACGCGACGGGCTACGCGGGCAAGTGGCACCTCGACGGGACCGGCAAGCCGCAGTGGGCTCCCGAACGCCAATTCGGTTTTGCAGACAATCGCTACATGTTCAATCGCGGCCACTGGAAACGGTTCGAAATCACGAAGGACGGCCCTCGTGTCGCGTCAAAGAACAAAAAGGGCGAGCCGAGTTATGACCTGGGTGATGCCGATTCGAAATCGTTCGCAACTGATTGGCTCGCCGACCGTGCGGTTGATTTCATCCGCGAGCACGCGAAGGAGAACTTTTGTTATCACCTCAGTCTTCCGGACCCACATGGCCCCAACACCGTTCGGGCACCCTATGACACGATGTTCGTCGACCGGGTCATCCGAGCACCGATGACGTTTTCGATGGTCCAAGACAATCCAAAATGGGCGTCTGCCACGGGTAAGAACGCGATCCGAAAATTCAACTCGCCGTTGATGGCGAAGTACTTCGGGATGGTCCGATGCATCGACGACAACGTTGCGAAAATCCTTGGTGTTCTCGAAGAACAGGGGCTCACCGACAGAACCGTCGTCGTCATCACGTCGGATCATGGCGATCTTTGTTTCGAGCACGGCCGGTTGAACAAAGGCAATCCTTACGAAGCGAGCGCGAAGATCCCAATGATCATTGCGGCGCCAGGCAAGATCGAAGCGGGAACGCAAATCGATCAAGCATTGGGCACCGTCGATTTCTCGCCGACCGTGCTGACACTGCTTGGAAAGACCGCTCCCTCCGAAACGCAAGGCCGCGATTTTTCGGGATTGCTCAATGGTTCTGCGAAGGACTGGAATGACGTCACGTTCCTTCGTAACGGAGGCACCAAAGCGGCTTGGATCGCTGCCGTGACCGATCGATACAAGCTCATGCTTTCTGTTTCCGATCGGCCGTGGCTTTTCGATCATCAATCGGACCCCGATGAATTGAAGAATCAATTCGGCAACGATGGCAATTCAGTCATCATCAACCGACTCGCAAAATCATTACTCGATTACGGCCAAAGCAATCTGGACCCGTTCGTCCTGCAAGGCCCGCTTCGCCGCCAACTGGATGAGATCCTCAAATGAAAATCGTTTTCAAAACCCTTCTATTGTCGCTCGTTTGCGTTTCGCTCGGAAACGCCCGCGAGTTGATCTTCGAAGATCACTTCGAACGCGACGAGAATCCCAAAACGGCAGAACAGCCCGGTAATGGCTGGGGCACGAACAGCAAGTCGCGTGCGGCGGGCAACAAACAAGTGGATCTCGTCGACGGCGCGATGCACATCTACCGACACAAGGTCGCGGATCATGGTGTGAGCGTCGTCCAAGACCTCGCATTCAAAGATGCAACGATCGAAATGCGTTTCAAGATTCGAAAAGGCGATGAGCTCGGCATCAACATTGCCGACATGAAAGAAAAAAGCGTGCACGCCGGACACATTTGCGCGGCGAGGATCCGAACGAACCAGGTCACGCTGCAAGATCTGAAGACGGGACGAATGAAGCTGGAGATCCGCGAACGAGCCAAGTCCAAGACAGCGACAGAAGCGGACAAGGCACTTATCGCGACAAAGCAACAAACATCGAAGATCGCAATTGCGCCGGACACGTGGCACAAATTGACCGTCAAACTCTCAGGCGACACGATGGTCGTTTCGATCAACGAGGAACCCGTCGCCGAGTTCACATCGGAAGGGATCGGTCATGCAACGAAAAGCCGTATTCGGTTGGCGGTCCCCAAACAGGCTTGGGTCGACGACATGTTTGTGTACCGCGATTGATCAAAGGAAGTGATAGCGGATGAAGCGTCTTGAATTCGATAGCGTGGAAGCCGTCCGCGCGCACCTGGCGTCGTCTCGCGATTTGACGCGAGCGATCTTTCAGGCCATCGATTTGTGCGAGTTGAAATCGGAATTGGCCGGCGCGACGTGTTTGCACAACGTGCTCTTGGGTTGCCATGTCGATGAGGAAACGCTTGACTTGCTGGACTCGCCGGTTGTCTTTCCACAACTCGACGAACTGCCATTCAAGGCGTTTCGCGGTGCGCTCTACACGCCGCATGAACTACTCGGCGAGTACAAAATTGGCGACCCCGAGGGGCACGCGAAAACGCTCGATGGCCGTTGCTATCAGGACTACTTGGACACGGGCGGTGCCGGCACGACGGATGC
>JBCBOT010000210.1:0-13985 GCA_039821165.1 Planctomycetota bacterium | reverse complement strand
GTGACGCACCGCAACAAAGCGGCTGGAAATCATGAGCCAGATTTCGGCGATTGCGCTACGAGATGAGTACGCTCGAATCTCGTTGATGAAGCATGCCGCATCGGGCACCTCCTCGCGTCCTGATCAGTATGCCCCGGCGGAGTCGCTCGCACCCGCACAATGCATGGCCGTTGCCGAGCGTTTGGAAGCGTTTCTGGTGGCACATGTTTTGAAACACGGAGATGCCGATCCGAAGGCGGTTGAACGCTGGCAAACAGAAATCGCCGAACGGCTGGAAATCCAGTTGAGGGCTGGCGAAATCGAGGTCGAAGCAGAAGAACAATTGGAACGGTGTGTTTGGTCCCTCGCCGCATTCGTGCTCGAACACCTCGGCGATGAGCCCGAAGACGTCCTCCGTCGACTGGAAACAACAAAGTGCTGGGCGATGGGTGACGCACCGCAACAAAGCGGCTGGAAAGAACAGTTAGTTGCCGAACCACCGTTTCTCTTTCACGCACCGCGAATCGCACCGGGCACAGAATGCTGCACGGCGTTCCTCGATGATCTCGTGGAACTCGCATCGAGCAAACGAAGACTTGACGACGTCAGCGAGCCTCCACTCGGGGTCTGCGAGTTGGTGCCGTGGCAAGGCCACGAGGCGATACGGGTAGCCGCCTATTTTTTGCGGACGGACGTCAAAGCCTACGAGGAACGGTTCCGCCAAGCGAAGATGTCTCGACTACTGGGGCCCGGTGATCAGGCCTCCGCGGCTTTGACGCAGCCTGGTGTGCTCGATGCAATCGAGTTCTTATTTGGAGGCAAGGTCCTGAGTTGTCTCTACGTGGATGCAACGTTTGAAAACGACGCAGGCGAAACCACAACCAAAGCCTGTGTCGGCGTCAGTGGCCCAACATGTGTTTGTTTTTCAGTGACAAGCGACGGCCAGACGACTCGCTTAACGGTCCACGAGGTGGGCGAGTTTGAAAAGGTGAACCGCGAAAAGATCGCAGGTTATGTGCGAAGTGATTGTCGTTTGCGATTTCCGAGGGGTGGTTTCGCGACGATCGCGGGAAGTTCGCTCCGCGGGTACGACGCCTATTTCGCACCGCTACTGAGTTAACCACCCCTCGCCACTCGCCACTCGCCACTCGCCACTCGCCACTCGCCACTCGCCACTCGCCACTCGCCCCTCGCCTCTCGCCTCTCGCCACTGTTTTTCATCTTTCGTCTTTGTTCTTGTTTTTCCTAAAGTCCCGCCGCGTTGGTGTCGAAAGCCCCGATTCGCCAGGACTGCCGTGGAATTCTGCCGGTTTGCCGTTTGCTTGCTACTTTCCTCGCTGATGCTGTGCGCGGGGCAGGGCAGGGCAGAGGATGCGAGCGAACCAGTTCCACAACTTGTTTCACAGTCCGCGACGGTGATCGACTCGACGGCGAATTCGCGGGCATTGCCGACACTCGAAACGCTTGCGTCATCGCCAGAGACCCTCGCAAGTCCAGAAAATATCGGCGGCAGCTTGCAGACCGTGCTGCTGCTCTCGGTCGTCAGTTTGGCACCCGCGATCTTGCTGATGACGACGTGTTACATCCGCATCATCATCGTGTTGTCGCTCCTTCGGCAAGCCATTGGGCTTCAGTCGCTGCCACCGACGCAGGTACTGACAAGCATTTCACTCTTCATGACGTTGCTGGTGATGATGCCGACGTGGACTCGTGTGTATGAGGATGCGATCCAGCCTTATTCGGACACCGAGACCGAGATGACGATGGCGGAAGCCTATCGGGCCGCGTCAACTCCGATCCGTTTGTTTATGTCTCAGCAAATCGATGCGGCGAAGAATCATGCCGACGTGATGCTCTTTCACCGCCACGCGTTTCCCGATGGACCGGCTCCCAGCAGCTTTTCGGATGTTCCGATTCGGGTGCTTTTGCCCGCGTTTGTGATCAGCGAATTGAAAGTCGCATTCTTGATGGGTTTCAGCATCTACTTGCCGTTCCTGGTCGTCGACCTCGTGGTGGCGAGTGTGACGATGTCGATGGGAATGTTCATGCTCCCACCGGCGATGGTTTCACTACCGCTGAAATTGTTGTTGTTCGTCCTGGTAGATGGCTGGCACTTGGTGGTCGGGATGTTGCTGTCCAGCTTTGGGATGGGATAACGATGAAACGAATGAGCAAACCCAAATTGGTTCTTGTCCACAATGATGGACAACCTGCGTCCACATCTGATCGCGCCGTGTACTGGAGTGGTTTCTGAGATGACGATGGATGCGAGCCAAGCGGTGGACCTTTGCCGGCAAGCATTGTTGCTAGCAGCATTACTCGCGGCACCGGCACTGATCGTGTCGGCGATTGTTGGACTCTGTTCCGGGCTCCTGCAAACACTCTTTCAGATTCAAGATCAATCGATTTCGTTTGTACCGAAACTGATCGTGTGCGGCGGCGTGTTGATGATTTGCATGCCCTGGATGTTTGCACGGATGATCGACTTTGCGCAGCAATTGTTCGTGGGATCAAGCTGGTAGCACATGATCGAAGCCCTCCAAAGTTTCGCAAACGAATGGCTGATCGGACGCCTGATTGTCGGCCTCCTTGTCGCAGCTCGCTTGGCCGGGATGCTCACCGCCATCCCGTCATTGACCTTCGGCCTCTCCATGCGAATGAAGGCGCTGTTGATTGTGATGATGACGGTGCTGCTTGTCCCCAACGCGTCCATCGGCGTCTCGTCAGACGCGGCAGCCCCCGTCGACATCGCGTTCGCTGCCGTCGGCGAATTTCTGTTTGGGATGGTGGTCGGTGGCGTCGTGCAGCTCTTGCTGACGGGAATGCAATTGGCGGGCGAATTGATCGCCGGCACATCGGGGATGCAATTATCGACAATGGCGGATCCGGCGAGTGGGGAACCAATGCCACAGCTTCCTCGATTGATCGGAGTCTTCGTGACGGCGTTGTTGTTCGGCATCGGAGGCCATCGTTTCCTGATCGATGCATTGCTTTCGAGCTTTCATCGACGACCTCTCATGAGCGTGTCCTTCGATGCAAGGCTGCTGGACGTATTAATCGATCAACTGGCAATCGGAATGGAATCAGGTGTGCGTGTCGCCGCCCCCGTACTCGCCTGCGTCCTCATCACGCACTTGGCCGTCGCGATCGTGAGCCGCACCATTCCACAGCTCAACGTCTTGGCGTTGGGCATGAACCTCAATGCGCTCGGGATTCTTTTGGTCATGGCCCTGACGATCGGCTCGGCGGGCTTGATCTTCGAACATGAACTCACCGCGGCAATCGGAACGCTTGGAGTCCGCTGACAAACAAGGCAGCACGCAGGACTGCGGCATCGAAACATGACGGACAAGATTCACCCCGCTTCACCTCGTCAACGCAAGCGAGCCCGCGAACAGGGCCGAGTTGCCAAGAGCAAAACGGTCGTGACGGCGGGAATCCTGCTCGCCGTGACGGCGCTGCTCTCTTGGTGGGGAGAGCACCTCGGGCGGGGACTCATGACGATGGTGGAACGTAGTTTTCAAGAGCCGATTTTGACGCTCGATCGTGGTGAGGCGTTTCGCGTCATCGCGCACGCCGTGTTCGCGGCCGCAATGCTGACCTCGCCGATACTGATCGCGTTGGTCTTGGTGGCGATCGGCTTCAACTTGCTGCAAACGGGTCTTCTTTTTACTCCGTCAAAACTCACGCCGACGCCGGAACGACTGAATCCGACCGCGCGACTATTGGAAATGGTCTCGCCAAGATCGATCGGAGAAACGACCATCACCGCGTTGAAGTTGTTCGCGATCTTTGCAACCGCAGGTGCCCTGGTGCGAAGCAACCTTCCGCAAATCGGCGAACTGGGTGCGATGCCGATGGGGCCGCTAGCGAGTTCGCTGTTCAACCTGGTGCTCCGATGCTGCGGATGGATCGGATTGACCGTCCTCGCCTTGGCGATCCTGGACTACGCGATCGCTTGGTGGCAGGTGGAGCAGAGTCTGCGGATGACCGAACAGGAGTTCCGCGAAGAGATGCGGGACCTGGAAGGCGGCGCGGCCCGCTACGCGCGATCGCATGCGGTGACCAAGGTCTAGCCGGCTCACATGCGGAGCTCGGGTGGGTGCGAAACGGACTCCCGGACAAGGTGACGGATGTTCGAATCGGCCCGGCGAGAATGGCGAACCCTGAACCCGCGATGGGATTCGGTGTCTGTTCTGCGCTTGACGACGGGCCGCAACACACCTATTTTCGTTGACATGATCCTTATTCGACTCGCTCTAGAAATTCTGCTCCTACTTCCCTTCGCCGGGGAGACGAGGGTTTCTATGGTCAGTTGAATCGCACGCGATCGCGACAAAACACCGAAAACCCGAGTCCCCGAGGACTCGGGTTTTTTTCGTTTCAATCGGGCCTCATACTGCCCCAAACTCCTAAAGGGAAAACCATGGACACCGCGACCACCGATCCAAGCGGCGCTCCTGCCGCGACTGAATCGACCGACAAACGACTGATTCGGATTTTCGACACCACGCTTCGTGACGGTGAGCAATCGCCTGGCGCGAGCATGAACCTGACCGAAAAACTGGAAGTCGCACACAGCCTTGCGGACCTCGGCGTCGACATCATCGAAGCGGGTTTTCCGATCGCCTCACCGGGCGATTTCGAATCGGTGAAGCAGATCGCCGAAACCATCCAAGGTTCCACCATCTGTGGCCTGGCCCGGTGTAGCGAAAAGGACATTCTTCGCGCAGCCGAAGCGGTGCAGGGTGCCGAACGTTCACGGATTCACGTGTTCTTGGCGACGAGCGCGATCCATCGGGAATTTAAACTTCGCATGACGCCCGACCAGATCGTCAGCCGAGCGATCGACGGCGTCAAACTGGCGGCGAGCAAATGTGAAGACATCGAGTTCTCACCGGAGGACGCCTGCCGAACAGAGCATGACTTCTTGTGTCGCGTGGTCGAAGCGGCGATCGATGCCGGTGCAACGACGATCAACGTTCCCGATACCGTCGGTTATGTCACGCCCGACGAGATCTTCAAGATTTTTGACATGCTTCGGAACCGGGTGCCGAACATCGACAAAGCCGTGCTGAGCACGCATTGCCATGATGACCTTGGCATGGCCGTCGCAAACAGCTTGGCAGCGGTCGCGGCCGGTGCGGGACAAATCGAGTGCACCATCAACGGCATCGGCGAACGCGCCGGTAACGCGGCGCTCGAAGAAGTCGTGATGGCCATGAAGACCCGTAGTGATTTTTACAAATGCGACACGCGGATCGACACGAAGCGGCTCGTCCCCGCGAGTCGACTCGTCAGCAAAGTCACCGGTATCAGCGTTCAGCGCAACAAGGCCATCGTCGGCCGCAACGCGTTCGCACACGAATCGGGAATTCACCAGGACGGCATGCTGAAAGAGCGTTCCACCTACGAAATCATGTCGCCGGAGGACGTCGGTGTTGAAAAGACCGATTTGGTACTCGGCAAACACAGCGGCCGCGCCGCATTGGCGGATCGCGCCAAGACACTCGGCTTCAACCTTGCCGGGGATGAATTGGTGCGAGTGTTCGAGCAATTCAAAATCCTGGCCGACAAGAAGAAAGAGATCTACGACGGAGACATCGTCGCGCTGGTCCAACAACAAATCAGCACCGCCGAAGGTCAGCGTTGGTCGATGGTCGACTACGAAGTCACCAGTGCGACCGGCAAGACACCTCGCGTGCGGCTGACACTTTCGGATGGAACCGAAGAAAAGTCGGTGACCGTTACCGAAGGCGATGGGCCGATCGACGCCGCGTTTTGGGCCGTCGAGCAAATCACGGGAATCAAGCTGGTTTGCAAGGACTATCGCGTCCGCAGCGCGACGCTGGGACGCGACGCGATCGGCGAGGTCAACCTCGAGGTGGATTACAAGGGTCGCGTGTTCCGCGGGATCGGCGTTAGCACCGATACCGTCGAAAGTACGATCCTTGCGATGCTCAACGCGATCAACCGAATCATTTCGGAGTGATCATTGACCTGATAGTCATTGAAACAGCCAAGGCGTCCCTGCAAACGTGAGTTCACGTGACGGACAAACCGAGTTTGAAGCCAACGAGCTGGGAGGCTTTTGTCGGCATCTTAGCCGTGGCAATCTTTGCGTTGTTGCTGTCGCCGGATCTCGATGTAATGCGACGACATCCAACGAGCACGGTCATTGAAGCCGAATATCAGTCACCGCTGAGGAGATCGTCATCCCCGGTGGTTTCGTCACCGACGGGAAAACGCAGTTCGCCGGTCGTGGGATCGGCTTCGAGGATCATTGACCCGCCATCGGGATTCACTTGACCATCGCCAGTGAGGAATTCGATGTGTGTGTCATGAAGGTCGGGACTCGTGGGATTCGAGCCGTCCGCGCCGAGTAGCTCTCCGACGTCCAGTGGCACCGGATCGATCATGGCCTCGAGCGGAACGACATCTTCCTGTTCGGGTACTTCCTCGTCGATCGGAGAGGCGTCGGCGAGTTGCACATCCGCAGCATCCGCGTTGTCGATTTCCGCCGGAGATGGCAGCGGATCGATCTCATCGGCGAGCGAAAAATCGGTCGCCGAAACGTCCTCGATCGTTTCGGAAACATCGGCGACCGTTGCATCGGGATCGACGGGGACTGTTTTGTCGGCGTCGTCGGCCATGGTTTGGAGGGCCGCATCCTCCTCATCCATTTCGAGGAATGCAGACAGCTCGCTTGCCGTGTCGTACTCATCGATCTCTTCGTCGGCGATGAGGAGATCGTCGTCGACCGACTCCACGTCGACTTGCGGAGCCGCCTCCTCGGGTTCTTCATCGATGGTCGCGGAGGGTTCCGGCTCGTCGCTAGGAATCGCGAACGGACCGGCAAGCCCCGCACCGGCGGTAACGCCGATTGCGCCGGCGATCTCGTTTGCATCCAAGGTGGGTGAGGGATCCACCGTCGACTCATGGATGCCAGCGATGGTTGCGGGGACTTCCTCGTCCACCGGCAAATCATCGGAGGCCGCCTCGAGCAACGGTGACGGGAACAGTTCATCCACGTTGCCCCGCAACACTTGTCTTCCGAGCTCGATCGCTTTTTCTTCACTCCATCCGTTTTCGCCGACGAACTGTTCGGCGAGGACACGGGCAAGGATGCGGCGATACATGTCGAACTTCGGCAACACAAACTCGAGCTTGTACGCGTCGCTGTAGTAGGCGACTTGCTTGTTGCGCGGAACGGCTTCGAGTCGCGCGGCGGCATCGCGATGAATGAACGACGGAGTGTTGCTGTACCACCAGTGGCCGTTGGTGTAGACGTTCGGAAAGATCCAGCTGTAGCTGACCAACTCCTGATTCGTGACGCTGGCGAGCACGGAAATCGGAAACTTGAGTTTTGGAAACGCGTTGAAAAGCTCGCGGTACTGGATCAATGAGACGCGACTGTCGTAGAGGTCTTGGCCTTGATAGACACCTGCCGGATAGACTTGGCGATTGACGCCGATCATCAAATCAAATGGCAAACCGTATTCATCACACAACTCCGCGAGCGTCCAGAAGACGCGTCGCGACATGGCATCGATGTGAGCCGGATCGGCGGACGTCCCCTGAGTCAGCAATTGATCCAGCGCGACCGTCGCGCGGCCGTCGGCAACCCTTGTGGGAGTGAACGTCGGCGGGATGGAGATCGCGCACGCTCGCGCGCCGCGCGACACAAAGTGCTCGAAACGTTGCTTGAGTGCTTCGCGAAGCGACGTCAATGAATTTCCGCCAAGCGAGACGCCGCTACAGGCCTCCAGTCGCTGACGCGTTTCGGGCTTGGCGAGATGAAAGACCAGGTCGTCGGTGCGCAAACACGGGATGTAAGTGGACGAGTCAAAGCCTTCGAGGTCGTCATCGAAATCGTTGGTTAGAAAAACCGATTCAACGTTGCTCTTGTCGAGGACCATCTGCGGCCACTCGGCGTTGTCCATCGTGGCCTCGGCAGAATCGAAAAGGGCCTCCCAATTGTCCGGCGTGATGGCGTCCTCTTCGAAGCCGAAGAACTCCTGGCAAATCTGGATGAGCCAGTGATAGTTGGCGGTATTGGTGATGTTGCCGAAGCCATGAACCATGCGGCCGACCAACTCGCGCGGCGTGATCCCCGGCTCTTCGATTTCCTCACGCGGCATGCCGGCGGAGTGGACCAACTCGGTGTAGTAGTGGTAGCCGAGAATATCCGCGAGCGTGTGGGATCCGGCGTCGTGAGGATTGATGTGCGTGTGCGGATCAATCAATCGAATCGCCGAGATGGCTTCGTAGATGGTCGCGCGGACGGAATGCAGGTCACTGGCCATAACGTGGATGCTGGCGGGGGAGGGGGCAAAATGGAGCGGTATCCGCCTTGGGATCGTCGGCTGCCAATTTGGTCGGTTCGGATCGCGTGAACCAGTCCCAACGTCGACTTTTGCTGTCTTGAGACGCGATTCCGGATCAATCTGACTTCGAATCGGCGGGGTTTTGCGGGCTCAACAACGCAATTTGCGTCGGATCCGACTGAAATGTTGCAGAGCACTTGGCAACTCGCGCTACAATGGGGCCTCGTCGCGGACTCGCCACTTGGTGCAAGGTTTCCATGGAAATTCGTCCCCCCTCCCACTCTGAATCGACCGCAAACGATGCCGAGGCGGCTAATACGTCGGGCGAAGGACGGATGATTGAGGGCTGGGACCAAACGCCCGAATCGCGACCAGAGGAACCGAAACGCAAAGTCATCTACCATCGCATCGACGCCGCGACCCTCCCGATCGTGCACGTGCCGCATGAGTCGCAGGAGACAACAGGGGAGCATGACGAAGTACAACTTGTAGAGCTTTCTGAATCGAAGCGAGGCGGGGAGTTTTCGGACGACGAAGCACCTGTTTCCGAGCGTCGACGCAAAGAAGGTCGTCGAAGCGATCCGATCCTTCACAGTCTCGTGATGCTGAGCACGATCTTTATCATGTTGGCGGCGGCGAGATTCATTGTGCCCGACGTGGTCGAAGAAATCCGCTACGCCCAGAGACGGGGTCAATTGCGGGCTGAGTACGAAGTCGCCGGCGAAGGCCTACGCAATGTTTCGCTCGACACATTGAGCCGCGCCTATCAGATGGTCACTGCCGCAGCAGGACCGAGCGTCGTTCACATCGATGTTCATCGAACGCAGAAGCAGACCGCCCAAACACAGCCGTTGGAGTTCCTCGGCGCTCCGAGCATCCCGATTTCCGATCAGGGAAGTGGCGTCGTCGTGGACAAGCAAGGCTATATCCTGACCAACCGTCACGTTGTGGTCGACGGTCGCGAAATCACCGTGACCCTGAGTGATGGTCGCCAAGTGGATGCGATGGTGGTGGGCACCGACCCGCTGACCGATCTCGCCGTTTTAAAAGTCAACGCAGACCACCTGATTCCGATTCCTTGGGGTGATAGCGAACACATCGAAGTCGGTTCGCCGGTTTGGGCGATCGGTAGCCCATTCGGTCTCGAGCGGACCGTGACTTTTGGAATCCTCAGCGGCAAACATCGGGTGGTGCGCGCGAGCGATCGTTACCAGGATTTCATGCAGAGCGATGTCGCGGTCAATCCGGGTAATAGTGGCGGCCCGTTGGTCGACTCGCGTGGCACATTGATCGGCATCAACACCGCGATCGTCGGCGACACCTACCAAGGCGTGAGCTTTTCCATCCCGAGTGCGGTTGCGAGAAAGATTTATGAACGGCTTCGCGACAAAGGATCGGTGGAACGTGGCTGGCTCGGTGTCTCGCTAGAGAAGGTTGCGGATCACGAATTGGTGGGTGGCAATCATCGACTCCGTGGAGCCAAGATCGTGGCCATGGCCGATGAGCGATCGGAAGCGGCCGCGGCAGGTTTGCGGCCCGGCGACATCGTGACGCAAGTCGACGGTGAAGATATCCGTGATGTGATGCATTTGATGCAGGTCATCGGCAACGCGATGGCGGGTACCACGATTCGACTCACCGTGGTTCGCGAGAACGAAGAAAGGATCTTTGACATCCAGCTGGGCCAGCGGCCCGATTTCCCCCGCACGCGTTGAGCCTGTGGGCGATCAGCGAACCTAACATCGGGCCGGGCCCTCGTAGCGACGGCACTCCGGCCGCGACGACGCGAAATGCCGCAGCGGCGGGCGCCTACTTGGCGTGCGACCGGTCGTCAAAAGCGATCGCTCTCCAGGCGCCCGCACTTTATAATGTCCTGAATCGAGTCAATTGCACGGTCCGGCGATCACGCCCCGTTTTCCCCCAATGAGCTTCGAAGTGAAGAATTACCTTTGCCGTCTGGTCTGGATCACCCTCGTCTGCCTGTTCCCGATCTCTTCGGTCGTGGCTGAAGACACTCCTGGGATTTCGCCCAAAAAGCCGAGCGAAGGACCGTTTGTCAAAGTGGCCGAGGGATACATGGTGCCCTACACCTTGCGCGTCCCAGGCACCGACGAGTTGGTCGAGATGGTTCCTGTTCCCGGCGGAGAGTTTCTGCTCGGCAGCCCTGATGACGAAGCCGATCGTCGCGACGATGAAGGTCCGCAGATCAAGTTGACTGTCGACCCGATGTGGGTCGCGAAGAAAGAGGTCCGCTGGGGCCTGTATCAGGAGTACATGGACCTCTACGAGATCTTTAAGAAGTTCGAAGCGAAGGGAATGCGCAAGGTTGCGGACCCGAACCAAGCGGACGCAATCACCGCTCCAACGGAACTGTACGAACCCTCGTTCACTTACGAATACGGACAAGAAAAGGAGCAGGCCGCCGTCACGATGACGCAGTATGCGGCGAAGCAATTTACAAAATGGATCAGTTTGCTAACCGGCGCGCAGTATCGCTTGCCGACCGAAGCCGAGTGGGAGTACGCGGCGCGGGCCGGAACGGGCACCGCCTTTTCTTGGGGCGATGACGCCGAGGGCATCGAAGAGCACGCTTGGTACTTTGACAACGCCGATGAAGGTCAATTGCCCAGTGGCGAGAAAAAGCCCAACGCGTTCGGCCTGTATGACATGCATGGGAACGTCGCCGAGTGGACCGTTAACGCCTACACCGAAGATGGCTACAAGTCGTTTGTCGGCAAGCAGGGCATGAACGCGACGGACTTTGTGATCTGGCCCGAGTTGCCTTCGCCTTGTGTGCTTCGCGGCGGCAGTTGGGAGATGGATGCTGAAGAGTTACGCTCGGCGGCTCGGCTCGCGTCGGATTACGAGGAATGGCGTTATGACGATCCGAACTTCCCGCGCAGCCCGTGGTGGTTGACGACCGATCCGTCGCGTGGCGTCGGCTTCCGAATTTTCCGTTCCTACAAGCCGCTTCCAAAGCCGGTGATCGCAAAGTTCTGGGAAGCTCAGGCCGAAGACACCAAAGTCGATGTCAAATCGCGACTCGATGAAGGCCGAGGGATTGCGGGGATCGTTGACGAGGAACTACCCGAAGCGATCAAGTCGATTGGCAAATAATGCCGATTCCGTTTCAGCCCGCCCCCTCTCTCGCACTTACTGAAGAACGATCACGTGTACGATACGCTTGCCGTCGTCGGCGCCTCCGGTGCCGTCGGACGAATTGTCCTCGATCTCCTCGCGGAACGAGACTTTCCTTACAAACGTCTAAAACTACTCGCTTCGCCGCGGTCGGCCGGCAAGCAGGTGACGGTCAAGGGCGAAGCGATCATGATCGAGACGCTCCAGCCAGGCGCGTTTGAGGATGTGGATATTGTCATCGCGAGTACGCCGGATGAAGTGTCCGCGGAGTTCGCCCCTTACGCCGTGAAAGAGGGTGCGATCGTCGTTGACGAAAGCGGCTACTGGCGAATGGACCCGAACGTCCCGCTGATCATTCCCGAAGTGAACCCGGACGCGATCGAGGGTCATCAGGGGATTCTTGCGAGCCCCAATTGCAGCACGACCCAGATGGTGGTTGCGCTCGCGCCGCTGCACCGTGCCGCGCGAATTCGTCGTGTGGTCGTCAGCACCTACCAAGCAACCAGCGGTGCGGGTCTGGCGGGGAACGTTGAATTGAATGCGAGCGTCTCGGCCGCACTCAACAAACAATCACAGTCGCCGGAAACGTTTCAGCATCCGATCGGATTTAATTTGATCCCGCAGATCGGGAGTGAGAAACACGAAGGGTACACCAGTGAAGAAATGAAAATGGTGTACGAGACTCGTAAGATCATGGGTGACGAAGACATTCAAGTCTGCCCGACCGCCGTGCGTGTTCCCGTTGCAACCGGTCATAGCGAATCGATTCTCGTCGAGACGGAAGAGCCACTGAGCGTTAAACGTGCACGTGAACTTTTCGAGGAAGCCCCCGGTGTGACCGTCATCGATGACCTCGCCAATCACGCCTATCCGATGCCGCTTGATTGCGATGGCAAGGACGACGTCTTTGTCGGTCGCATTCGCAAAGACATCAGCGGCAACGGCCATGGTCTCGCATTTTGGTGCGTCAGTGACAACCTACGCAAAGGCGCCGCGACCAACGCGATTCAGATTGCCGAGTTGTTGCAAAAGTCCGTCACGGCGGCTGGGTGACCGGTGACGCGGACATTTCGGTTGACCATCGCTTACGACGGGACCGACTACTCGGGCTGGCAGGTCCAACCGGACCGTCAAACCATCCAGGGAACGCTGCAGAAGGCGATCAAGAAGGCGACCGGCCAGCAAGTCGCCGTGATCGGCAGTGGGCGAACGGATGCGGGCGTGCACGCACATGGTCAAATCGCGAGTTGTCGGTTCGAGACTTGGACGGCCTCCGATGAAGCGCTCTCCAAGGCGATTAACTCACGACTGCCGCCGGCGATCGTGGTTCGCGACGTGCAGTCGGCCATACCGGACTTTCACGCCATCCGCGACGCGATGGGGAAACGGTACCGCTACCAGTTACAGGTGCGACACCAGCGCAATCCGTTCGAACATCGTTACCGCTGGCGGTTGAGGCGAGCGGTCAACCCCGACGCGATGGCGGAGGCCGCGATGAGACTGGTCGGCGAGCATGATTTTGCGAGCTTCGAATCCGCCGGCGCTGAGAGGTTATCCACCGTCCGCGACATCCGAGACTGCGTCGTTTTGGTCCCCGAGAACTTCGGAGATACGGGCCATCTCGCAGTCGAAGTGGAAGCGAACGGTTTTCTTTACAATATGGTCCGAAACATCGTTGGGACGTTGGTGGAAGTCGGATACGGTAAACAACAGCCGGGGTGGATCGACGAAGTCCTGGCGGAAAAGAACCGGGTTTATGCTGGCCCGACGGCGCCGCCGCAGGGCTTGTTCTTGAAAGAAGTCTATTACAGCGAAGAGACACTGCTGGCTTGCGACCCGACAGATTGAGGGTCTGCCGGCATTCCCTCTCGTGGCCCTCAAACAACTCATTGGATCGACACGATTGCTTAACAATTCCTTAACAGGAATTGCGGTCCCGTCGCTGATAATAGTTGCCCGGTACGCAGACCGAATTGCGGCGTGACCGGAAGACGCTCCAACACCCCACACGAAGATGTCGGTCGATACTACCGGTCACGAATCGGTCCTCGATGAAGCGACGCGCGACTTTGTTCGCCGTTCGTTGCATGCTGGGCTCGTGGAACTGGACGGCATCAAGAAGGTCGTCGTTTCGTTGATGACCGAGAGTAGGGAGTTCACGCCTGAGAGATTGGCGGAAGGGCTGGTCGGTGCCGACCTGTTGACTCCCTGGCAAGCGAAGAAACTGCTGGCCGGAAAAGCGAGGGGATTCCACTTGGGGAACTACCTTCTGCTCCGTCCACTTGGTCGTGGCGGTATGGGGGTGGTTTTTCTCGCTCAACACTCGGTCATGAACCGTTTGATGGCACTGAAAATCCTTCCGCCCGAGGCGTCGAAGGATCCGCGTCGAATCGAACGGTTTAAGGAAGAGGCTCGCGCGTCGGCCAAGCTGGATCATCCGCACATCGTCCAGGCGTATGATTTCTCTGAGTCTGACGGAAAGCTCTTCATTGTTATGGAGTACATCGAGGGGATCGATCTTCACCGAGCCATCGTGCGGGA
>JBCBOT010000209.1:0-14003 GCA_039821165.1 Planctomycetota bacterium | reverse complement strand
GCGGTTTTCATCGCGACGAAGCAGGATCCGAGAAACCTTGCCACGAACTTCGATCCACGATGCCTCGATCGAGTCTCGCGAAAGGTCCGGCAGGTAATGCTCGGCTAGATCGAGGAGTGCGGCGCTCCGGCGTTCATCCAGTTCGCCGCGATGAGACTCGATCGCGGTGAGACCCGTTCGGGCCTGTTCGAGTGCCGTCTGCGCGTGCTTATAACCGTCTAACAACTGACGGTGCATGTTCGTGCCGATAATCGTCATCTCGATGCGGACTCTGGGGGATCAGCCGAAGAAATACCAAAGGCCACCGCCGACCGCTGCCAAGCCGGCCATCGAGTACAGGATTCGGTCTCGCCAAATCCAGCAGTGAGCGATGAAACTCGAGAGGCCCGATTCGGGGTCTTCGTATCGGTGCAACGTTTCCATGTACTGCGCGATGGCGGCATCGATTTCCGCTTCGGTCACGTCGTCGCCGGACATCCTCGCTGTTCGCAGCAATTTGGCGCGAAGATTGGCTCGGATGTCATCGCGACGAAACATCTCTTCAGCTTGTTGCCGCTGGTCGCGGAGCTCGCGAGCGACATCCATCACCCTCAAAGTTTCTTCGAGCGTGAGAGTTTGCCCGGGCACTTCAATCGGTGTTGCTTGCGCCTGTGCTTGGCTCATGGATCGCTGGTTTGCGGCCGGATAACGATGTGCGTGCGACGCCGACGTGACGCTGCTACGGAGGTTGGCACCGGGACTGCCCTCGGCGGGCGCCTTTTCGGTCTGTTCGCCGGTGTGAATACCTTAGCCGCGTGCCCCAAAACCGGCCAGGATGCTCTTGGGACGCCTCGACTGTCGCGGAGATGACGCGGTAAAAGACTGGCCGGTTCGCGGCTACGTTGATTGCGTGGATTGCCGCCGTGCGCTACCTTGAAGGCTGAAACAAAGAACCTCGAATCGCCTCGCATTCATTCCCTGGAATCCCATGTCCGAGCAAGCTCAAGCGACCGCACCCTCCGCACAGCAATCTCAGCCCCGCGACACCAGCAAGATGCGGGAATACCTCAACAACGCGATCGGCGTCCTGAAGAAATTTGGTGTCGACAGCAAGAACGCGGCGCCGCAGGAACTTGTCAGCCTGCTTGAAAGCGTCCGCCACATCGACGAAGCCAAAGTCCTCGCAATCGCCGACGTGATCCAGCACATGGGCGCCTTCAATGCGCTGGTTCGTGAGAATGTCGAGGCGATCAATGTCGGCAATCGTTACTTGGAAATCACCGAGCAGTTTGACTCGGTCCGCGAAGACAGTAAGCGGCTCATCGCTCAGCTCGACGACGGCAAAATCAGCGGCACCGAAAAGATCTCGAACTGGTGGATGAAGATTCGTCGAGGCACGCCCAACGATCGATTCGAAAAGATCGTCGAAATCTATGGTGATGTCGCCAAAGACACCAAGGAAGCCCTCAAAAGTGAGGAGCTGATCATGGACGCCTACATCGACTTTCGCTTCGCGTTGAAAGAAGCCGAGGTGCTGGCACGTGAGCTGCTCGACGCGCACGGTCCGACACTCGAAGCGGCGAAAGAAGGCCTGACTTCCGCGCAGGATGCTTTGGACAACTACGCCGGCACCGATGAAGGCGGTAAAAGCCAGCTCGAGTTGGCGCGCGACGAAGCCCGACACAAATACGAGAGCGAAGACAAGACGTTCCAGTTGCTCAAGGACATCGCCGAGAACTTGGAAATCGGATACGACGTCGGCGAAACGTTGATCACAAAACTCAAGCAGACTCACGACGTCAAAGAGCGCGTCTATCGTCGCGCGGTAACATTCTTCACGACCAACGAGCACGTGTTCACGATCCTCGGCACCGTGTACCAATCCCAACACGGTTTGCATGAGGTCACGCAAGCGACCGAGGCCATGAAAGATGGCGTCAACAAAGGGCTCGAAGACGTTGCCAACCTCGGCCGTGAACTCGAGCGTGCCGCACTCCGCGCAGGCTACGGCAGTACGATCGATCCCGAGTCGGTCCAAAAATTGGTCGATGCGATCAGCAGTTTCCAAATCGAATCGCTCGAACTGATCACTGAACTCCGCAAAGAGAGCGACGAAAGCACCAAGGCGATTCGACGGAGTGTCGAAGAGGGAAAGAAAAAGTATCAGGAGACCCTCGCGCGACACGCACGGGGCGAACTAGGTTGATTCGATGCCGCTCGATCCACTGAACATTGCACCACTGTCCGATGCCCAGGGCCGGTTCCGTCGCGAATTCAGCGAGTTCGCTGACGTTTGGAGGGAGGCAAAGGAGAACTGGCGCGATGACCGAGCGAGACGCTTCGAGCAAGAGCATCTTTCCTCGCTCGGGCCGAGCTTGACCCGATTCTCCGCCGCTCTTGGTGAATTCATCGAGACGATTCGCCGAGCACAAATTCAGGTGAGCGATCCGGGAATGCTCGACGATGGGCATGCGCCGAAGGAAGTCTTCTGAGACGCCGCGACAAGCTATAATGCGGCGTGCGGGATCACTGCATTGCGGGCCGTCGCATTGTGACACCTGATCTCGCCCTCTTCTCAATTGCTCGGTCACACCATGAAAGACTCGTTTACGCCAGCGGGGCTGTTCGCGCCCTCGCGCCAACGTCGGTTGATGGAAGCTCTCATCCAGCGTTTCCGAGTCTCCGAGGCGAAACGCCAAGAGTTGTTGACGCAGCACGCACTCGAGCGTGAGAGCGAAGAGGAATCGCTTTCCGCCGATCGCCGAGCAGTTACGGGGAAATGCCGCAAACGTCGGCGAGAAATGCTCGGTCTTTGGGACGCCGAAGAAGAAAAGCTCTTCGTGCAATACGAAGTCGGGACGATTCAAACACGTAAAGACATTCATCGTCTGACGTCGTTGTTTCGCAAGAAGCGAACGGAAGAAACGGCGGCGATCGAAGGCAAGTTCGAGGCGCGTCGTGCCGCCGTGATTCAGGAGTACGAGTCGCGCAAGCACCTTCCCGGCGAGAAGAATAAGAAAGAGCAAGAACAGATCGCAACTGCGCTCGCGCCACTCTCCAAGAAGTTGACGTCCGCGCGTGAAGTCGTGGTCGGCCGGTTGGATGGATTGCCCCAAGTCTCGGCCGGTGAGGAGGAGTTATTACAAAGCGAACCCGATTCCGTCGAATCGACCATTCATCAGATTTCGGATCTGACGCGAGAGTGTGAGAACCACATTGCCGAGTTACATTCGGGGATGGTCGCAAAGCTCGTCGACTCGATTTACTTGTTTGCGATCGTGGTGGCGTTGATCATCGTGTGGGTGGTCGGCGTGGTCATGCTGTCACCCGAATCGTTTTGGATCTTTCTTGCCGCAGGCGTCGGATCGTTGGCGGTGCTCGGATTGATCACCTATGCCGGGTTGCTCTTTCCTCTCCGCGCCAAAACTCGTCGCGTGTACCCCTTGATCGAACGCACGGGAATGGCCGCTGACGCCGCGGCAAAAATCGGTCGCAAAGTCTCTTCGGAAAAGGCACGCGAGGCGGCCGGTGAGTTGGTTCGTCACCGCGACGAGCAGATCAAGATCGCAGAAGCGTGGAAATCGGATCAGCTCGTACAGATGAAGGCTCGTTTGGCGGCGGAACAAGAGGCTCAGCGGCAGAAGCTGGACGACCGCCTCGCATCGCTCGGGGATGAGTTTGTTGCGGCCAAAAACCGTGTGAACACGGAGATGCACACTCAAGCTGATTCCGTCGCGGAAGCCATCACAAAGGAGCTTGCGACCACCGATGAGGAGATCAATCGTCGACGGCAGACCAACGTCGATCGACGCAAGCAGGAATTGACCCGCGTCACCGATCGCATGCGGGACGGGGTCCGCGCCGGTCTCCAACGCATCACCTCCATCTGTGACACTTCCTCACAGCGTTTCCCCGATTGGCAATCCGTTGTCGCGAAGCCGCATACCGACGCCACGGAATTGGACTTCGTCCCGCTTGGTCAACTTCGAATCGCAGATCCGCTCAACGAAACGTTGGTGTCACGTGACCCCGACGCGGATGTCGGTCGTGAAGCCCACGAACTCGCACCGATTTTTGCCGCCGTTGAGATTCCCAGTGAAATCCCGATCGCCCTGCATCGAAACCTTCACAGCGGACTGATCATCCATGCCGCACCCGGGCAAATGGATGCCGCGACCAACATGGTTCAGCAGGTGCTTTGGAGAATGATGTCGGGTGCTGCGGGTGGTCGAACCAAAGTCACACTGATTGATCCGATCGGGCGAGGGCAGAATTTTACATCGTTCATGTCGCTCACCGATCATGACCCGACACTCGTCGGTCACCGTGTCTGGACGACCGAGAACCAGATCGAAGCCCGACTCGGCGAAATCGCCCAACACGCCGAAGACGTGTTGCAATCCAGTTTGCGCGACCAGTTCGATCGCGTGGAAGACTACAACCGTATCGCCGGGTCGATGGCGGAGCCGTATCGCGCGGTGGCCGCGATCGGGCTGCCCGAGGGTCTGACCCGGATCGGGTACAAGCACCTGCGGGCTTTGATTGAGAGTGGTATTCGGTGTGGCGTCTTTGTGTTGATGGTTGTTCAGAAGGATCAAGCTTGGTCCGCCGAACAGCCGTTGCCCAAAGATCATCGATTGCTCGAACTCAGTATCGACGCGGCCGGTCATTGGTCGCTCCGGCACGAGGGCCTCGACACACTCCACTTCACGCCCGCCGCAAACGTACCCGCCGATCTTCGTGGTGACCTTTCCGAAAAGATCGGTCAAGCGGCAGTCGAAGCGGCTCGGGTGGAAGTCCCCCTCGAATCACTCTTGCCTTCCGAGAATGGTGGCGACGGTTCCACCGATGACGGGATCGATATCACGATCGGAAGTCAGGGCGGACAACGGACCGTCTCCCTCGTGCTCGGCGAGGGCGTCCGGCAGCACGTGCTGATCGCGGGTAAGACCGGGTCGGGGAAGAGTACGCTCCTCCACGCCATCATCACCTCGGGAGCGCATCAATTCACGCCCGATCAATTGGAATACTATCTGCTCGATTTCAAGAAAGGCGTCGAGTTCAAAGCGTATGCCGATGCGCAGATGCCACATGCACGAGTCATCGGCATCGAGAGCGAGCGTGGATTCGGACGCAGCGTGTTGCAGCGGTTGGATCAAGAGCTGCAACATCGCGGCGAACTGTTTCGGGGTGAATCGGCGCAGGAGCTATCGGAGTACCGACGTGCCAGCGGCAAGGCGATGCCACGGATCATGTTGGTCGTCGACGAGTTTCAGGAGCTTTTTGTCCGCGATGACCGGGTCGCCGCCGACTGTGCGATGTTGCTGGATCGACTGGTGAGACAAGGCCGCTCGTTCGGGATCCATGTGATCCTCAGTAGTCAATCGCTCGCCGGGGCCTACTCGCTGCCTCGCGCGACGCTCGGACAGATGGCTGTCCGGATCGCGATGCAGTGCAGTGAATCGGATGCGGCACTGATCTTGGCCGACGACAACACTGCCGCGCGGTTGATCAATCGCCCCGGCGAAGCCATCTACAACGATGCCGGCGGCTTGGTCGAAGGCAATCAACCGTTCCAGGTTGCGTGGCTCTCGAACGAGCGACACGGCGTGCTCCTCAATCATGTGTCGAAGCGTGATGCCGCGTTTACCGAAACGCTTCCTCCTCCGGTGATCTTCCAAGGCAACCGGCCGTGCAAATGGACGCCGGCGCTGGCCTCAGCGGCAATTGGAGAGGGGGCCGCCAAGCACGAAGAACTGCATGGCTTGCTCGGTGAGGCGGTTGAGATCGGTCCGCCGGTCGGCTTGCAGTTGTCACGAAATGCGGGCCGCAACGTGTTGATGATTCCCTCGGTCGAAGCTCGCGCAGGTTTGTTGAGTTCCGTGCTTTCGGGATTTGCGAAGTCGAACCCAGAACTCGAAGTCGTCTATTTCAACGGGAATCGGGCCAGCGAGTCACAATCGCTGTCACCTTGGTTGCAAGCAGCCGGCATCAACGCCAAGGAAGTCGGTCCGCGTGACAGCGAAGCGGAGATCCTTCGGATTGTCGAGCTGGTGAAGGAGCGCGGCGACGAAGCCGAGGGCGTACCGGCGGTCGTGTTGGTGTTCGATCCTTTGGACCGGTTCCGCGACTTGAGGCATGATGACGCCTACACCTTTTCGCTCGACGGCGGCGGTGGGATGTCGGCCAGCCAGGCGTTCCGCGAAGTTCTCAAGGATGGTCCACCCGCGCACGTTTACAGCGTGCTGGTTTGCGGTGGCGCCGAAATCGTCAACCGCTGGCTTCCCCGACAATCGCAGCACGACGTGGAACTACGAGTCATCGGACGACTCAATGCTTCGGATTCGTCGTTGTTGCTCGACTCACCGGTCGCCGCCGAACTCTCGGCCGCCACGATGCTGTTGTACGATGAATCGGCGGGCCAAATCAGCAAGTTTCGTCAGCCCGATCAGCCCGAGCACGACCTGGTCAAAGACTGGTTGGGTTGATGCTCCTGTTGGGTTACGTTGCTCGAACACTTGCAACGCGAGCATGCGATGATGGAAGCTGCCGCATTGTGTCGCGCGAAAACGGGAGCACCGTATGGCATCGATCTTCAAGAAAATCATCGATCGAGAGATTCCGGCGGACATCCTTTACGAGGATGATCTATGCCTTGCGTTTCGTGACATCAACCCGCAAGCCCCCGTCCACGTGCTGGTGATTCCTAAGAAAGAGATCGTTTCACTCGCCGATCTGTCTGAGGAAGATGAGGCGGCGATGGGACGCTGCGTGGTGGCCCTTTCAAAAATCGCGGCGCAGGAAGGACTGTCGGGTGGCTACCGAATGATCGTCAACTGCGGGGACGATGGTGGCCAAGAAGTCCCGCACCTGCACTTTCATCTCGTGGGCGGCGAAAAACTGGGCCGGATGCTGAGCCCCTAGTGCTTCGCCGCAGCTTGGTTTTTGGGTAGAGCGTTTTGTTCCAATCGAACAGGACGATGATACCGGACGGCTCGCGCCGTTCCGCTAAAAATTTTAGCGGGCAAGCCCTCCGGTGCGCCAATCCGAGAACTGAATTGGGACAAAGCACTCGTGCTCTGCTCGATTTGCAAGCTCCGGGCAGTACGCTTGCTGGGCGCCGCTCAATTGGCTCGGGATCGTGGCCCCATTCGGCCGAACATACGATCGAGTTCATCACGGCTAAAAAAGAGCGCGGTGGGACGGCCGTGGGGACAATGGTGCGTGTCGTTGTAGAGGTCTTTCTGTTCCAGCAACGATTGGATCTCTTCAGGCGCCAGGGGATCGCCCGCTTTGACGGCCGCCTTGCACGCGATGGTTGAGAGCAGATGGTTCAGCAGTTCAATCGCTTCGGGTTTCTTGCCACCGCCGAGCACCGATTCGATGAGTGTTCGCAACATCTCACCCGGAGGCTTGTTCTTCAACATCGCGGGGTAGGAGCGAATGACGATGGTGTCGCCGCCAAAATCCTCGACTTCGAGTCCGATCCGGGCGAGCGTTTCTTGGTGATCCAGAACGGCGGTGCGTTCGGCGGGGGTCAGCGAAACCGGCTCGGGAACCAGCAAGCCTTGTGATTCCAAGCGTTGGCCGCTTTCGAGTACTTTGACTTTGACTCGTTCGTACAAGACCCGTTCGTGCAGCGCGTGCTGGTCGATGACAACCATGCCGTGTTCGTCTTGCGTGACGAGGTAGCGATTGTGAACTTGAAAGCCGAGGTAACAAACGCTGGGAGCCGGTTGGACGTCAGCTTGATTCGGTGCCACGGGTCCATCCCAAAGCGCGACCTCCTCGCGTGAGATTGTCGCGTGGCTGTCGCCGGGGAACGGACGGAATTCGGGAAGTGCACCCGGGATGCTCGCGGTGGAAGGCGATGTTGCGGGCGTATCACCGCCGCGGGACAGGGGCGAAACGAAAACATCGTTCGCGGAACTTCCGGATCGTGCCCAATCAATGACGGACTGCCGATGGGTCTGTTCGGCGTTCGACGACATACCAACCGCGCTCGTTGTGGCAGCCGCTGGCTCCGATTCCGCCGGGCCGACCCGCTGTGTCATGTTTGTCGAAAGGAAGTGATGACGCAGTGTCTGCAGCAAACGACTGTAAACCCTTCCTCCGTCGGTGAACCGAACTTCGAGTTTCGTCGGGTGCACATTCACATCGATCATCTCCGCCGGCATCGACAGTTGCAAAAAGCAAACCGGATGTCGACCGACCATCAAAAGGCCACGATACGCCTCACCGAGTGCGTGTTGCAACGAGCGATCGCGAATATGGCGCCCGTTGAGAAACAGGTACTGCATCCGGGCATTGCCGCGACTGACGGATGGATCGCAGACGTAGCCGCTGACGCGAATTTGTGCATCATCGCTCTGGATCGGGATCAGCCCCTCGGCGATCTCACCTCCAAAGAACGCATCGATTCGATCCGCCCATCGCTCGGTCGCCGGCAAGTCATAGAGTGGCTTGTCGTTGTTGTTGAGCACAAAGTGGACGTGAGTGTTGGCGAGAGCGATCCGCGTGAACGCTTCAACGATATGGCCTTTTTCTGTTTGCGCGGTCTTTAGGAATCGATGCCGGACCGGTGTGTTAAAGAACAGGTTGCGGACTTCCATCACCGTGCCGACGGGGCAACCGCATGGCGACGGTGGATCGATGACGCCGCCACGGACTTGAATCTCGCTCCCCGAATCCTGCCCCGCCGTGCGGCTGCGAATCGTCAACTGCGAGACACTGCCGATCGATGCCAACGCTTCACCGCGAAACCCGAGCGTGCTGACGCTGAACAGATCCTCGTCGGTGGGGAGTTTGCTCGTCGCGTGACTCGCGAGTGCCAATGGCAGTTGATCTGCCGTCATGCCGCACCCGTTATCGCTGATGCGGATCAATTCGGTGCCTCCACCGACGATCGAAACTTCGATCCGGGTCGCACCCGCGTCGACACTGTTTTCCAGCAATTCCTTGACGACCGACGCCGGCCGCTCGATGACTTCACCCGCCGCGATCTGGTTGATCAAGTTCGGCGGAAGTTGTCGTATCGTCGGAAGGCTCTTGGTGGTTGCAGTCATCGCGTCACCTTACCGTTGTTTCTCGTTTCAACCAAGTCACTCGCGGCCGATGTCAGCCGCACGCGTCTGCCGAGACAAACCATCGTGTCGGCTGTATCCGTTGCGAGGGATAGGTCTTTGGATCGGTTTCACCGGCTAAGACCTCACGAAGCGCGGCCTGTTTGGCGGACCCCGTGATGATGAACCAGATGTTCTTCCCCGAGCCGATTGCGGGGTACGTCATCGTGTATCGATACGCATCAAACTTTTCGACCCAATTCTCGACGAACCATCGCTCGGATTCATCGAGTGCTTTTGTCTCAGGAAAAAGTGATGCGGTGTGCGCATCGTCGCCCATGCCGAGTAAAACGAGATCCCATTGGGGAGCATCGCTATCAAAGTGTTCGCGGAGCGTCGATTCATACGCTCGCGCCGCGTCGCCTGGGGCGTCGACCAGGACCGGTACCGGGTGGACGTTCGACTCAGGAATCGAAATGTGATCCAACAGTGCCGTCTTCACCATCAGGTAGTTGCTGTCATCGTGATCGTGGGCGACGTTGCGTTCATCACCCCAGAAAAAGTGAATCTGATCCCATGGTAAGTCTCGGTCACGCAGCATCTCGTAGACACGCTTAGGCGTCGATCCACCCGACAAGGAAACGCGGAAGACGCCGTTTTGTTCCACCGTCGTTTTGGCCAAGTCGCAGAAGGCATCGGTGACCGTAGACTGAAGCGTTGGGATTTCCTCAAACGGGTCGAAGGGCAACGACATGCTGTGCGTTCCTAAAGTGGCAGAGTTGGGCGACAATCGATTCCAAGTTCTAACGCAGAATTCTGGAGAGCGGAACACTGCTCGCCGAGCACTCGCGTCGTCGGTTTGACAGCGTTTTCCGCGAAGGCCATAACCGCTGATTCGGGTGCTCGTGGTGTGTAGGTTTGCCGATGCGGTCGCCATTGTGTGAGTGGCGGATTTGTTGACGCCGGTGGTTTATTGGCTCGTTGAGAGAGACCTTCGATGAACTGGCGTGATTCACAGGAGTCGGTGCGCCGGCGTTTGAACGAATGCTACGACAAAGAGGGTGTCCAACGATACGAGTCGTGGATCGCGCAGTTAGGTGACTCTGACGATCAGGCTTGTTTGGCAGACCTCGCGCCGGAGTTCCAATTCACTTCTGCGATGCGCGTCTTAGATGCCGGGGCGGGCACCGGCGCCATGTGCCGAACCATTTTATCAGCGGGCGTCACGGAGTTGATCGCGTTGGAGCCCTGTGCTTCGATGATCGAAGTTCTCCGAGGCAAGCCGGAGTTGAGTTCGATCGTAGTCGAGAAAGGGTTTTGTGATTCGACGGCCGATCGGGGGCTCTTTCCACAGTCCCGTTTCGACGTCATTGTTTCGCGGCAATTGGTGAACGGGCTTTACGACCCGTTTGCGGCGTTTCACAACTGGAGTCACTGGTTGCGTTCGGAAGGTTACGTCGTGGTCATTGACGGCATCTACGACCGCGATGCTTGGCGAGATGTGATGGACGTCGATCATCTCCCGTTGGGGGCTTGCCGAACCATGGCGACCGTTCCTTACTTGTTGGAAGCCAGCGGGTTCGACATCGTCACGGTTAAGTGGATGGCAGCAACGAATGAACTTCCGCTGACGCGTACGCCACGCTATGTGGTGATCGCAAGGAAAGGCGTCCAGCAATGAACGCTCCGCGATCGAAAGTGATCACGAAGCGTTCCAGCTCAGTCGATCTGATTGAAGCGCATTAGTTGCGGGATTGAATGAAGCCATCGAAACGGTGCTCGGCCGCACGCTCCATTTCCATGATCAGAATGAGCACGATCACTTTGATCGGATCACGCTGGCGGCTCACGAAGTCGAGGTCCAGCGCGACGTCGGGGCCGATACCACCACCCACCGAAGTTGTTGACCAGTCGATATCGACTTCAGCCGGAACGGTGACGAGCGTTCCGGTGACACCCGTCGCAACAAACGTTGTCCCCAGGCTCGAAGCGTCGATCCCAAACACGTTGTCCGCTTCCAATGCCATGCTCAGCGCGATGTCGCTGGCTGTCATGCCCGGACTCACCTCGATTTCGAAACCGACCGGCAGTTCTCCCGGCTGTTTCAATGTCCATCGGACCAGACTGTAGAAGTTGGTGGTCCCGCTGGGGACCGAAACTTCGGCGACCACGTCGGCATGGGAGGTTCCGCAAAACGTGATCGCGGTTGCCAGGAACGCCGCAAGCATCAACGTGAGTTTTTTCGTTTTCATGACTCTGTCCCCTTTGTAGGTGAAGGTTCGTGTTCTCATCGGCGAGAACAGAAAAGGCGTTCGTCGAACGCTCACCGGAAAGATGGAGACGGAGAGTCGAACCTTTCAGTCTTTTTAACTAGCCAAAAAGGATTTCCTGACTCGGCTCTCGCCCGTGGTCTTGCTCGCGATGCAAGAGTCCTAACTTTTGGCCCACTAATCGAGTCACAAAGGCCGGATTGGTCGTGAGGTACCGTTTCCAAAGACGACCCGGTTCCTTGGCCAAGCGATAGAACCATTCGAGCCCGTTGCGCTGCATCCACGGCGGCGCTTGGGAGAGCATTCCGGCGTGAAACGCAAAGGCGGCGCCGACGGCGATCAAAGGCATCTGAACACATGATCGCATTTCGTAGGCAAACACCTCTTGCCGGGGACATCCGAGACCGACGAAGCAGATGCCGGCTCCGCTGGCGTTGATCTCTTGTGCTAGCTCGTCACGTTCTTCCTCCGTGAGCGTGCGAAATCGGCTTGCTCGCTTGCCCGCAATTTCAAGCTTCGGATATTTCTCGCAGAGTCGCTCAGCAAAGGCGTTGATCATCTCGTCGGTGGCACCGAACAAGAACACCGGCACACTCTGTTCCGCGGCTGCTTGGCAAAGATACAGCGTGAGATTGGGACCGTAGACTCGGTCTTCGAGTCCGCAGCCATGGAGCCAGTTCAGTGCCCATCGAACCGGTTGGCCGTCCGGGCAAACGAGATCGAATTGGTTCAAACGGTATCGGTGTTCGTGATCGTCGACGCCCGTCATTACTCCGTGAACCGCGAGGGCAGTGACGGCCATCGATCGGCCTTGCTTCCCCGCTTCGAGGACACGTGCGACCGCCGCTTCATAGTCGATCGCGTTGACGCCGATGCCGAGGACGTTTCGTTTGCCAAGGTCAATCATGTCAACACGGTCTCGGAACGGTGGGAGTGTTCGGCCGATTCGCGAGTCGGCGAAGTGAGTTGGGGGTCCAGGTGCCTGACTTCACCAATCATGGTTCGAACATCAAAACGGTCTGCCAGCAGTTGCAACGCCCAGCGGGTCAACGCGAGCTTCTTCTCTCGCTGCATCTTCATTCCCGGAAAATACTTCATGTCCTCGTCGTCTTCGATTCCCATAAAGTCGGGCGGATGAAGAAGAATCGAAGGGGAGGTGCCGGTCATGCGACACAGCATGAGCGCCGATCGAAAGTACGTCTTCGCAGCGAGCGTGGAGAACGTGGCCAGGAACGTGAAATAACTGAAGTGGATCGGTGTCCGCGTCAACGGCATCACCGTCACGGGAACTTCCCAGAGTGAAGAACCATCGATGCTGCGGCGGAAAGGGCGATTCGGCTGTCGCATCGCGGCGAAACCGCCGTAAAGCTTCTTGGCTTTTTCCCGCTGCTCCCCTTTCAATTTGGTCCGCATTAGAAAGACCGCGCGGGCGACCGGAGCGAGCGATGTCGGGAAGATCGATGCGTCGTACACGTAATCGAGTGACGCCAGCACTCGGAGCACCTCGTCCGGGCAAGAGAATCCGGGCCCTCGAAAGCCGAGCGGTCGTTGTCCAGTGATGGCCTCGATTGCCTGATGCGTGGTTTCGATCTCCGTGCGAATCTCCTCGTCGCTCATCGTGTGCATCCATGGCAGATGATTGAGAGAGTGATTCGCGAATTCGACCTCCGACAATCGTTGAAAGGACTCGACGGCCGCGCAATCGGCATTCTGTTGGAGATCGCGGCCGACCACGAAAACAGTCAATGGCAATCCGAGTTCGCCGAGCACGCTCACGATTCGATCAGCGACCAACGGCAGATAGCTCGAGCAAGATTCCCAGTTCTCGCGTCCGGCGGCACGAAGGTAGGCCCACTTGTTATCAAAATCGAGCGAGAGACTCGCGATCGGCTTTGTCATGGTGCGTCTCCGATCAAATCGGCGATCGCCCGCACCGCGTCTTCGGCAGCCCAGGCGGGTGTACAGTGGGTGATGGAGTCCCGGCAATGGTTCCGCATCGCGGCGAGTTGATCGTGTGAAACGGAATAGTACTTCTCAAGGGCGGCGTGCAACGAGCTTGCCTCGGCGGGATCGTACTGCCAACCGTTTTCGCCGTCTCGAATCAACGTCGTCGTGGCTTGGGCGTAGATGCTGCCGATGACGGGGAGCCCGGCTTGGAGCGCTTCATTGACCACCAACAGCCATTCATCGGCCAGGGTGGGTGCGATCGTCGAGCCACATGTTTGCATCTCGGCGGCGAGTTCGGTCGGTGTGAGGTTTCCGAGCAATCGAATGGTCAGGTTTCCCGGGACACCGAATCGTTCGATTTCGTCCCGCAATGGTCCACGGCCCGCCATGCGAAGTTCGATCTCGCGGTTCAAGTTCGATCGACAATAGGCTGCCAACTGTTCAATCATCGGCATCACACCCTTTCGTTGTGTGAGCTGTCCGACATAGAGGAATCGATTCCGCGCTGCATTTTCGTCGCGCTCGACGGATCCGGTGTGCGCCGTGCGGTCGTCCGCAGCGTAGCTCAGGCGATAGAGTCGATCGGGAGCCGCGCCGAGTTGCTTGAGGTATCGCTCGCAAGAAGGGCCATTGAATGTGATGGCATCGGCCCGGCGAACCAAGTGTTGTCGCAGTTTGTTTCGCAGGCCTCCGCGCGCCTGTTCGGTGTGTTCCGACATGTAGGTGCAGAGAATGCTCTTTGCCG
>JBCBOT010000208.1:0-14064 GCA_039821165.1 Planctomycetota bacterium | reverse complement strand
GAACGTACCGCAAAATGCACATTCCCGACGATCCGCTGTACTACGAGAAGTTCTACTTCACTCCCGGCGACCTTGGGTTCAAACCGATCCAAACCCGCTACGCCAAACTCGGTGTCGCAATCTGTTGGGATCAATGGTTCCCCGAAGCGGCACGGCTACTCGCGCTCGCGGGGGCCGAGATTCTCATCTATCCGACCGCGATCGGTTGGATTCGTGGCGAGAAAGACGAATTCGGCGAGGGCCAACACGACGCGTGGAAGACATCGATGCGGGCTCACGCGATCGCCAATGGTCTTTGGCTCGCAGCACCGAATCGTGTCGGCACTGAAGGCGACATCGAATTTTGGGGCGGATCGTTTATTTGCTCACCTCGCGGTGAGATCGTCGCGGAGGCTGATCACGCCAACGAGCAAACTCTCGATGCCGAATGCAATCTGACCGAGATCGATGTCGTGCGCACCCATTGGCCGTTTTTGCGTGACCGACGCATCGATGCCTACGAAGGCTTGCTCAAGCGAATAATCGACTGATCGCTTCGTTCCAATTCAGCTTCGGGTCTGATGCACCGGAGGGCTTGCGCCCCTACCGCTAACGTTTTTAGCGGAACGGAGCGAGCCGCCTGGTGTCACCCTCATGTTCAATCGTAACAAGGCGCTAGGCTGCGATCCGAGGCTCCTCGTCGACGGATTCCACCTCGTCGTCGCATATTTCCAAGAGCGCGTATTCTTTGTTCTTTGCGAGCAGGTACTTCCACGGGATGGCTTTGATGTCAAGCAACATCCAGATCAAATTGCCAACGGCGGAGGCCCAGCCGTGATTCGGGAACTCGCCTTGGATGATGAGTGGAAAGAAGACAAATCCGAACCAGAACGATTTGTAGACCAGTTGCAGTGTGAACAACGGCAAAAACTGCAGCGGTGACCGCAAACCGAAGCAACACAGAATGCCGACGGTCGTCCAGATGCCGGCGAGCGCACCGTAGGTGATCGGGTCTTGCTCGGGCAACGCAAATGGAATCCCGACGACTTTGCGTGAAAAGTCGGGCGCGATCAGCATCGTCGACCCGACGGTGATGCCCAGAAAGGCGGTGCATCCGTAGAGGAGGCGAATCCAGAAAAAGTTGATTTCGCCGTATTCCTTCGTTCTGATGCATCCTTTCATCGTCGGCTTGCTCCAATCCTTTGTAAGCAGGGAATTTTGGCTCGTTGATAGCCAATGCCGGTGGGCCGCCGCAAGAGCGAGCGGGCACCGGACGAGTTGATCACGAAACAAACCAAAGTCACGAAATGAAACTCAATCCATTTCTTCCCCTGTCGCTTCATTAGTTTGTTTCGCTTATTTCGTGGTTCCCCATCACCGCATGGAGTCACATTTTCCCTGGTTCAGGCAGTGGCTGACCGAAGGTGTCTCACTGAATGACATCATTGAAGTGTCATGCAATACATCAATCAAAAAACAAACCTGATCGACTGCTCGGATCACGGGCCCGGGACCGAACTCTTCGTCGTTGAAGGCCAGTCCGCATCGATGAGTGTCGCCCGCGTGCGCGACGCACGATTTCAAGCGGTACTCCCGATGCAGGGCAAGCCGATGAACGCCACCAAAGCTTCACGCCGAAGCGTCGAGCGAAACGACTGGTACCGCGCGCTCGTGCAGGCACTCGGGATCGGATGGGAACCCACCAGTGCGGCGGGCCTTCGATTCGAACGCGTGCTGCTGCTGTTCGATCCCGACGCGGATGGCATCCACTGTGGCTTGCTCGTGTTGCTCTTCTTTGAGCGGTACCTACTCCCGGTGCTTGACGACAACCGACTCTCCGTCGTCAAAGCGCCGATGTTCGAACTGCGTGCCGACGGCTACCACGACTGCCTTCACGCGTACAGCGAAGAGCATCTTCGTCGGTTACGCGACGCGCTCGAAGCCAAGGGGATCGACCATACGCATCAGCGTTTTCGGGGACTCGCGAGTCTGAGTGATACCGCGTTGGTTGAAACATGCATCGACCCCGCATCGCGGACGGCGTACCTGCTGGAACGCTCCGACGCTGCTCAGGCTCAGGCGGTGTTCGGGCGGAAGTAGACATCGCTTGTTATACTTAGCGTTCTGCAATCCAAACAAAGGCAAGGCCCAATGACTCGTTTCGCACTTCTCGGTGGATTTCTCGGCGCGGGCAAAACAACGTTGATCGGGCAAATCGCCAGACGTTACCACGCGGCTGGCAAGACGGTCGGGATCGTCACCAACGACCAAGCCGCCGACCTCGTGGACACGCAGAACCTTCGCGCCCAAGGCTTTTCCGTCGGCGAAGTTGCGGGCGCCTGTTTTTGTTGCAGTTTCGATGACCTCGTCTCGACTGCGGACCGTCTCGCCGAATCGGCACCAGACCTTCTGTTAGCCGAACCGGTCGGAAGCTGCACCGACCTGGTCGCGACCGTCATCTTGCCGCTCCAGCAACTGCTCGGTGAAAAGTTTGAACTCGCTCCATTCGGCGTATTGCTCAAACCCTCACACGGGGAGCGGATTCTGGGCGAGTCGAGTGCACGCAGCGGGTTCTCTCCTCAAGCCGAGTACATTTTTCGAAAGCAGCTCGAGGAGGCGGACTATCTGATGATTGGTCGTGCCGACGCGTTGGACGAAACACGCATCGAACAACTCCGTGGCAGGCTGGCTACCATCGCGCCGGACGTCCCCGTTGTGGCGGTGAGTCCTAAAACCGGTGAAGGCGTCGACAGCGTGATCGGCTACATCGAGTCGCCGATGGAAGCTGGACGGCGGTTGTTGCAGATCGACTACGACACCTACGCCGAAGGCGAGGCGGAGCTGGGTTGGGTAAACCTTTCTGCGACGCTCCAAGCGACAGACGGCATCGACCTGGACGCGGCCGCTCGCGGACTGGTCGGCGAAATCGGTGGTAAAGTCATCGACCATGGCGATGGTGCGATCGCGCACCTCAAAGCCTCCGTGTCAGGGGACGGGGTTCAAGCTGTCGCGAACATGGTCGATAACTCGGGGCAAGTCGATGTCGGCCTCGCCGCGGACCGTCGCGCGAGCGGTGTCCTCGAAGTCGTGGTCAACGCGCGGGTATCCATCGACCCGAGCGTTCTCGAAACGTTTTGCGAAACAGCCGTCCGAGCGCTCGCGGAGCGGAACCAATTGTCCGTCGTTTCTTTGTCGGCTCGTTCGCTTCGTCCGGGTCGTCCGACCCCAACGCATCGGGTCACTGCGTAGATGGTGTCTCGGTTGGACGTGATTCGGTGGCTTGTTGGTTTGTCGATCGGGACCTGCCTGATCGCCGTCACCTCCCCGCTTTTCGTCCGCAGCTACGTCCCTCGTGAGGTCGATTCACTGCGCAAAGTCGCGGTGCTACAGCCCGGCTCCACATACCGATGGCGCAGGGAAGGCTACGCGACAACGGCCATCGGACCGCACGGCATGTTCGGCGTCGATTCGGTCGAATCGAATGCAACGTTGACGCTCGCACTATGGGGAGATTCGCAAGCCGAGGGCGCCTGTGTCGCGGATCACGAGAAGATTGCCACGATGGTCAAACGACTCGGTGACGGGAGCCTCCACGTTCTCTCGTTCGCTCGTAGCGGCGACGACTGCAATGATTGGATCGCACAGATCCCACGCGTCGAATCGGCAATCGGGATCGATGCTCACGTCTTTTTGGTCAGCGAGTTTTCTGACTGGCAGGTTGACGTGGCGGAACCAAACGAACATGTCGACGAACGACTGAACGGGGTCTCGAGGTTCCTACCGGACTTCGTGGTGCAAGCCGCGCGCAATGTCGTAGTGACCGGCAACGGGGACACTAGACGAGTGTTGCGTTTCCGCCCCGGCCCGATGCCATCCCATGATTCGCTCCAAGCCTCCAACGAGACAGACGCCGAAACGGACAGTCTGGATGCGATTCGAGCGAACGTAGAGCGGGTCCGCGATTCGACGACCAAGCACTGTCTATTTGTCCTCGCGACAGAGCCTCCGGACGTGGCCACGGGAGGCGGCGAGCTTTCGAATGACTCAAGGACGGCACGCGCTTTTGGGGGTCAACAAGAAGGACTTGGCCGACTCGATTTGATCGATTTGACGTCGACGCTGCAATCATCGCCGCGAGCATCGCGAGGATTCCAAAACGGTCAACTCGGCGTCGGTCATCTCAACGCACAGGGCAATCGAATCATCGCGCAGGGCGTCGTTGAACACTTCCGCGATACAGTTGGCAAAGACTGAGCGGATGCAGTTTACTCAGGTCGAATTTTTACTGCTGTTTGCGTTGTTGCTGTTGGTGGTCTGGAGGACCGGCAACCGAGTCGTTCGCAACTCGCTACTGCTGGGTTTCAGCTACTACTTTTACGCTTACTGGGACTGGCGTTTCTGCGGACTGTTGCTGATGTCGACAGCGATCGACTTTACAGTGGCACGCGCGATCGCGGCGTCTCCGTCAGCGTCGGCGAGACGACGCTGGCTAATCCTCAGCCTGACCGCGAACCTAGGGGTGCTGGGGTTCTTCAAGTACTTCAACTTTTTCGTCGACTCCGCGCGACCGCTCGTGGAATCGCTCGGCATGAATGCCGGCACGCTCGAAATTGTGTTGCCTGTCGGAATCTCGTTCTACACCTTTCAGACCCTGAGCTACACGATGGATGTGTATCGCGGGCGTCTCAAGCCGACGGACTCACTGCTTGAGTTCGCACTGTTTGTCTCGTTTTTCCCGCAGTTGGTCGCCGGTCCGATCGTCCGTGCCGCGGAGTTGCTGCCCCAATTGTCGCGGATGCCGGAATGGTCGCCGCGTCGGTTTTACGGCGGGTTTCAAACCGCGTTGCGAGGCCTTGTCAAAAAGGTGTTGATCGCCGATCGACTCGGTGAGATGGTCGACGTCGTCTTTGCAGAGCCAGACATGTATTCCGGCGGCACCGTGTGGCTCGCCGTGCTCGCCTATGCCGGCCAGATCTACTATGACTTCTCGGGCTACAGCGACATCGCGATTGGTGTCGCCAAGATGCTCGGCTATCGCTTTCCAGCGAACTTCCGACATCCCTATCTCGCCAAGAGTGTGAGCGAGTTCTGGAGACGCTGGCACATGACGCTTTCGCGCTGGCTTAGAGACTACGTCTATATTTCGCTCGGCGGTAATCAACGAGGTCCTTCACGGACCTACGTCAACTTGATGCTCACCATGTTACTGGGCGGATTGTGGCACGGCGCGGCTTGGACGTTCGTCGTGTGGGGGCTCTTGCACGGAGTGGCGTTGGCAATTGAAAGAGCTGCGCGGGGCAAGATCCAAATAGGTGTCTTGGGCCGCATCTTGACCCTGGCAGTGATCGTCGTGGGCTGGATCTTTTTCCGCTGCAGCAGTTTTGAAATGTGCGGTCAGGTCCTGCATCGGCTCACCTTTCCGTCGGGGGGACTGAATTGGTTTCCGCCACTCGCTTTGGCGGCGATCGGATTGATGGTCGCAGATCACGTCGCGTGGTCGACGCGTTTGCGACGGGCGATGCGGATGCGATTTGATCGTTGGTACTCGCCGATTGCGACGGCCATCATGATTTGGTCGCTGATCCTGTACGCGCCGCGATCTTTCCAGCCCTTCGTATACTTCCAATTCTGAGCGATAAGGCAGCGTCTTCAGCCACGGACCGACGCAATGTGCCGACGATGTGAATGCGATCCCGAATCGCGCGGGAGTCTCATGGATGCGAAATGCGTTCGGATTGTGTGTTTTGTGTCGCCGATGACGTTGCGAAAATCGGCCATGAAATGTGGATTCTTGCCCAACACGGGGGAGCGTGGGGGTATCCTCCAGCAGTCCCTATCCGACTGCCAAGACCCGTGGAGATTGGGCATGCCGAAGCCCCTCGTTTTCCAATTAGGCGACCGCGATCTCGCCTTTAACATGAACAAAGTGGACCGTAGCAAGTTGTACGGTTACAAGGAGGTCAAAGCGCTCGCCGGGGACGAAAGCGAGTGTGATCTCGCGACTCTGGCTGGCGACGGATGCACAATCATTGGCAAGGGCGGAACCGGCCTCGGTTGGATGGACGCCGACGGCAACTGGGCGGACAAATCACTGCTCACACCAGTCGATTCCAACGGAGAAGAAATCGAACCGGTGCAAAGTTCGTTTTCGGCTCCGATCAAGCTGTTCGACACAGCGACGCCTGAAGAGTATCTCGAACACAACGTTCGACTGGTCTACTCGATGGAAACCAAAGACGAGCATGAGGATTTGCTCGAGGAACTCAAACGCGGCACGATCTTTCAATTCCCATACAGCTATCGCGGTGGACTGGAAGCCGACGCGGGGTTCCTGCTGCTGAGTGATTCCGACGAAATCATGTTCGTCGTCGGGACCAAAACCAACATCGAGTTCATCGGCATTCAAACTCAAGCGGCTGCTGCGGCGCCGGAGGATGAAGTGGAAGTCGACATGGATGACATGAGTTTTGACATGATTTAGCGTTTTGTGATCGCAAACAAGCTTCTTGAATCGCCAAAGACGTCTCCCACAGTCCAAAGACAAAGATGCCCGAGATCAATCTCACCAATGAAGCCGGCCGGGATGCGGTTGTTTCGACCGAAAGCGTTTCGCCGAGCAAACAGACGCGTTGGCTCGACGACCAACGTCGGCAGGCACGATCGGTACGTGTCGCGAAAAGCTCCATCAAGCATGACATTGGTGGGCTTCTCGCCGAGCACGGCAATCTCGATCGTGTCTCTCGGGCGCTCGTCGAAGGCGATCCCGAAATCGATTTCGAAAACGTCGGACGATTGCTCAGCGATACCAGCCGCGTTTACGTCGGCGAAGATCGGGAGATGGTCCGCAACGTCCGCTTCATCGAAGTGATCAAGAATACGGACGGCTCGATCCGCGGCGAGCGACCTCGAAAAGTTTCGGAGACCAATGTGGGGCCGGAGTCACCGATTCGATGGTCTGGAAAGTTTATTCCCAAGGAGGTCGCGGTTCGCAAGTTCGTCTTCTCTGGCAAATCACAACTCCACCATATCAACGGACTGACATACGACTTCTTGTTTGCGATGGCGAAGGAGCTCGAAGAGCGAAAGAGCTTGATGTTGCTGGGAGCGGGACCGAAATCGAACCAGCCGTTGATCCTTCGACGCGGCGGCTCGCCGTACCGTGGATTCCTGGAGGGACGAACTCAAGGTGATCGCTACTGCCTGCTGCTTCACTTCTCAAATTTGGAATTGAAAACTCCTGAACCGAAGGATGACGAATCCGACGCGGAGGACTCTTGAGATGGCGACCACAACGCAACTGATCGATCAACAACGAATCGAAATCAAACTCGGCGATTACGGCGTCGGAAACGCGATGATGCTCAGCGACCCGAGCATCCTGGCTGCAACACAGGATTACCGCCGCTTGATCGGCAGCCGAATGTTTCCGCTATCAGGCTCGGACATCCAATCGAAGGTGCCCCCGGCGGAGTATCACGCCAGTCGCAAAGTGGACGGCGAATTCACCGTCTTTGTGTTTCGCGAGGGCGAAGCATTTTCCATCAACCCGGGTGGAACGATTCGCGTCGGATTGCCCTGGATCGAGGAAGCCGCCGAAATCCTGCGTTCGGCGGGTATCAAGAACGCACTGATTGCCGGGGAACTATTCGTTCATCGCGAAGAACGGCGCCCTCGGGTGCACGATGTTGTCACGGTCGCTCGCGGTCCGCAATCAAAAGAGGACTTGGAGCGATTGCGATTTGCCGTCTTCGACGTGATCTCGTTGGATGGCGAGGGTCCGGCAGAGCAATACGGAAACACTTGGCAAACGATCGAGAATTTGTTCGCCAACGGCCAGTTGGTCCAACCGGTCGAAACCGAGCTGATCAAGGACGCCGCGGACGCTGGAAAGCTGTTTGATCGCTGGGTGGAGAAGGAAGACGCCGAGGGCATCGTTCTTCGCAGCGACAGCGCGGGCATGTTCAAAGTCAAACCGCGACACAATTTGGACGCGGTCGTCATTGGCTTCACCGAATCGGATGAAGATCGCGCGGGCATGATGCACGACCTCTTGCTCGCGGTGATGCGCGGCGACGGTTCCTATCAGGTGCTGTGCCGCGTGGGCGGTGGTTTCAGCGACCAGGAGCGCCGAACCATGTTGAGTGACCTGAAGGATATGGTGGTCGCCAGCGAGTATGCGGAGGTAAATTCGGATTACGTGGCGTACCAAATGGTGCAACCCAAGTGGGTCATCGAGATCAGCTGTCTCGACATCATCTCGCAGACGACACGTGGCGGTGACATCAACCGAATGGTCCTCGATTTTGACACCGACGAGGGCTTCAAGGTGATTCGTCGTTTGCCCTTGGCGACCGTCATTTCACCGCAGTTCATTCGTATCCGCGACGACAAACAAGCTCACACCGACGACGTGTCCGTGAGTCAAGTGACGGATCAAGTGCCGGTCAACTTGATCGAAATCGACGCGAAATCGTATTCGCTGCCAAAGAGTGAGCTGCTTCGCCGCGAAGTATTCGTCAAGGAGGCGAAGGGAAAAATGATGGTCCGCAAGTTCGTCTTGCTAAAAACGAACAAGGAAGAGGCGGACGCCGATGAGTACCCCGGCTACGTGCTGCACTACACCGACTTCAGTCCGAACCGAGCAACGCCGCTGTCCCGTGACGTCGCAGTGAGCAGTTCGCGGGAGCAGATGGAGGTGATGTTCGACGAATGGAAGGCGGACAACATCAAGAAAGGCTGGAGCCCCAGCGGTCCTGTCGACGGCTCATCCAGTGCGACTGTGACCGCCGAGCCGGCGGAACCGGCGAAAAAGAAGGCGACTCGCAAAAAAGCGACGAAAAAGAAAGCCGCCAAAAAAGTCAGTGGAGACGCCAACGAAACATCGGAGCCCGAGGCGACGACCAAGAAAGCGACCAAAAAGAAGGCTGCTAAGAAGACGACGAAAAAGAAGGCCAAATAGAGGGTCTTTCCTACACGCAACAGGTGTGTGGGGACTCGTTCCGTTTCTTCGCCACAACCGTTACGTTAACCGAAATCAGGGGACTCTTCCTTGATCATTGCACGGTGACGTTTGACGAGTTGGGACGTGAAAGCTGGTTTACCCGAAAAGCCGTCGGGTTCTTATCGACTGCTGCATACGGCCGACTGGCATTTGGGGAAATTGCTCAACGAACGGTCGCGCGAGGTCGAGCACGAACGTTTCTTGGCATGGCTGCTGGACTTGGTGAAGCAATCCAAGGTCGACGCCATTCTGTTAGCCGGGGACGTCTTCGACAGCTCGCATCCGACGCAGGCGGCCTTGGCGAGCTATTTCAACTTTGTCTCCGATTTGTATCGACAATCGGAATGTCAGTTGTTGCTGATCGCGGGGAATCACGATTCGCCGTCGTTACTGGAGGCCCCGAGGCAGGCACTCGCTGCGCTCAAGACGCACGTCCACGGATTTTTGAGTGAGTCCGCCGAAAATCGAATCGTGTTGTTGCCCAATGAGGATCAGCCACGAGTGGGCGTGGCGATGGTGCCGTTCTTGCGAGATCGTGACCTCCGCGTCGGCCGGGCCGGCGAAGACGCCAAGACGATTCGAAAACAGTTGGTGGCTGGGATCAAGCAACGCTACGACGAAACCGCGAAGGCATTCGCTTCTCTCGGACACAACTGTCCGTTGATCGGTACGGGACATCTGACGGTGGCGGGAGGTCGTGAGTCAACGAGCGAGCGAGGGATCCATATCGGCGGTCTTGGTGCCGTAAAGGCGAAGGCATTTTCGAGTCGGTACGATTACGTCGCCCTCGGACACCTGCACCGACCACAATCCTGCGAAGACGATGATCGCGTTTGCTACAGCGGGTCACCGATCGCCCTCAGCTTTAGCGAGTCGGAGGATCGCAAGGAGGTTCGGGTGATCGACGTGACGTCGAACCAACTCGATATTTCGTCGGTTCCGATCCCCGTCTACCGTCGCTTAGCCCAAGTGCGTGCGAAAGAGACGGACTTGGAATCGACCCTTCGTTCATTTCAGGTGGACGAAGGTGAGTTGACGACATGGGTCGAAGTGATCGTGGAGGACTGTTCGCTGGGCGTCGACGTCAACGAACAGGTGCGTGCGATTGCTGAAGACTGTGACTTTGAAGTTCTCAAGGTCATTCGTGAGAGCGTTCGAGTCATGGATCGCCTCGCCGCTGAAGAGGGGACCGACGAAGAATCGGCGGTCTCGCTTCTTGAGAAGCCTGAGGAGGTTTTCGACCACTTGCTCAATCAGCATGAACTCGAACCGGCCGAGCGCGATTCGCTGACCAACGCCTTCTCGATCTTGGTCGATCTTCACTCCCAGTCGGAGACGGCTGGCTGATGCGCGTTCTACGGATCCGACTGCACAACCTGAACTCGTTGAAAGGCCGGCATGAGATCGACTTTACCAAGTCGCCCCTGGTCGACAGCGGGTTATTCGTGATCACAGGACCGACGGGTGCCGGCAAGACGACGATTTTGGATGCCCTGACGCTTGCACTTTACGGTAAGGCCGCCCGCTACGGAACGGATTCGAACCCCGAACATGTCATGACTCGTCGTTGCGGCGAGTGTTCGGCGGAAGTCGAATTTGAAGTGCGTTCGGGTACGTTTCGAGCCGTTTGGGAACGACGCCGTGCACGGAAAAAGCCCGACGGCGCCCTCCAACCCGCGAAACGCTACGTCTACGATGCCGCGGGTGAACCCTTGGCGCAACAGATTCGCGAAGCGGAAGAAAAGATCGTCGAATTGATCGGGTTGAATTACGATCGCTTTTTGCGAAGCGTGCTGCTCGCCCAAGGAGACTTCGCCCGCTTCTTAAAGGCCAACGCCAATGAACGCGCCGAAGTGCTCGAAAGCCTCACGGGAACCGTGATCTTTTCACAACTCGGCGCGTTGGCTCAGTCGGAAGCGGCTCGGCGTGAGCGCGAGTTCGAATCGAAGGAGAATGAGCTCGGGCGAATCGAAGTCTTGGAGGAAAAGTCTCGTCGCGATCTTCTGTCGTTGATCGAAACGGGCGAACAACAGTCGAAGCAGCTCCGCGAGCGATTTGAGTCGGGGTCGAAGGAGCTTGCCGCGATCGAGCGTCTCGAAAAGGCGCGGCACAGTGAGTCACTCGCCGTCCAACGCGAACAACAACTCGTCAAAGAACACGAGGATTCGCGGGCCGACCTCGAGCGGTTAGAGCGTCACCGTTCGACAAACGAATTCACAAGCCTGTTAGCAGAACTGGACTCCTCTGAGAAAACGCTGAAGCTTGCGACTCAAAACCGTGGCGCTGCGGAGAAACGATTCGCCGAAAACTCACACGCATTGGCGGAGGCACAGCATTCTTTCGTCGCCTCGGTCGGGGCATCACTACGCAAGAATGAAAAGGAATCTGCCCGCGCCCAGGAAACTCTGAAGCGTCAAACGGCGCTCCTCAAAGAGCTGGAGCAGTGGTTCGAGGAACACGACTCAGACGCAACGCTTTCGAATGTGGTGGCCGATGCGGTGGCAGCGTTGGCGGAGTTGCGTGCGAGTCGCGACTCACTCCACGAGCTTCGTGGCCATTGGATCACCATTGGTTCCGAACTGACGGAAGGCTTTGCCAACCAACTCCCCGAGCGACTTGACGAGTTGGACGAGGAAACACTGCGTGAATCACTGCCGGCCCTGCTGGAGAAGGTCGATGCCGAATCAGAACGAGTCGCCATGTCACAGGCGAGCTTGGAGACGGAACTGGGGCACAGGACCGATCACTTGCGGCGGGCGCAAACGATGGCCGATGTGGAACGGCACCGCCACACGCTCGTCGACGGTGAGCCATGCCCTCTATGCGGCGCAACCAAGCATCCTTATGCCATCGACACCGCTCCAGACCCAGAGATCGAGAAACTACGGAAACGCGTTTCGGAGTGCGAGAAGGAACTGAACCAAACCAAGGTCCGCCAGGAAGCGATACGACGCGGGCGTGCTCGGCTTGAAAACGGAATCGGAAAACTACTCGAGGCGCACGGAAGGGTTGGCAAGAACGAGCTAGCCGCGGAAGAACAACTTGCTCCGGTGGAAATCGCACTCCCCGCTTCCGGCAGGGAAGAGGCGTTGGTCCTTGAGCTTCGTGACCGAGATCGACGGTATCGGGAGCAACGACAAAAGGAAACGGATGCAAAGCGGTCCTGCCAGGACGCGGAACAATTGTTGGCTGCCGTCCTCGGCGAGAGTGAAAAACTGCGCGAGATGCTCAGTGAACTCACTCCCGGCGGTGCCGCCTCGCAGCTGCAATTGATCGAGGAGAGTCTTCCCGACGTCGACACGGCGGCATTCGACTACCAGCAACGTTTCGAGGAACACAAGGATTCGGAGGGTCGCCTTGAAGAGCGGAAGCGGGTGGAACGCAACGCGATGGATCGCGTCAAAAACAATCAAGCCGAGATGACGCGGGCGTTATCGGGTTCCGCCTTCGTTTCGATCGATGCACTTCGCGAAGCGCGTGTGGAGTCCGAACAGGCGGAGCGGTTGGCGCAGTTGGAGCAACGTCTTACCAAAGGGATCACCGAAGCCCGTGCTGTGCTGAGCATGACTCGCCGGGACATCGAGGAATTGCTGAGCCAGAATGTTCTGGAGGGTGAAGCCGCATTGGCACGGCGCGCCGAGATCGTGGAGTTGCAACAGGAGACAGAAAAGCTGATCCGCGAACTGACGACTCACCGCGAGCAATTGCGGCGCGACGACGAAAACCTCAAGCGACGCGAGGAGGTTCAGCAACAATTGGGCAATGAGCTGACCGAACTCAAAGTCTGGCGACAGCTGAAGGAGTTGATCGGCTCACACGACGGCAGCAAATTCCGAAGGTATGCGCAATCGATCTCGCTCGACATCCTGACGCGTCGCGCGAACCGTCACTTGCAAACACTCAGCGACCGCTATTTGATTCGCCGAGACGAAATCGAACCGCTGAAGCTGCAGATCGAAGACTTGCATCAAGCAGGTGTGCGGCGACCGATGGCGAGCCTTTCGGGCGGCGAGAGCTTTCTCGTGAGCCTGGCCTTAGCGCTCGGTTTGTCGGAGTTGGCCGGGCGGAACGTCCGAATCGACTCGTTGTTCATCGACGAGGGCTTCGGCACACTCGATCCGGAGACGCTTGAGGTCGCCCTCGCGGCGCTGGAGAGCCTGAGGCAGGACGACAAGATGGTGGGATTGATCTCGCATGTCGAGATTCTCAAGGAGCGGATTCACACCCAGATCGTTGTCGAGAAGCGATCCGCCGGGATGAGTCAGTTGCGAATCGTTGCGAACGCTTGAACGGCGTCACGCGACCATATGCTTATCGATCAACTCGGTGCGCTGCGGGTAGCCACCATCCACATCGACTTGCACCGTCAAGTGGCGACGCCAGCCTTCATCGTCGCGTTCGGGATAGTCGTCGCGGAAATGAACCCCGCGGGACTCGGTTCGTGCCAACGCGGCGGCGACCATCACGCCCGCGCTGGTGAGCAAGTTTTGCAGCTCCCAGCCAGACACGGAATTGAATTGGTGGTCCATGATGTATGCCGAATAGGACCGAATGGAATCCGCCGCTTTTTGCAGTCCTTCGGCATCACGTTGAACACCAGCAAGTCGCCCCATCAGGCTCTTGAGCGAAACGCGGACGTCATCAATATCGAACGAATCGTTCGGTGCCGACGTGGACTGGCGGATCGGCAGGGCACGCATGTCGCGGCCTTCTTCGCTGGCCGCACGGGAGGCCCCCTCGCCGGCGGCGGCTCCGTAAACGAGGCCTTCGAGAAGACTGTTGCTGGCGAGTCGATTCGCGCCGTGCAACCCACTACTGGTTACTTCACCGGCTGCCCACAGTCCAGGCAAACTGGTTCGACCTTGGCGGTCAACGGTGACACCGCCGAGCATGTAGTGAGCCCCTGGACGGACGGGGATTCGGTCGGTCGTGATGTCGAGCCCGAATTTGCGACAGGCTTTTGCAATCCCTGGGAACCGATGCAACATCTCATCGCCATCAAGATGAGAAAGATCGAGGTAGACCGATGGGTGCGACGTCTTTTGCATTTGCTTAACGATCGATTGCGACACCACATCGCGTGG
>JBCBOT010000207.1:0-14074 GCA_039821165.1 Planctomycetota bacterium | reverse complement strand
CGTTTTCGATTAACGGATCCGCGATTGAGGCAGTGGATCGATTCAACCGATGTTTGTCAGTCGGTGTTCAATAACTTGTTCCTGCGATTGGCGATGGGGCAATTTGACGTCGATGAGCCAAAGAAACTGCTGGGACTGTTGGCAACGATGGCAACCAACAAGGTCGTCGATTGGAATCGGGCACAGTGTTCTGCCCGACGAGATCAACGAAAAGTGGCTCCCCTGGAAGAGGCAGACCAGCAGGCCGCAAACGCCGTCGCGGCTGAGACCCCAAGCGGCCATTTGAGCTATCTCGAACTCTTGCAACAGTGCCAGGGTTTGTTGGATGACGAGGAGAAATCGCTGACACACCTACGTAAGAGTGGGAAGAGTTGGAACGAAATCGCCGATCACCTCGGCGGGACGCCGGATGGTCATCGCAAGCGATTTCAGCGTTGCATGGATCGAGTCTCCCAGCAATTGAAGTTGGAGCCATGCCAAGACTAGAGGAGCAGGTCGGACCGATCCGTGATGAAATGGCGACCAAGTGGCGAGACCACAAGGCGCCGCTTGTCGAGTACTACTTCGAACAGCAGCCCGAGTTCACGGAGGACGAGGAGGCCGCGGTGGACCTGATCTATTGGGAGTTCATCCTGCGTTCACGCTATGACGAGTCGCCTCCAAAACCAGAGGAATACCTCAACCGCTTTCCCCGCTACGCACCCGCCCTGTCATTGCAATTCGAAGTCGCCGAAGCGATCGACCATGTTCATTTTGCGGGAGGATCCGGCGAGCGAGAGGCTTCCATCGCGAACGGTATCGAGGATGGCTTGTCTCAGTCACAGGTCCTTGGCGATTTCCGATTAGGAGCCGAAATCGGTCGTGGAGGGATGGGCATTGTCTTTTCTGCCGAACAATTGTCGCTCGGACGTCAGGTCGCGCTGAAGGTGCTGCCGCAGTTGGCTTCCCAAGATGAACGGCAGCTGACTCGTTTTCAAAACGAAGCGCGAGCTGCCGCCAGTTTGCGCCATCCCAATATCGTCCCGGTGTACTCCGTCGGTTGCGAGCAGGGAATGCACTTCTTTGCGATGGAGAAAATCGAAGGACGCTCTCTTGAGCAATGGCAACGTGAACAATCGGCGCCCCCCGACCAAGAGACCATCACCCGGATCGTTGAATGGGTGATTCAAGCCGCGTCGGCATTGCACGAAGCACATGTCTCCGGAATCGTTCATCGGGACGTGAAGCCCGGCAACCTCCTAATCGATGTGACTGACAAACTCTGGGTCACCGACTTTGGATTGGCCCACTTTCCCCATCGTAGTGATGTAACCGACCCAGGGGATCGAGTCGGCACACCGCGGTACATGAGCCCCGAGCAGGCACGAGGCGAAACAAATTGGATCGATGCTCGTACCGATGTTTATTGTCTCGGTATCACGCTGATGGAATTACTGACGGCGCGACCTGCGTTCGAGTCGGACGACAGGCTAACCGTGTTGCGAGAGGTTGCCGATCGCGAACCCTCGAGGCCTCGGCATCTCAATCGATCGATCCCGCCGGACCTTGAGACCGTGATTCTCAAGGCGATTTGCAAGGAACCCCACCGACGGTACGCGTCGGCCCAGGAATTTGCGGATGATCTAAGACGGTTTCGAGACGGAAAGACGATTCGGGCTCGCCGTAGTAACTCGCTCGAACACGGTTGGCGATGGTGCCGACGCAACCCCGTGATCGCTTCGTTGCTGGCGACCGTTTTTTTCGTGTTCGCCGTCGGGTTTGCGGGCGTGTTCGTTCAGTGGCGACGAGCAAGAGCGATTGCCGACGAGAAGGAACAGTTGCTGTACATCGCGCACATGAATCTCGTGCAAGAGGCTTGGGAGCAGGCCGACATCGGACGCATGTTGGGCCTGCTCCGGCAGTATCGGCCCGCTGGTCGTGGCAAGGACCTGCGTCAGTTCGAGTGGCACTACTGGTGGCGTAAAGCAAACTCGCCAACGAAAGCGATCCTTTGTGAAACAGATCACACGGTCGCCCTGTCTTACGCGTCAAACCAATTATTTGCTTCTGCCGACCGGACGGGCACGCTCAAGCTGTGGTCCGCCGCTGGAGAACTTGTCACGCAGTGGAGTCTCTACCGCCGCGTCGACCAAGTTCGATTTTCACCCGACGGAAGTGTGCTGGTCGTTTGTATGAGCGGCGGAACGAAACGTGGTGAAGTGAAATTGTACGACGTCGATGCGTTGCTCAGCGGAGATCATGATCCGAAGACCTCGTTTGAGTACGGCAACATCGTGCTGACAAGTGCTTTTGCGAACGGCGGAGAATCAATTGTGGCGGCCGGCTATGGCGGACGAATCAAGTTCTGGGATGTCGACGATTCGGTTTTGCCGACGGAAACGCTGGAGGTCGATCCGCGCGCCACCATCCGCAGCGTCGCGGTCTCCGCCACGGGGGATTTTCTGGCAAGCAGTGAGCAAATTAATGCACGCAATTATCGGTTGCGCGTTTGGCACCGCAGCGAGTCGGGGTGGGAGACCGTGACCGTTGATGAACAAGGTGAATCACCGATCACCCGTCTCGCGTTTTCGCCTACCGAGAACATGCTCGCGACGGCTTGCGAGGATGGGCAAATCACATTGTGGTCCTGTTCCGTCAACGACGAGCTGGCGACCTGCTCCAAGCAGCGCACATTCAGCGGACACGGCGCGACGGTGAACGACCTCGTGTTTTCCCCGGATGGACGACTCATCGCGTCCGGTGATTCGTCGCGAGTCGTGTTGTGTTGGGAGAGCGCCACGGGGAAAGTGACGCGTCGATTGAAGGGGCATTCAGGAAGCGTGACCGCCGTTGCGTTCGCACCCGAGGGCGGACGACTGATCTCTGCTGGTGCCCGGCACATCAATACATGGGATCTCGGCGGACCGCAAGAACGAGAGGCCGTTGGAACGCACTACCGGTTATCCGAAACCGTCGCGTTCTCTCCTGATGGACGTCTTTTGATTTCGGGCGGGTCCGATGGCTACATTCGTCTGTGGGACGCCGAGTCTGGTGAACCGGTGCGGCATTTCCGTGTACCGAATCGAGAAGTCGTTCGATCGCTTTCGATTTCTCCCGATGGTCAACGGTTGGCGATCGGCACCACCAGTGGCAGCGGATGGCAACTGTTGGTTTGTGAAATCGAACCGTTGATGACGGTCGGTTCGCATGAAGAATCATCGGTGCTTGGTAGGCAGGAATGTGTCTGGATGGTTTCGGGAAAATCCGCTTCTGCGCGGGTTCGGCTTGAATTCTCCCCCGACGGCTCGTACCTCGCCTCGGCGGGGCTTGATCGAACCGTTTACCTTTGGGATGCCGACCACGGCACAAAAGTGGACGGGATCTCCGAGCCGTCGCACGCGGTCGTTGACATCGCGTTCTCGCCTGACGGACGGGACTTGGCGGTCGCGGAACGGCGTGGCCGAGCCCATCTTTGGCGCGACTTCGCCGCGAGGTCCGTCGAATCCAAACCATCTCAAACCCTGTCGTTGCTGGATCATTTTCCAAACGATGGACGTGGGCTTTTAGAAAGCATCGTGTATTCGTCCGACGGGAGACAACTGCATTGTGGCTGCATCGATGACGGAGTTTTCACTTGGAGTGCTGCTAGCCAGCAAGTCGTTGCTTGGCCGGGGACGCGAAACGCAAAGGCGCACTCGCTTGCTCTTTCGCCCGACGGCGCGACGTTGGCGATCGGTGCGGGACGATCGGGCGTCGAGCTATGGGATGTCGCGACGAGAGAGCTGAAGTGTGTCTTAAAAGGACACCGTGGCGCGGTTTATGCGGTTGCTTTCTCAAAGGAGGGTCGTACCATCGCATCCGCTGGTGCTGATGAAACGGTACGAATGTGGCGTGGATCGTATGCGGTACCCCAAGCACGACGGTAGTGGATCCGAAGTTGTTCTCGTCGACACACGTCAACGACCGTCGTGCGGCAACCCCTTGAAATCAACCGAGTCTCCCGATGCGCGGCCTCAGTCTCTCCGTTGTTCTTTCGATCGCGATTCTCGTCTGCGGGCACGCTTCCGCAGCCGAACCTTGGAGGCTGCTCGAGACCGGCGTCGAAGCAAGTCTACGCGGATTGTGCGTGGTCAGTGAGAAGGTCGTGTGGGCGAGTGGCACTCAGAACACGGTGTTGCGTAGCGTCGATTCTGGGGAGACTTGGAATTTGGTTTCGCCGACGCTGGATGTCGAGTTGGACTTTCGTGACATCCATGCCTTTGACGACGAAAACGCCGTGATTCTTTCGGCGGGACAGCCCGCGCGGGTTTATGTCACAGCGAACGGCGGCAAAGACTGGAAGATGGCGTTCGAGCATTCGGACGAGCGAGCGTTCTTTGATGCATTGTCGTTTTGGAATCGCGACGATGGAATCGCGATGAGTGACCCGATCGATGGGCGAGTCCTTTTGATCAAGACCACTGACGGCGGCAGGACTTGGTTCGAGCTGGATGCCGAACGTCGTCCCGAGGCCTTACCGGGGGAAGCCGGTTTTGCGGCGAGCGGAACGAATATGTGTGTGTCGGGAGATGGAGTGGTGCACATCGCACTTGGCGGCGCACCGGCGGATGAAGTGATCCCGACCAGCCGTGTCGTCACTTCGCATGATGGCGCCGTGATCTGGACCAGCAGCGTCGTCCCGATTCCGCGCAGTGCGAGCGCCGGTATTTTCTCGTTGGCATTCGATTCGATGGGCAACGGGGTCGCTGTCGGTGGCGACTACAAACGGCCCGACCTTCAAACGGGCAATCTCGCGATTACCAAGGACGGCGGAAAGAACTGGACCCGTCCTGATAGAAGTGCACCACGCGGCTTCCGCAGCGGCGTTGCCGTTCGGGAAAGCGGGGATCAGCGAATCTGGGTCGCCGTCGGCACCAATGGCACAGACGTCTCGAGAGACGATGGCCGAAGTTGGCAATCCGCTACGACCGAAGGTTTCCACGCCATCCGATTCGTCGGAAAGGTCGGCTATGCCAGCGGCGCGAGCGGGCGGATCGCCAAATGGATCGGTGAGTAACCGATCCGAAGAGGGACGGGGGCGGAGGGTGTCCCTGACGCAATTTCGGGTTCGCCGCCTGTGGCCTGTGACGTTTGCTTTAGCGCGAGAGCGTGGTACGATTGAGCGAACCTCAAGGAAGCCTCCGGTGTCCCTGTGGTACCAAGTAGCCAGGGGGCGACTTGGATTCGACCGGATGATCGAAAGCGTTTGGTTGCGTGTCGTGGTTGATCAGTTGGCCACGTAAAAAGCTGATCACACCTTAATTGCAGATGAAAATCTCGCACTGGCTGCTTAATTACAAGTAGCCCTGACTGAGGGAGGCCGCCAGAGTCACCCGACTGTCAGCTGCAATTCTGGATCGCCCGCCGTCCTGCTCGAGACGCGGCGGGTTAAATTTGATTCGAGCTAGCGAGCGGCGGAGCCTGTCGGGCAGCGCCGCGGTAAGCGAAGTGGGTTTCGGCCCATAAACGTCCGACTACACACGTAGACATCAGCGTGGACACATCGCGGGACGAGGGTTCAATTCCCTCCGCCTCCATCAAAAGGGTCACTTGGAAGTTCCAAGTGGCCTTTTTTTTTGTTGCGCAATCAGCTACGTTTGCTGTCACATTTCCCCAGCGAATTGAAGTCGTTCAGCCTTTCGATGTCTGTTTTTGGGAAAGGATTCATGAGAAGCGGAAATAGTAGCTCGCCTCTCCGAGGCGAAGATCGCTTGGCTCACGCCGCAGAGAGCCGTGAAGTTGCCGATCTCACGCCTCGGAGATGCGTGCTACTTTGGGCGAGCTGCTATCGACTAGAAACCTAGTTACTCCTCCAACTCAACCCGCAGCCGTACCTTGGCGAAGGCCCGGTCTTCGTCGGCTGTTGAGGTAGCAATCCCCAATGCACAAGCCGACTCTGCGTTCGTCAAACCGGTAAAGAAACGCAGGCGGTTCGGCTATCCGAGGATGTTTCGATTCCAGCTCTTCCATCACATCGGACAACTCTATTACATCGAACTTTCGCTGAGGCGTTTCGCGAAGTGCGACCGACAAATCCATCCGTTGATAGTTGCCTCCCGCTTTGAGGCTTTTCTTGCGTCGTGCACTCTCGACCAGGATTCGCTGCATCGCTTTGGCGGCGGCCAAGCTTCATGAACTAAGTCTGTAGCCTGAATCGTTTGTCCCGGTTTCTCATAGGAAAGCTTTGCCGCCGCGAGTATGCGAAGCTCGACATAGACCGACGGCAACAATTGATCCGCTGCAGAGTCGTCTCCGGACTCAACGTCGATCAGGATCTTGGTTTGGTCAGGGTTAAGTTGTCGAAAAAGTAGCACGCCTCTCCGAGGCGTTTCCGCAATGCAAATCGCCTCGGAGAGGCGATCTACTACGAACTGTGACAGTAGCTCGCCTCTCCGAGGCGAAAATCGCTTGGCTCACGCCTCAGAGAGGCGAGCTACCGTGGGGACCGCTTTCTAATTCGATGTGCCATCGATCCCGATCAGCGCGGCCGCCTCGCGGCGAACGACGTCTGCCTGTTGCCAGCGGAGCCAGTTCCTTTCCGGTGAACCTCTTCGGTATTCTGCCATTGAGTTGTGGTGGGTGCTTGCATCACGGAAAGCCGCTTTAGCCGCCACGGAATCTCCGAGTCGATGATGGGCCATCGCTGCGAAGAACTGGGCCATGCTCGGTTTGCCCCACCCGCTGCCTTCACCCTTACCATTCTTTGCATCTTCGAAGTGCTGAAGTGCGCCGGCGAAGTTCCCTCGACGGTACTCGGCCATACCCTTTATCAGGACAGCGAGGCTTGCCTTTGATCCGTCGCGTTCCTCGAAGGCCCGATCCGCCAACTTCAGTGAAGCATGCAGCTCATGGTCCGGTACATCGACCAACAATCGGAGTTTCACGCAGTATTCGGCGATGTTGAATTCGTCAATTTCACGCCATCGGTCAAGCATTTGATGCCAAACGTCCCAGAACTTTTCGGACTCCTCCTGATGGAGATACGCTGCAGCAAGCTGGTACTTCGCGTACATGTGGTAAGGATTGAGCCGCACAAATTCTTCTCGACTTTTGATCGCTTCGTCCCAGCGACCGAAATGTTGCATCAATCGTGCACGGGATTCCAAGGCCGTTGTCGCGATGCTTATCAAGGCAACACGTTCATCGGAGTTGAATTGCTGCGTCTTTCGACCCAGTTCAGCAATTTTGGAAAACAATGCTTCCGCTTCCGCGTACCGTTCCTGCTTTAGCCGCCAACTCCCAAGACGCAAAAGAGCCTGCAGTGTATTCAGATCCGGCTCGATATCGTCGTACAAGAGGACATCCCAAGGCTTGAGAACACCATCGCCGCCTTCCGTCGTTGGACTCAGTTTGGCCACTTTGGCAAACAGCGCTTCCGCCTCTTCATAGCGCTCCTGCTCTAACCGCCAGAGCCCCAGACGCAAGAGTGCCTCAAGTGTATTTGGGTCATGTTCGATGTCGTGATACGAAAGAGCGTCCCAAAGCTGGACAACACCGTCAGCTCCCGCGGATGCCAGGCGGCTGCCGTCATTGGAAAAGGCAACGCTGCGCGGGATATTGGAGTGCCCTTTGAATGTCTGCAATCGTTTGCCACTTTCAACGGACCACAAAATGACGTTGTGATCCGAGCATCCAGTGGCCAGCGCTCGGTCGTCCGGCGAAAAGGCGATGCAGAACACTCTTGGAGAACGGATCCTAAGGATCCTTTCCTTGGTTTTCATGTCCCAGATACTAATGGTCTCTGTTTCGTGGGAGCCCGTCGCAAGCCGTTTTCCGTCAGACGATATCGCGAGGGAACTGATCGGAGTGTCCGAGGTATCGGAAGTGTCGATCGACGCCTGTCGTGACCAGTCCGCTGTACTCCAAATCTCAACGATGCCAAAACGATTGCCAAAAAGCAGGCGTGAACTGTCGGACGAAAAGGCAACGGAATTGATTGACGAGTGATTGCTGAAGAGCGGACCGTCACCAACTTTCGTGAAGTCGCTGGTACGCCAAACCGTCAAGTCGCTGGGTAAGCTCGTGTTGAGTCGATATCCGGAAGCGTGGGCAAGGAACTTCCCATCCGGCGAAAACGCCAACGTTCCACTAGAAACAGCATAGGACTCATGTTGGTCCTCCAGAGTATTCAGTCGATACAGTTCTTCTCCCGTCTCGCTGTCTCGGATGGAAACGGAAATCAAGTTAGCAATCGCCAGCAAACGACCGTCGGGAGAGTACTCGGCGGAGTATGCGGATTCTCGAAACTGAGCCGTCTCGCCACTGTTAAGATTCAGGCAAGTAGGTGACTGTACGAGACCGGTAACAACAGCACGAGTTCCGTCAGGTGTGAACGCAACTGACGAACAACTGGCCCCTTGATATCCTGTATTGCGACGAAGCGTGACCTCGTGCAGTTGGCCTGCGGAGTTCTCCAATTTCAATCGGACGGTACTGGAGAGTGTCCCGTGAGCAAGGAAAAAAAATTTGTCCCATGTTTCCCTCCCAGCGACCGGTTCCCACGCACCTTTGACTGGATCAAAGATCGCGTCGACTCGCTCACCTTTTTCAAACGTTCCCTGTACAACGCCACGTTTGGTGGAATCTATAACCGTTTGAAACTGAAAATCCTTGCTGCTTTGTACCCATCGAGGCTGCAACGGTATTAAGTAAACGTACGGATCGTCGGAAAAACTATCCACTTCGTATTTCCCGCGAGCACTTTCCACCCCCCAAAGACTTGCGTTTCCTCGCAAATCTCGCAACGCCAACAGTGACCCGTCGGGTGAAAAGTTCAGGGCCGCATCCAGAGTGGAAACGCCGTTTGTGTACGCCTTGATTGAGCGGATGAGTCGTGGTTGAATCGCCGATGAAATCGAAGCGTCTTTTGAAACGTTGACTTCCGGGCTGTCAGACACCTGAGCAGCACGGCGCTCGGCGGCGTTCGCAACTCCTGAAATATCCCACACGTCGATTGTGCCTTGCGAACCGGCGATCGCGAGTCGTCTACCGTCCAGAGAGAAGCGAATCATGCTGGAAGTATCGCCATAAGTCGGAATCGTCAGTATCTCTGCCATTCGTTCCTTCAATACCTCGGAAACGAAGCGAAACTGAACGCCACGAGCAGACGTTGAACTGGCAATGATTCTCCCATCGGGCGACCATGCGGTCACGGGAACACCGTTATGCGGGAGAAGTACAGGCTTTGGGTTTCCACCTGAAAAGACCGCGACCAACACTGGTGGAAGTCCGGGCAAGTTATGTAGCAAGAATGACTTTCCGTCGTTGCCCAACTGCAGGTTTCTTCCATCGGTCGGCAGCTCCGTTGTGCCGCCGATGACAAGAGGATCGATGGGTTCAGCGTTGTTTTCATCCAACCGCCAGACAGGAATGGCTGCTTCATCGTCCGGTGAGGAGTCCACCTTCAAGCTTGTGTATTCTCCGTCGATATTTGGCCCAAGTTTCCAGGCGGCAAAGTACTTGCCGTTGGAAGAGAACGAACACACTCCCTTGGGAAGCGACAGGGCCTTCTTACGACTGGCGATGTTGTACAGCTCGATGCCAGTCTCCAAGTCCACTGCGACCCAGCGTCCATCCGGTGAAAACCAGACCGATGACTTTAAGCTCCAGCCGATTAGCTCGCGTTTCTTTCCGTCTTTGTCCACCGCATGCAGACCATCGGAATCAGCAACGACCATTTTGTTTTCCGGTGTGATGGCGGAGCCTTTACAGTCCGGAACGGAGATATTGGCGCCTTTGTGCAGACGCGTCCACTGGCTGCGCCACGACCAATCGCGTAAGTCCTCCTGATCATCGACAGGAATCCAGGACGCCAATATCTCGTCGATCCGTCGCAGTTCGGTGTTCTGTTCGTGATACAGCTGATCGGCCAGTTGCATGCTGGCCGCGTAGAGTTCGCGGCGACGCTGTTTGGCGAGCTTCTCTTCGCGAAGCTTCGCTTCTTCGGCGATTGCTTTTTCGTCGAGTGCGTTCTGCTCTGCCTTCTTGGCTTTGTCTCGTTCCTGTGTGGCTTCGTCGCGCGCATCCTGAGCAATCAGCGTTTGCTTGTTGGCTTCGTTCGCTTGCCAGGAGGTCGCGACGATTCCCGCTATCAGAATGGCGAGCGCGGCTGCTCCTAGTCCAAGCGTGACTCGAAAGCGGGCACGTTGGACTTCGGACTTTCGGAGTTTGGTTTCGACGGATGCGAGATAACCGGTAACTTGTTCGGCTAGCGCGCTGGCATCCTTCGGACGATCGCTCGGCTCGACTTCGAGGCACTGCTTCGCCAGTGAAACGAGCTCGGTATCTGCTTCGCATTCATCCAGTCGCGTGAAACAGTCATCCAGCTTTCCTCGACTGGCCATCCGGTAGATCTGCGTGCCATCGTCAGCGACATACGGTGGCTTGCCGGTCAGAATCTCCGCAAGGATCGCTCCGAGCCCAAACACGTCGGCGCGTTGATCGAGCATGTCGATTTCACCGAGCGCTTGTTCTGGAGGCATGTAAGCCGGAGTGCCCATGACGCTACCCATTTGCGTTTCGGATCCACCGGATCCTCCCGCCGTGCCGAACGATCCGATGGGGGCAGGACTGTCGCTACCTGAACTGCGTAGGGTCTGAATGATGCTGGCACCGTCATGAGTTTGCCTGGCCTTCTTTTCATCCGCGACGCCTCCCTCGGCAAGGACTTTGGCCAATCCCCAATCCATCACTTGAACTTCGCCGAACGCACCGACCATGATGTTGGCTGGCTTCAAATCACGATGGATAACGCCGCGACTGTGGGCATACGCCATCGTTTCGCAAATCTGTTTGAAGATGCCAATCAACTTGCTTCGATCTTGTCGTACATTGTCACGATCAGCGAGTTGTTTTGACAGCGTGTCACCCTTGACCAGTTTCATGCTCATGTAGGGCCGCTCGTCGGCGAATTGCCCAATGTCATAAACCGGCGCGATGCCCGGATGTTGCAGTTGCCCACTGATTTGGGCTTCTTCGATGAAACGCTGGACGACTTCCGGGCGATCTTTGTGCGACGTCAAAAGGACTTTGACTGCCAGATCGCGACCGATATCGACATCGCGACCGCGCAGAATCGCGCCCATACCGCCTCGTGCGATCTCGGCATCTAAACGGTACCGGCCGTTGCTTGGTTGCCTGGGAATCTCCTCTGAGCTGGGACGTTGGATGGGTCCATCGGGCTGTTTTTCTTCACGCAGGGAGACGCTGGGGACATCCGCCATGGTCGCGTCCATCAACCGCAAAACACTCTGGTTGGCGTCCGTCAGGGCGACGGTGGCACTTGGGTCCGCCAGAGATTCGACCAAGGGTTGTTCAAAGAAAACGGAGTCCGTTTCGGCGGCTGCGAGCAATTTCTCGACTCGCTCCCGCAGCTTCGGATTTTCGCGGCACGCGGCATCCAGGTACGCCGAGCGTTCGTCGCCGCATTCGAGCTTCCGTGCTTCCCGGAAAATCGTGACTTCACTTGAATTTTCTGCTGCCATTACCTCACCCTTCTCTGACCTGAATGAGCACTGTACGGGCAGTGCGAGATGCAGCGTGATTTGACCCGGTGGAAGTTGAAATTTCTCTGAGATTTATGAGAAGCACCAATAGTCGCTCGCCTCTCCGAGGCGTGAAGTTCGTGGCTTTGGCTTTCAAAGTAGATCGCCTCTCCAAGGCGAAAATCCCTAGCCTCACGCCTCGGAGAGGCGTGCTACTCTGTTACTCCTCCAGCTCTACCCGCAGCCAAGCCTTGGCGAAGGCCCAGTCTTCGTCGGCTGTTGAGGTAGCAATGCCCAATGCCCGAGCCGACTCTGCGTGCGTCAGCCCTGCAAAGAAACGAAGACGCACCAGTTCCGCCATCCGAGGATGTTTCGCTTCCAGTTTTTTCAGCACATCAGACAACTCCAGAACATCGAACTTTCGCTGAGGCGTTTCGCGAAGTGCGACCGACAAATCCATCCGTTGATAGTTACCTCCCGCTTTGAGACTCTTTTTGCGGCGAGCGTCTTCTACCAGTATTCGCTGCATGGCTTTGGCGGCGGCACCGAAGAAATGCCCGCGTCCGTTCCATCGAATGTTGGCTGCATCCGCACCGATCAGTCGGATCCAAGCTTCATGGACTAGGTCTGTAGCCTGAATCGTTTGTCCCGGTTTCTCATAGGAAAGTTTTGCCGCCGCCAGTACGCGAAGCTCGGCATAGACCAACGGCAACAGCTTATCCGCGGCAGAGTAGTCTCCGGACTCAACGTCGATCAGGATCTTGGTGATGTTGGTCATGATTTAGTTGTCGAATAAGTAGCACGCCTCTCCGAGGCGTTTCCGCAATGCAAATCGCCTCGGAAAGGCGAGCTACTATCTTTCTCGAGTTCTGGTGCTGGTTTCTCCAGAAACTGCGATTCCTCGAAGAATGCCGAGAGCAGGATTTCAACTCGCCCGCGAAGATCGTTGTTGTCGCCACAGGCTTCTTCCAAGTAAGCATGACGCTCTTCGGACGATTCGATTTTTCGAGCGGCATTGAAGATCGATGCTTCGTTTTTTGAATCAGCTGACATGCGGGTGTTACCTGAGTTTTCACAGTAGCACGCCTCTCTTAGGCGTTTGGGTTCTCGTCTCGGAGAGACGAGCTACTATCGTTTCGCCTTCGTCTTGGACAGACGATCGACTTTCAAAGTAGCACGGCTGTCCCAGCCGTGAGCGTTTCGGTTCTCGTCTCGGAGAGGCGAACTACGATGGTGATGCGCTCGCCTCGGAGCGGCGAGCTACGATGTTGCCCAAGAGCCAGTGCGTAAAGCTGGAGAAAAACACCCAACATCGCGCTGAAGAATTGAAGTTTTTCGAAAACCACAACCGCTTCCTTTCTTTCGATACGCAACCAAGCCTTGGCTTAAGCCCCGTCTTTGTCCGCAGTTACCAAATGCCGGAGCATCATCGCTTGGCGTTTGTCTTCAAAGTAGCACGCCTCTCCAAGGCGTGCGTCGGTGCGATCATCGCCTCGGAGAGGCGTGCTACTTTCTTGAGTTTGAGTCTCAGGTCAGCAAGTTCGTCTGCGGTGAGATGCTGAGTCCCCTTGTTCATTTCGATCACTTTGGAGAACAGCGTTTCGGCTTCCGAATAGCTTTCCTGCTCGAACCGCCAATTCCCAAGTCGCAACAGTGCCTGCAATATATTCGGGTCTTCGTTGATTTCTGATTTTGTTTCAGCGTCCCAGAATCGCAACACAGCTTGATGGTCCACTGTCGCCAGACGTTTGCTGTCCGGTGAAAAATCGACTCCAAAGACCGGAGCGCCATGAGTTTGAATGGTCTGAAGTCTCATTCCCGTGTCAGCATCCCACAACGAGACATTGTGATCGAAGCTGCCCACGGCCAGCGTGCGTCCGTTAGGGGAAAGCGCAAGGTAACCAACCGGTGGAGAGTTGAGCCGATGGAGCTGCGTGCGTGTTTCTATATCCCAGATGGTCACACTGCGTTTGTCGATCCGACTGCCCAAGTAAAGACGTTTTCCATCCGGCGAGATAGCCATCGCAGACAGCATGGAGTGCGGCGTTACGATCGTGTCGCGAGACTTCCAATCGGACGTGCCCCAGATTTGAACTCGGCCAGTGTTGCCTCCTACCAGCAAACGGGAACTGTCCGGTGAAAAGACCAGCGACTGCAAGCCGAAGTCTGATTTGTGTAGCGGACCGCCCCCGACCTTTTTGAAGTCACTGGTCCGATAAACTGTCAGGTCGGATCGCTCTTCGACGTAGCGATAACCTGACACGTGAGCCAGAAACTTTCCATCTGGTGAGAAGGCCAAGTCCCCAAAGAACTGATTGCCATTGGCCGAAGATTCCACCATTTCCAGTGAATCCTCGCCCGAATCCACTCGATAGAGTTCTTCCTCCGTCTCACAATCCAGGATGGAAACCGCCGTCGGACCCGCGACTGCCAAGAGTCGGCCATTGGGCGAGTAAGCGACCGACGTTGCTCTTCTTGGATAGCGTTTCCCAGTGTTGTTGCGGAGCTCCAATCGAGTCACCCCGTCACATACGCTGGCAACGGCAACATGCTCGGCATCAGGGGAGAACGCG
>JBCBOT010000206.1:0-14109 GCA_039821165.1 Planctomycetota bacterium | reverse complement strand
TCGACAACTTCAAGACCGCGATCTTCTTTTACTGCGGTGGACTCGAGCTCTACCCACGATAATCCCGGATGGACCAATGATTTCGGGACGGGAAGTTCATTGGCGTTGCATGATGGGCTCGTCTTTGTCCAATGCGACAACGAGGAACAGTCATTTGTCTGTGCGCTCAACGCCAGCTCCGGTGAAGAGACTTGGCGGATCAACCGAGACGGCGGTACCAGTTGGAGTTCGCCCGTCATCTGGAACAACAAACTTCGGACCGAATTGGTGACTTGTGGAAGCGGGACGGTCACCGGCTATGAACCTGCGACGGGCAAGGTTCTTTGGACGTTGACCGGAGCGGGTGGCGCGTTCAGCGCTTCTCCGACTTTCGACGCCGAACGTATCTACCTCGGGCAAAGCGGTCGGACCAGCCGCGGGCCACTCGTGGCCGTCAACGCTGGGGCCGCTGGCGCACTGACCTACGACAGCCTCGGCGACAAGGGAATCGCTTGGATCCAAGACTCTTCGGCACCCGGCATGTGCTCGCCGGTTGTCGCCAATGGATTTGTCTATGTACTCAGCCGCAGCATTCTGAGTTGCCATGACGCGGCGACCGGCGAACGGCTTTACCGCGAGCGCCTCAAAGACGCGTCGAGTGTCACGGCGTCGTTGTGGGCTGCCGGCGACAAGATTTTCGGTCTCAACGAATAGGGCGTCACCACCGTCGTCACTTCGGGTGCTGAATTTCAGCTCGCCGGAACCAACGCGATCGCGGGGTTGTATTGGTCAACGCCCTCCGCAACCGAAGACGCCCTGCTGATACGCAGCGCGGACAAGCTGCATTGCATCCGCAATTGACACGGGGCTGCGACCAATCTCTCTGGGGCGGCACTCTGCTGCCCCGCTTGTGACCGGTACAGGAGCTCATTGAGGCTTTTTCGAAAAACTTTCTTCACGGCTGTCCTTTTCGGCATCTCCCGTCCGTCACTCTTGCAAACGGGGACGAGCAATCGGGTTCCTCTCCGTCGGAAAATGCCCTCAGCCCACGAGAAAACCATGAAAGCTGCAATTTTGATGCTCTTGTTCACGCCCCTCGCGTCCGCGGAAAGTCTCACGGAGCACACGCTCAAATTGAAAGTCGGGACCGAAGCCGCCAGGGCAGAGCTGTCACAGTTCGAGTTCCTTCAAGGAGCTTGGAGTGGGACCGGTTTCGGGGCGGAGTGCGATGAGATTTGGTCCGCACCGCGCGGAGAGAGCATGCTCGGCACGTTCCGATTGGTGGAGAACGGCAAGCTGCAATTCACTGAATTCTTCGTGCTGCAAAAGAATGCCGATGGCGGCGTCGAATTGCGGCTCAAGCACTTTCACTCGGACTTCAAGGGCTGGGAATCGCGAGACAAACACATCACGTTCCCGCTCATTCGGGTCGAAAAGAACATCGCCTACTTCGGCGGGCTGACCTACGCTCTCCAATCCGATGGCTCCCTCAGGATCTGGGTTGCCATGAAAAATAAGGACGCCGGCTACGAAGAGGCGGCGTTTCACCTCCAGCCCGCGAAATGACTGTCCATGTCACGCCTCAATCGATGCGGATTCACGCCATGACTCCTAAGACCCCAAGTGCTCGTTGGAAGGCGGGCCTGTTCATCGCGCTGATGGTGTCGGGCGCCATGTCTGCGAAGACGCTCCAAGCACAAAAAGCGGCGGCTGTGGCCCCGACCCAAGCTGACGATGCAACTTCAGCCGGGACGGCGATCGAAATCGGACAACGCTTGACGATTGAATCCAAAATCCTCGGCGAAGAACGCGAGTATCTCGTTCATTTGCCGGCGTCGTATCAGCCAAGTCCGTATTTACCTCAGCGTTATCCCGTACTCTTCCTTCTGGATGGTGACGTTCAGTTCCATCTTGTTACGGGCATGACGAGTTTTATGGGGCAGTCGGGATGGCAAATCCCCGAAATGATCGTGGTCGGGATTCCGCATCGAAATCGGACCAAGGAACTCACTCCGACACAAACGATCAATGACTTTCGACCCGGAAAGACATCCGAGCAGCAGCGTGATTCCGGCGGCGGTGATGACTTTCTCGCATTCGTCACCCAAGAACTGATACCGAAAATCGATTCCGAATACCGAACGCAGCCGCATCGCGTACTGTTTGGACACTCCTACGGCGGCCTGCTCGGTGCGCATGCGTTCCTGGAAAACAAAGGTTCTTTCCAAGGCTTCATTTTGGCCGACCCCAGCGTGTGGTGGGATGACCGCTTTGTCATCAAACGTCTCAAGCAAGCAATTGACTCGAACACGCTGCCCCGGCAACCGACCGCGATGTTCATTTCCCATGTCCCCACCTACCTAGCTCCCGGCAATGATGTCCTGCAAACGGGATTTGAGAATATCGAGGCCTCCATCCGAGCCTTCGAGGCGGAGTTAAAGAGGGCGCGTCGTGTTCGTCTGCGATCGGAAAAGTTCGCGACCGAGATTCATCATTCCGTTCCGATTCAGACGCTGTATCAGGGCTTGCTACACGTCTTTGAAGGTTATCAGTTTCCGCAGGAATACTTTTTGGGGCACCCCGAAAAGATCAACGGCCACTTTGAAGGCGTCTCGGATCGCGTGGGATTGAAACTCTTGCCACCCGAGCCATTGATCGATATGTGGGGCAATGCGTTTCTCGGATACGACGCAGATTTTCAAAAGTACGCGCTGCCGCTTTTAAAACTGAACGTCCAAAACTATTCCACATCCCCCAATGCTCACGTGAGTCTTGGCAGCGCCTACGAGACGCTCGGGGATCACGATGCGGCACGTGAATCACTCAACCGTGCGATCGAACTCGATCCGCAGAATGAAACGGCGAGTGCTTTACTCGACGCGCTGGACCGCTAGCGTGCGGTCCAGCCGCCGTCGACGGTGAGTGTGCTGCCGGTTACATAGCTGGCAGCATCGCTGGCGAGAAACATCGCGGCACCTTGAATCTCGTGCATCTTGCCCCAGCGTCCGAGAGCCGTTGCACCGACGATCAACTGTTTGGCCTCCTGGGACTCGGCGATGGGTTCATTCATCGGTGTCAAGAAAGGCCCCGGGCAGATGGCGTTTACGGTGATGTCGTCCTTGGCCAGTTCGAGCGCTAAAGCACGCGTCATTTGAACAACAGCACCTTTGCTGGAGGCGTAAGGTGTTCGGTTGGCGAGTCCAACCAAGCCGAGCGTGCTGGCGAGGTTGATGATCCGGCCCGCTTTTTGTTTTCGCAGTGCTGGGATCACGTGCTTGCTGCACAACCACATTCCATCCACGTTTACATTCTGCACATGACGGAACTGTTCGAGGGTTAGCTCGTCGATCGGACCGCGAATGTTAATGCCCGCGTTGTTGATCAGAATGTCGATGTGTCCCAAAACCTCAGCGCACCGCGCGACCATGGACTCGACGGCGGCTTCGTCCGTCACATCGGCTGCGAAGCCGATCGCACGCACGTCGTATTCTTCACGAAGACGTTGTGCTGCGGCTTCGATTTCCTGTTCGTCGCGGCTGACAACAAAGACGTTTGCACCCGCGGATGCCAATCCTGCGGCAATGGCTTCACCCAGTCCCTTGGAAGCACCCGTGATCAGCGCCACGCGGCCCGAGAGATCGAATTGCTCAATGCCGGGCCAACGCGCCATTTAGTCTTACCGAACTATTCCGCCTTTGAATTGTCGGACGCCTGTTGGTTGAGGATCGTCAGCGTTCCCGACACACCCGCGCCGACTTTGCGGTCGGGATTTTCCACCGTCGCCCACAGTCTGACCTGTCCCGTGACGGGCTGCAATTCGGGTGAGACGAAACTGACTTTACCGCGCAGCGCCGTTTCTTTTGCTGCCCCGGCGACAAGAAAGCTCACTTTGCGGCCGATCAACTCCCGACCATGTTGGCGCCCATCGACAAAGCACTCGATACGGAGCGGATCGAGAGAGATCACCCGCACGACGGGCTTGCCCGCTTCAACCCATTCACCGGGCGCGATGTCGATTTGGGTGATCATGCCTTCGACAGGCGATCGGATGTGATGTCGATCGACATTCGATTGCGCGGTTTCGACCGCCGCCGCTTTTTCTGCGGAGGTGGCCTTAGAGATCCGCATCTCTTGCTCGGCTTGTTCGATCGCCAGCGCGGCTTGGTCAACTTGTAGAGTGAGTTCTTCCAGTTCCATTCGGCTCACGGCACCGGGATAGGTCTCATTGGCAATCTGGCTTTGCCTCATCTCGTTTTCGCGGACTTCGAGTGTCCGCTGTGCGTAACGAAGATTGACATCGTTTTCACTCTTGATCGTTGCGGCTAGGAGTGCGGCTTTCGCGGCGCGCAGTTCGTTCTCCGCCAACTGGCTCGTCAACCGAATGAGCGACGCGTCGATTTTGACGATTTGTCCCTCGGTGACGTGAACCTTCGAAACAATGCCCGCCAGTGGCGAGGCGATTTTGGTGTTTTGGATCAGCGATGTCTGAGCATTTTCCACCACCAGCGGAGCAGATTCTTTACCGCGGTCCTCGTCTTGAGCGACAACGTGGTTCGTGAGCAGGAAGACGAGTGAGAGAGTCAATGTCGTGTGTCGTGACAACATCGTTCTGTGCCAAAAAAGGTTGAAGATTTCATTCGCGCTAGTTGCCAGTGCACCCGGAAATCCCGCAGCTCACGGGACACGTCCGCCAATTTTGCTCGAACGCGATTGACGCCGTGCTACTCAGTGAAATCGAAATCCACGTTCGAGCAAGGCGCAGGCGATCCTTGGTCTCAGGGCCGTCCGACATCGGGCAGCCTGTAGCGGTTACAACCAAGACTCGGGGTCGTGGCTTCACTGCGAGAGCCGGGGCCCGTCGGCGGTTAGCCCCGATAAATCAGGATGCCAACTCGGTGCGGCGGTTTCCAGGATTAGAGCCTGTCGACGAGCGACGTCAGCCAGCCCCGCAGTTCGTGTTGTCACCGCGAGTGAGAGCATCGGGCCCGATCGAAGCGGCATCGGCAAGGCTTCGATTTGCGATTGCCACTGCGGCCATTCATCGCGCAATTCGACTGGCGTTTTTGTCCGCCAGCGTAGCTGGGCCGCGAGCGGTGAAATCGTCGGTGCCTTGAGGTTCACGAGGCGGACGATCGCTGATTCGGCGGCGCCGCGATACTTGGTCGAGCCCAACAACCAACTCGCGGCAACAAGTTTGACCGCCAGTGATTCCGATCTCGCTCGTTTCGCGGCCGCTTCGAAGATCGGCTGCGTCTTGACGGTTCCGACCCAATCGATGGGCAAGAGCGCCCAAACGAGTGGAGGCAACGGACGTTTATCGAGTTGTTCAATCAACTCCAGTGCGATTTCCCCTCGACCACTACGCCAAGCGGCTTGTGCGGCCATCATCGAAATCCATTGCTGACGCCACACCGGTGGACGTTCCGTCGCGTCTTTATTGCTGATGGAGGCAATAAAACCTTTCATCGCTTCGGTGTAGTCACCTTTCTCAAAGGCATCGAGGGCTTCACGCTGATCTTGCGGAACCTCATCCGAGTGGATGTCGAGAACCCGTTCGGCCGGGAATCGAGTCGGCGCCGCCTCGCCGTTAAGAATCACCGCGAGTTGAGCGTTGTCGAACGCAACGACTTCGCCGATTCGAGTCGTGATCGGTTGCGGATACCAGCGCTCGCGATTCGAGTCGGGGCGGGGTGCGAGTCGAATCCGCTGCGACGTTCCTTGCGCCTGAACTGAGGAAAGTCCACCGGCCAACAGCAGGAGCATCATGCACGTACGCGAGATCATTGGGTCCCTCCGATCGGACCGCCGCCCAAACGACGAACATCGACGTATTGATATTGGCCGTTGTTCATCGCGGCCAAGTCACGCAGGAAGCTCACCGGGCTGCCCGAGGCCTGGCTTCCGAACTCAACCGTGTGGATGGTCGTACCGCTGCGTTGGGCTCGTCGCTGCACATCCGCTAGTTCACCTCGCGATAGTCGCGGCACATGCGCGTCGGTCATGAAGAAGATGACATCGGGGGCCATTCGCAGTGCCATTAAGAGCGCGCTCTTGTGTTTTGTTCCACCGAACGCGCGGATCGCTTTGACGTAATCCTCCGCGCGTTTCAAGTGTCCTTTTTCGCCGGAGACCATTTGCAGTGGATGTCCCGCCATGCGAAATGGTTTCACGCCCTCGTTGTAAAAGATGATTTGGAACTGCTGTTCTTCCTGGAGCGAGTTCAAGCTTCGGATCAATTCCTTTTTGGCGCTGCGAAGCGGCAGTCCCCCGAAACCGTTCATGCTATCGCTGCGATCCATGACGTAGACAAAACGCGATCCACTTCCTGAGACACCGAACAATCGGGTCGTTCCTTTCTTTCCTCCGACCGGTTTCATCGGTCCGGTCCCGCTCCCGTCACCAAATGCGTCCCCGGAAAGTTGCGAGTCGCCCACGAGTCCACTTCCGCTGACCGGCGCGGGCGTCGACTTCATCGCCGACAGGATTCCCTCGAGGTCGATCGGGGGTGTGATGTCTGCCGGTGGAGCCGCAGCTGCGCTGGAGGAGGAGACTTCGGTGGCTTCGATATCGGTGGGGGCGTCGACCTTGGCCTCGACCTCGACGTACGTTTCGCGATCCGGCAGTTGGTGAATCATCGCGATACCGATCTGCCGATCCACTTCGCCGGTCCCCTTGGTGACGCTGGAGGCGACCCAGAAGAGCGCGCAGAGCAGTGCCAGATGGAGCCCGAAGGACAGCATCATCGCGGGCGTTTGCCGGGAACGCACCGGGGGTGCGGATACCGCTTCGGCCGCATTTGTTCGGGGTGATTTCGACATCCAAGCCTCAAGGGAAACTGCCGGTTCTCAGGACGCCCGCTGGAAACTAAGGTATGGGGCGATTTTCGAGGATCTGCCAGCCCGCGATCCCCCGCATTCTAACCCACGAAGGCCACAAGATTGGCCGTTTGGAGTCCGTCCCGTGAGCAACGCTCGTTTTCTGTTTACTAGTGAATCGGTCAGCATGGGTCACCCCGATAAGCTTGCGGACCGAATTTCCGATTCGATCCTCGACGCCTTGTTGGCGGAAGATCCGGCCAGTCGTGTCGCTTGTGAAACGATGGTGACGACCGGTGTCGCGATCATCGCGGGTGAGATTTCCACCAAGGCGAAGGTCAATTACGCCGACGTCGTCCGCAAGACGATCAACGATGTCGGATACACCGATGATCAAATGGGAATTTGTGGCGACACCTGCTCGGTCATGGTCTCGCTGGACACCCAAAGTCCTGACATCGCACAAGGCGTCGATGCCGATAGCGCGAGTGGCAAAGAGGTCGGCGCGGGTGATCAGGGTCTGATGTTCGGTTACGCCTGCAAAGACACGCCCGAGCTGATGCCGCTTCCGATCGCTCTCTCGCACCGCATCATCAATCGAATCACCGAGGCGCGCTTTGCCGGTGAAGTGAACTGGTTGCGCCCCGACAACAAATCACAGGTCACCGTCGAGTACGAAGGCAACACGCCGGTCCGAATCGATACCGTTGTCGTCAGTGCTCAGCACGCTCCCGACGTCAGCAATGAAGAAATCAAGTCATTCATCATCGAGAAGGTGATCAAGCCGTCGCTTCCTCCGGGACTCGACAAAGGCGACATCACCTACCACATCAATCCCACCGGTAAGTTCGTTGTCGGTGGACCTCACGGCGACTGCGGACTCACCGGCCGAAAGATCATCGTCGATACCTATGGCGGTTGGGGCCGTCACGGTGGCGGTGCTTTCAGTGGCAAAGACTCGACGAAGGTCGATCGGAGCGCCGCCTACATGGCCCGCTATGTTGCAAAGAACATTGTCGCCGCAGGCCTCGCCGAGCGATGCGAAGTTCAATTGGCTTACGCGATCGGTGTCACCGAACCGGTTAGCGTGCATGTCGACACCGAAGGCACCGGGACAATCGCCGACGAAAAGCTCTGCGCGATCGTTCGCGAGCATTTCCCGTTGACCCCCGCAGGCATCATCGAGCATTTGCAACTGCGTCGTCCCGTCTTCACCGAAACCACTGCCGGCGGACACTTCGGTCGCGAAGGCGATGGATTCACTTGGGAAAAGACCGACAAGGCGGACGCATTGGCTGCTGCGGCAGGTGCCGAAGCGGGGGCGAGCGCCTAGCTCGTCGCAACCGACGCCTCACTCCTGACGGAAACGCTCGGGCATGCGTTTGCTGTGGGCAACCGATCTTCATCTCAACCACGCCGGACTCGCGGCGTGGGATGATTGGCTATCGAAGGTTCACGATGCAGCACCCGACGCACTCGTCATCACGGGCGACATCTCGGAAGGTGAGGATGTCTTCTTTCAACTCCAGCGTGTGGTAGAGACACTCGACTTCGATGTCTATTTCGTGCTCGGCAACCACGACTTTTATAGTGCGTCGATCGCTGCGACGCGTCAAAACGCCAAACTCGCAGCCCGCGATTCAAGGTCGCTTTGTTATTTGAGCGAGTCGCCGCCGATCGAGCTCTCGGTAGACTGCTATTTGCTCGGAGTCGATGGTTGGGGCGATGCGACGGTCGGAGACTATGAAAACTCAACCGTTCGCCTGAACGATTTTTTGCTCATCAAGGATTTTCGCAGGGTCGATCCGATCTCCTGGCCTCGACTCCTGAACGATGAGGGCAACGATTCGGCGCAGCGTTTGATGAGTAAGCTTGCTCAACTGCCAGAGCACTGTCGTCGTGTCGTGATCGCGACCCACGTGCCGCCGTTTCGCGAGGCTTGCTGGTACCAAGGCAAGACGACTGACGACAACTGGGCTCCCTTTTTCGTGTGCGGCCAAGTCGGTGACGTTCTTCGGCGCTTCGCGAACTCGAACCCTCAAATCGAGTTCACCGTGCTCTGCGGGCACACGCACCACAAGGGTGAAGCCGAACTGGCGAACAACCTGCGGGTTCTGACTGGAGCCGCCGAGTACGGGGCACCGTCTGTGGAGTGCGTGTTGGACTGTTGAAAGGGCTTACGCTCGAGTCCAGCCGCACGATCCCACTCTTACGGTGAGTGAAGATCTACCCACGAGAAGCGATTCGTGGTTTTTTGTCACCGGTTTCACAAACAAGAAGGGTTTTATTCTCGAATCACGCGTTCATTCTGCTGTGGGGGTTCGGTTTTTGATCGCGCAAGACGCGTTGTCTCATCAGCTAGTCGGCATATCTGAGGCGTCGTGATGTCTATTTCCCACCCCAATCCAAGAATGCGTTCTCCCCAAGTCCATGTCGGGACAAAGGCGGAGAGACGACACCGGCGCCACGAGCGCCGACGGAAGCGAGAATTCTTGATCTTTTGCGCGTGGGGTTTCGGAATCGTCCTGCTCGCCGCCGGCTTGCTAATTCTGTTCGGCAGCCTGGACTCCGCTCAGGGAATCGACCAGGCGACGTTCTCCGGGCCGGTCTACTAGTACCGCAGCTCAATTCTCGAGTCGACGCACCGCAGGGCTTGCGCCCATACCGCTAGAGTTGTTAGCGGAACGGCGCGGGCCGTCCGGTGTCATCGTCATGTTCGATTGGAACAAAACGCTCTACGCGAAGACCAAGCTGCCGCGAAGCAGTAGGTCTGTTCTGCGTCCACTTCTGGACGCGTTGGTCTTGCGTCCGGCGCAACCCCGGTTGAACCTTCTGTCTCGGTGCTTCAATCTGGACGGCCGAGTCGACCGCCACGGTGTCGCGCAAGCGACTCTCCCAAACCGGCGCTCTCTCGGATCTGCAACGCACGCCATCAGGAGCAGCGAATGGATGAGCCCGATCTAAATTTCGATATTGATGCGCTGTTTGCCCACCTTCGTGACAACCTTGATCACGATCCCGACGAAGAGCAGGACTGGCACTTCGTGCTTTCCTCGAAAGACTTCCCGGCACTCGAGAAGGTTGCGGGTGATTTGGAAAAAGAGTTCACAGTGCATCTTCAGGAGCATGTCGAAGAAGTCGGTATCGATGGCAATGTCGAACGCGGTGATCCGATCTTGATCGTGATTCAAAGCGGTGCATTGACGATCGACGAAGTGAAGCAGACTTCGCAGAAGATTCAAAGCCTCGCCGAGGAGCACGGTTTCACCTATGAGGGCGTTGAATGCTACGACTCCATTGATGACGAAGAGCTGTTCGGCTGGATCGCCCCGGATGAGGCTGGTTGGCGTTTGCGAAACATGACGGACTGTGGAGTGCCCGAAAACTCCGACCTGCCTTGGACGTTTTTGGTCGCCACACCGACATTCGATGCCGCCGAAAAGATCGCATCGGCGCTCGCCAAGACGAGACTTGAGGATCACGATCTCTACGACGAACCGGACGACGACGGGAACTTTGGACTTTGCGTTTTCGTCGAGGGACGCAATAACGAGTTCGAGTTGAATGAGACGGCCGAAAAGATCTCGGAGATCGCCAAGCCGGAAGGAGGCTCTTTGGTCGGCATTCAGTTTTACACTCGCGAAGATGTGAGCGAGGTATTCGACTCCGAGGCCGACTAACGACTCTTCGAAATTGAACTATCAACTTCTTGCACTCGATCTGGAAGCCACGCTGGTCGACGACGCGATGAGCGCGAATCCACGGCCGGGGCTCTTTCGGTTCTTGTCGTTTTGCGAGGACGCTTTCCCGCGGGTCGCCCTGCTCACCACCGTGGACGAAGACACAGCGCGGGAGGTTCTCGAGCAGTTGGCCGACAGCCGTGATGTCCCCAGTGCACTCGTGCAGCGCATGGGCTACATCGATTGGGAAGGGCAATTCAAAGACTTGCGAAACGTCGATGGAATCGCACCCGACGAGATTCTCTTTGTGGATGACGACCGCGGCTGGGTGCACCCGGAGCAGGTGGATCAGTGGATTGGGATTCGCCCCTGGCGCGGCGGCCCCGATGAAGAATTGACACGGGTTCAGGCCGAGCTAGCGCGGAGGATCGGGTCGTCGAGAGATAACGGAACGTGATTCCGGTTGATCAGCGCCGCGTGCGACGTCTATTTGTCGCGAGCGACGGTGATCACCGCATCGGCGACCAAGCGATCGGAATACTGTGTCATCTTGAATTCGCCGCCGCGAAACCAATGGAGAAGCGGCGCGATGTATCCACCCGGCGGATTCGGCGATGGCAGTGTTCCGCCCCAAGCCGTGCTGATCCAGCGGTGCGATGTCGTGTCGAATTTGTATTCACCGCCGAGACTGCATTGAAGCGGATCATCGATCACGAGCGCCGCAGTCTCGAGTGCGTCTTCGGGTGCAACTCGCAATTGTTCGCAGAGCAGGTCCAGGAATTCGGCTCCGGCCTGACTGCTGCGCGCGGCGCGTTGGTACAGCTGGTCGTTGACCCAGCCTTCGAGCTGACTGCCGAGCAAACTGCCGACGCGCCCTCGAACGGTGGCTGGCTCGGCCGCCTCAATCGCTTCTAAAAATGGTAGCGAGGATTCGAGGACATCGGGTTGGAACGAAAGAACGCTAAATCCTCCGCCCGTGTATCGATAGAGACCACCGAGCAGTCGCGACATGCCTGGGCCGACAGGCCGCCCTCGGCCGAGTCCCAACGGTAAACGATCCAATGCGCCTGGTTGCGGCCACGCGCCGAGATAACCGGGCAATTGACGCAGCGATCGATAGGCGTTGAGCAAGCCTTCGAACTCTTCGGGTGCCGGTGGAAACGTGTCCTTGATACCCACGAACAAGTGCGTGGGTGGTCCGATCTGCTCACTCGCGACGTGAGCTTGTAAGGACACGATATCGTCGGGCGCGGATCGCACGGACACCGTCGTCGGCGGGCCCAGTTGTTTTGCCCAATCGCCATACTTTTCGGGCGTCAGCGGCGCGATCTCGGCGTGAATCGAAATCCGTTCGAGCGACTTGTCCGCCGCCACATCTTCCCGACGCAGCGCAAGGATGATCGGGTCCATTTGCGGGAAACGGGTCGAGTACTCCTGAGCGATCTTGGTGTACCAAGCGGCTTCCTCGGCGGTGACATCTTCGATTTGGACGTCGCCGATTGGTAGGAACGTCCCGCGGCGGCCGCGCATCGTATCGAGGACGTCATCACCGATGCTGAAGACACCGCTCCCATCGCCGCGATTACCGAAAGAGACCGGCAAGTAACCTTTGTCGATCAAGTCTTCGACGCCTGCCGTGGCTGCATTGTCTCCAAGCGCGCCCTCCGCCTGAGCCGCCAGCCGAGCCAAGTGCACGAGGGCGATTTCACTCTTGGCACTGACTCGGCGACGCAATTCGATCAGGTACTTCGGCGACACGAGACCTTGCAGCATCTCTGGCGAAAAGTACGCAAAGATGGTGTCTTCTCGGTCCGTGGGCACGAGCATGCGGGACAACCGAAACGCTTCACTTTTTGCGAGTGATTGCCCGTCTGCGCCGACTTCAAAGAATCGACGTGCCAACGTCTCGCTGTTGGTGATCAGGAAATATCCGTTGTCTTCGGCTAGGAACGATCGGACGCGATTGTCGGCGCTGGAAAGGAGACTGACTTTCTTGCCGGCGATGGTGACGTCTTTGAGCGTCACGGCGTCGTCATTTCGGGCTCGCGTCTTACGTTCGTTCGACAGTGACGACCGCAACAGAAACGAGTTGGTTGCCTTCATCATCACGCCCATGGTGGCGCCGTCGGCGGTGAAGAGATCGCTTCCGATCAGGGCTTGGTCTTCAATGATGGTCGGTCCCAGCATCCGTGAAAGCTGGTTCATCTGCACGCTGAGTTGCTGTTCGAACCGTTCGGTGGATTTCGTCGCGGTCCCCCGCAGCGTGATCATTCGGCCGAGGTCACCGCCGTATTCATCGGACAAGTCGACGAACCAGAGATAGTTTGTGAACGAGCCGAAGCGGATGTAAAAGCACTCCGGCGGAACGCGCGATGCGATCGGTTCGGTGTCGACGTCTTCTTGGACCGGCGGCAGCGTGGTTTGTTTCCAGCGTGGGCCGGCCGGCAGTCGAGTCATCGCGACGTCTCGGCCCGTTTGTGCGCGATTGTCATCCGTCAATCCTGCGGCGGTTCGTCGAAAGACTTCTTTGGCGACATCCTCGCCGCCGCCGAGATATTTGAGCGTCGCCATGAGTGGATCGTCTTGCGGCGTCGGCTCGACAAACCATTGCGGCAGCCCGTTGCCGGTGCGTCCGCTAAGCATCGCGACGAGATAGGTTTCCACCCACGGCGGATAGTCTCCCCCGTCGATCTGGGATTTGGCATGCGACGAGTAGGCTTGCCACCAACCGGACAGGTCTTTGCGGAATGCGATGGGATCCTGCTTGGGTTGCACTTCATAAACACCCAATTCGCCTGACGCGTCGGAGACTCGGACGCGGACGGGTTTTCGCCCTTTGAAGAGAAACGACACCCGTCGTCCGACGACCTGCGTTTTGGGCATGTCATCCGCGTTGGTGATTTCCTTGATCAGTTTTCCGATCCGGCCGAGCAAACGACCGTTACCCGGTTGGGGGACGGGGCGTTCGGAGGGTGGCACCAACGGAACTTCGACGGTCGCGCCGACCGGAAACAGAACCCGGCCCGCGGTATCGGAAACGGTGAGCGGTTCGATTTCGCGACCGATCACGGGTGTGACGAGCGGGAGTTCGATCGTGGCGACGCCGTACGGCAACGCTTCATCCGAGACGAATGCGGACGCGAGCGCATCGACGGCTCGAACCACACTCGTGGGGAGCAGGATCGAAACGAGCACAAAAACGAGGAGTCGCACAGGGCTTTTCATTCTTCCGTCTTCCGGGATCGTCGCCGCAGAGCCCGGAGGCACCGGGTCGTCATGCAGGCGGGCGTCACTAAACTGTTTCCGCCGCATTATCGCCACCTTGACCTCGCCTGGATAGCCAAACTGTGGATAGCCCCTCCCGAAGTCGCGTCTTTCAAGCCGGCACGGACTCTCGACTCGAAGCCTTCGCCGAATCCATCAGCTTCGACAAAAGGTTGTACCGCCAAGACATTCGTGGCTCGCTCGCCCACGTCGAGATGCTCCGATCCCAGGCCCTGATTTCTGGCGAAGAAGCGTCCCAGATCCGCGAAACACTGGAGCAAATCAGGCAAGAAATCGATGCGGGGAACTTCGAGGTCCGCCTCGAACTCGAAGACATTCACATGCACATCGAGTCGATTCTGATTTATCGA
>JBCBOT010000205.1:0-14247 GCA_039821165.1 Planctomycetota bacterium | reverse complement strand
GCTGGCTTCGTCCGTGAGTTTGGTGATGACGTATCCATTATGAATCGCGGTAGAATAGTCGCTCAATCCAGCGCGTCTGAACTGTCTGATGAGCTGGTTCTGCAGCACTTTGGAATTTAGGCACGATCTCACAATGAGCCATTTGGACTCTATCACTGAATTGCGAAAGCTGCTTCGGGCGCCTGGCCTGGGGATATTGACTCTTTCATCGGGTGGTCGGCATGCTCGTAGCCTGCTCGCAAAAGTGTACGGGCATGATCGATCACTGGACTCGGCGATCAACCAGTGGGAAACGGAACTCGACCGAATAGCGAGTGCGAAGACAGTGCTTCTCGGAATACCATCTGATACCGGTTCGTCGATCGCTCGCGGATCCAATTTCGGGCCGATTGGGGTTCGGCAAGCTTATTTTTCAATGTTTGGCCAATTCCCCGGGGACGTACTCGACCTGGGAGATGTTGTAGTAGTACCACAACTTTTACATGACAGCATGTATAGCCCAGGCCTGATCTCTGACGTACACAGGAAACTCTATGGAGACGAATCACTTGACCTGCCGGTAAGCCCGCTTTCAATTGCACGCAGAGTGACGGAATTAGTGTTAAAAGAAAATCCGGGTGTTCGAATCGCGATGCTTGGTGGTGATCACGGGAACTCGCGGCCGATCTTGGAGGCGTTGTGCGAACAATATTCAGACGAGCTTGCTGTTCTTCAAATTGACGCTCATACCGACCTCAGCGAAGATCGTTTCGGAGTTGAGTATTGCTACAACACGTGGGCAAATCACGTCGCGAGACTGATACCTGGAAAGATCGTCCAGATCGGCATCAGAGCCACTATCAAGACAAAAAAGCAATGGATGAGGGAGCAGCCTGTATTCCAGATCTGGAAACATGAGCTCAATGATTCGAACGCGGTCGACCTTGTGCTTGAAACACTAGGCTCGCTGAACGCTTCAAAACTATACATCACAAACGATATCGATGCGACGGATCCGAAATATGCTCCTGCTACGGGAACAGCTGCCGAAGGAGGGTTTCATCCAGCATTTGTGAAGAACATTGTGAATCAAGCAATACAGAACTTCGATGTGATTGGAGGAGATGTTGTCGAAGTCGCTCCTTGCTTAGGCGATGAGCCCTTTCATAAAATCTCCTTCGAGACTGATATTACATGTCGATTGGGAGCGGAGTATTTGCATGAACTTTTGACCAAGAACGAGGGATCAATGGGGAGTATCCGATGACGTCTGCAACCAATGAATCGCTCGACAAGACCCTCCCGAAGATCGATCGAACGAAGCGAATCGAGATGCTGTCGCAGAGTGTAATGACCGCGATTCATGCTCTCGGACACAGAATTGAGGAAGACGCAACTCTGGCTTGCGAAGATGCGGGTGTGAGCTTGGTAAACGTAGGGGTTCTTTGCTCTTTGACGGGACAAATGGCGGTCAATGAACGAGGAGTAGCTGCAGCAATACTAATGGCAATAATGGAGATTAACGAAAAAAGTGACACACGAAGAATTGTGCCGTTTATCGAGGACGGAAATTCAGCCGATGGCGTCTTTGCCTCAGCGACGAAGAATCTCCTCAAGAATGATGTTCAAGCGATTTTCGGATGCTGGGTTTCTTCAGCGAGGAAGAAGGTTATTTCCCTTCTTCATAATAGCGAAAAGGGACCACTGTTAGTTTACCCCGCTCAGTACGAAGGGCTTGCTCAGTCTTCAAGTGCCATCTACATGGGCGCTATTCCGAATCAGCAGGTCTACCCGACGATCAAGTGGATGCGTGAAAAGCTCCTCGGGGGTGAAAAGTTACGCTGTTTCATTTTCGGTTCAGATTATATCTACCCAAGAGCTTCGATCGCTCAGGTTAAGCTCAGACTGCAAGAAAAGAAAAACACCTTTCGTCACGAGGTCTTTTATGTGCCCCTTAATCGGACCAATCATGGAGGAAGGGATGTCTTCTTCCTCGAGGATCTGTTCAGTGAAATTTTGCCAAATATTCTAGCTGATTCGGAGCGTTACCCGAACTTAATACTCAATTTCATCAATGGAGATAAGAACAATCGTTTTCTTCGCTTATTGAAACAGAGTTCATTGAAGGAAGTTCCAACACTGTCCTTCAGTCTCACACCACCGCAGGTTAAACAATTCTTTTCCGATGACCCGATTAGTTTCCAGAATGACTATATCGCCACGACGTACGTTGAGAAAACTGGAGAGGGATCGTTTGCTTGTGCATTCAATCGGTTCGCAAAGAACTATTTGAATTGTACGCAAGCATGGGTGACGTCAGATGCAATGTGGAACGCCTATCTTAGCGTTCACCTTTGGTGGGAGGCGGTCCGGATATCCGATTCCACCGAGCGTGAAGACGTTCGTGAAGCGCTCAAGAGCGACGAATTAAACCATTTTCTTCCGACAAAATTTCGGCAAACAAGTCAGCTTACCGCCGAAACTTTTCCAAGATTCGGAAATGGAAAGTGGCACGCCTACCACTCTCCGGTCCTGTTGCGATTATCGTCTAATGACGGAAGTATATCTTGTGACCAAGATGAAGATTTTCCCCCAATCCCCCAAATTCACCCGGAGCCATTTCCCGTTGGATCCTTACCCAAGCATTGGGAAAATTATGCGAAAAGACTATGGTTTGCGAGCGACGAGTTGCCTCAGACTGACTTTCCCTATCGTGAGGAGATGCGGGAAATCCAACTAGCTGCATTGAGCACGCCTCAAGGTGCGGACTGGATCTCTTGCGTGGACAATAAAGACAACCACGCTGCCATCTCGCAGTTCTATACGCGGGCTACCAGTGATCCGCATGCAATCGAAGACTGGGCAAACCTAGGCGATTATGTGAAGGAAAAATCGTTGGAAATGGGCATCGATTTTGCGCCCGGTGTAGATCTTGATGCGGTAAGAAAACTCGCCGCGTCGCTGCAATGTGGCGATCAGGATTTTCGAAATGCTGTCCAATTGGGAGAGCAAATGGATCAAAAGCAATTCGGAATCGCAGTTGCGAAGTTACTCGCCTGGAGTAGCCGCGTGATTAGACCTGAAATCTACCTTTTCGACATGTTGGACTACCTGTCCAGTCGGTACGGTCAGACTCATCCGGTTGTGATTGACGGCAACGCATATGAAGGCATTGACCAGTTAGAGCCATACATCTGCAAAAGTCTCAATTTCGGCTATATAGAAAGCCAAGATGAAGTGAAGGATTTGTTCCGTGTCATTGAGCGTATGCAAACTGCTATCAAAAGCATTACGCACAGTGTTTCACAAAGTGAGAAGTTGGTTCGCTACATCTGTGAGATTGAAGTCGTCAAGCACGAAGCGACAGCAGACTTTATTAGAGTGTTAAAGGAATCAACGTTAAAGAGAGCGGGAAATGTTAGCAGCGCGGTTATGTTTATGAGACGCCTGTTCGGGGACTTGCTGGAAAATGGGTCAACGGAACTTCGCCATGCTGTTACCGCGTCGAACTGGATCGAGAATTTAGACTTCGGAGGAGATGGTGGCCGACTTCTGTTGGGAAACAAGAATAGTAGGGCAGAATCTGAATCCGAACTTGTTTTGGTCGGGGTCCGCCAGTGGAAAAAGTCAGGGGTGAGTAGGTGACTAAGAAGCTCATTTGGGTTTGCGAAGACGATGAAAAAACTTGGAACGGGATTTATAGAGAACTGAACAAGCACTATTCGGTGGAATGGTTTGAGACCGTCGAACGTGTGCGCGAGGCAATTGCTGACTCAAGTCTCCAGAAGCCAAGTGTAGTGCTTGTAGACTCGCAAATTCCATTCGGGATGAGTTCTGGCATTAATCCTGATTTTGCCGGTGCCGCGATTTGCGCATTGATCCGTGATGCAGGGTGGACGTGCGGAATCATCTGGACGAGTTCGAGACAGATTGAAGAATTTTTTCCAAGGTTGCTTTCGCTCGACGTTGTCGAAAAGGGTCTCTTCGAGAACTACACAACTCCCGTCGATAGTTTGATTGGCAAAGCGACCACCGATGCGGATTTGCAGATCGCGAAGGAGATTATTTCGGAGGTCTTCGATTCGACTTCGATGGATCCGTGGGTATTGCCACTTTCTGTGCTATGCAAGTCATATCTTGCCTGTGCTGGCATCAGTGGCCATCGCGACGGCAACTTCGTCTTTCAGTCGATTTTTCGTACCTCGCCGGAACTGCTTTCGAATCTGGATGCGAGAGCCTTCCATGCCGATCTTTGGATAAGTAGCAATTCGGGTGAGTGCGGGCTTTTCGAGTCAGTACGGGAGAACGCCAAGATGATTGGCAAGTATTCTTCGATTTCTAGACGCAGTAGATCCGCAATCGAACAAGCTCTATCTGATAGCACTCCTAAACAGTACGCCGCACAGGCGATCAAATTGTTGAAAGGCTACGTGTCGGAAGACGAATCCATTGCAGGATTCTCGGAGATATCGATCGTCGATCTTTGCAACAAGATCAATTCTCTGCAGGCCGAGAGTCCGCGGGTGCCGATCGAAGAAGGGTACAAGCTTGTTCGTAATGCCTGTCTCGCGTTGACGCTGATCGAATCGGTGCATCTTTAACTTCTCCAGCCATCCATTAATGAGGCGAAGGAGTTCGATTAACCATACCAACCTAGACAATCACCTGGCACCGCTCTACGACTCTCTTTCTGAGGGTACCCAGGCGGTGTTGATCGAGGGGGCGTCAGTGGGTAGCTACGCCAATATTCGCGGGCGAATCGCAGACTGGCATAAATCGATTAAATCGGAAATCTTGCAAAATGCTCGGCGCATTGTGAATGAATTTGACCCACTGGAACAGGCGACCTTGGCCACCTACGATACGATTGACGGCTTTTCTAGATCGCATCTGTCGGCAATCCATCTTGCGTGCGTCAGCGATTGGCTGGGATTGAGAGATTGGGGAAATCTCGTTGAAAAGGCGGTCGAAGCGTACGATGTCGGGTTCAAACAAGTTCAGTTAGGGGCGCTTTCGTTAGAGGGTCTTGGGCAACGGCACAGAAATTTGGTGAAGGTCTACAGTGGAAAAGGAATATTCGACTTCAGTTGAAGGGTTAGAATTCGATCTCTGGCGGACTGTCCCCGCTAATTCGTGGCTGAGAACGCACGGCCGCACTCGTGTTGTCTTGATTGATGATCAATTACCGAGTCGCTCGGATTTCTTTCCTGTTGAAAACGACGAGTCGGACCCCTGTTCGGCAGAACTCTACTTCAGCGACTGGCTCAATATCGATTTTCAGTTTTTCCCAATGCCCGCCGATTACGAGTTTGGCCCGTCCCCCAAGGGAACTTTTAATGAGGACTGGTTCAGAGAATCGTTGCAACAAATTCTGACCGGAGAACGCAGCCATACTCCGATCGCCGCGATCTTGCTTGACTTGATGTTCGGTGGTGAAGAGTCATCCATTGAGGATGCCTCTGGCGTACGATTCTTAAGAATTATTCGGGAAGAGCTTCCCGATGTTCCGGTTTTGGTTTTCAGCAATCTGGAAGAGAGCCATCAAGTCTTCGAGAAGTTGAAGATGGGCCACGATGAGGCTGACGAAGATGCCTCTTTCGAAGATTACATACCAAAGCAAGATCCAAATCGCTTAAGACGAATCGCGGAGAAGTTGGTCTTTCATGCCGACCTAACTGATCCTTCCATCTCCGCGTATTCGGCGTCCATGCGGCGCGTGGCGAAAGAAATGCGGCAAGTCGTTCTTACCGAGGAGCGAATGCGCTACGAAAACACGGCAGAAACGTACCCGACTCCGGTTACATTCATAGGAGAAATTGGTAGCGGAAAAAACTTTCTTGCCGAGAGAATCGCGAAGATGTCTTCTCGGCGATCAAATCCTATTGAGAGGCTGGCTTTTTCCGATGTTGGCGAGGACGACGCCATCAAGAAGCTATGCGGTGTTGGACCATACACAGATGCACCATTTCTGTTTTACACCGACACTCGGAATGGGGCTATTCTTGAACAACTTCCCCGAGGAGCTAGAAAACAGTTTCCAACGCACATTCAGCCTCTGGGCGCGATTGGTATCCTGCAGCGAGCCGACATGGGAGATGGTCCACATTCGGGTGGGGGTGAACCAAGCCCTCGCTTTGGAACCGTCATCCTCGACGAGTTGGGGGCTGCACCACACAGAATTCAGCAAACCTTAATTAGTGTCTTCAATCGAGGGCAATTCAATCCGGAGCAGACCTCGCTATCAATTCCTACAGAGCGACAATTGGATCTGTGGTTCCTGATTCCTTGCACGCCCGATGCGTTTGATAGAATCATCGGGGATATCAGGTCAAGACTCACACGTTCACGACCAATTCACATTCCGGCACTCGCCGAGCGAGAGGAAGATATTCTTCCTCTGGCAATGGTTTATTTTGGGGATACGTCACTCGAGCACCCCATCGGTCGCTTGTTCACGCGGTCAGCTGGCGAGTGGCTACTCGCTAGAACCAAATCAATGCAGGTTCGCGATTTCATCGGAGTACTCGCATCGCTCAAGCGTCGCTCAGGACGTGGTCGTCAAATAATCTTTAATGCTCGAGACATCAAGTCTGCCATTGGCGGATATCTACGCGATGAAGAATCTGTTGAAGGAAAATCACACGACAGTTCGGAACAAGTGGAATTGTCGTATGGTCTTTCAACAACGATTGATTCGGCAGTCCCTCGCGTCGAATTGCATGAACGCACAACGCTTCCCAATGGTGGTCAACTTGATGGATATCAGTTGATCTCGCAAATCGGGAGCGGTGGGATGGGCACCGTTTACAGGGCACATCAGACGGGCCTGGACCGTGAAGTTGCAATCAAAGTTCTTCGGCCTGGAGTAACAGACACTCAAATCGAAAGGTTTCGGTCGGAAGCAAAAGCTGTGGCGAGCCTCGACCACCCCGGGATCATTAAAATCTTTGATGTTGGCGAGGTGGACGTATGGCGTTATTTTTCGATGGAATTAGTCACAGGCTCTACGCTGGCTGAAAAGGCGGCGACCTCTCCCGTCTCGTGTCCTGAGGCTGCCCGGATTATTGCCAAAGCTGCGGATGCTATTCATCACGCTCATGAAGCGAACGTCATTCACCGTGACATCAAGCCGAGCAACATATTGATGAAGCAAGGTGAGCCCATCTTGACAGATTTCGGCTTGGTGAAGCTTGTCAACAGTGATCTTGGGGTGACGCGGTCTGGTGATCTGGTCGGAACGGTTGGGTACATGTCTCCCGAACAGACGAGGGGAGAGAAGTTAGGACCAAGTGCCGATATCTACTCTCTTGGCGTAACACTTTATCGAATACTACTCCTCCGAACGCCATTCGCAAATAGCGAGCTTGTGAAGTTGATTACGATGATTCAAGGCCAAGAGCCTCCGCGGCCGAGACTAGTTGACCCCAGTATAGATGCGAAACTAGAAGCAGTTTGCATGAAGTGCTTGAAGAAAGAGCCCGCTGAACGCTACGCGACTGCCACCGAATTGTCAGCCGAGCTATACCGCTTTCTCAGCGGTTCAGAGATAGAGGCGGAGCTTCTTCCCCAGCTTAGTTCCTCATGCGACGAAATTCGGGCGAAACCCTGCCAGCTTTCGGTGATGACAGCATCGTTGCTCGATTATCTCGCACGAGCAGTCGAGGAAGTTGAAGCCGAGAATGGAACGCTATCAGCGGTTCTCCTCTGGCGTTTTATTTCAGGGACAGAGGAAGCGATCAAAACGAATAACGCTAAGGGAAATCTGGCAAAACTCCTAACGTCGCACCATGACGAAGAGCTAACTCGGATGGCCCTAAGTGCATCAGCCCCCTTGATGCGGTTGGCACGCTTGGTCAGCAACCGTAGTGATCTTCTGAAACGCATGGTCGTCGATGATTCGGAGTAGACGCTTCTCCAAGAATAGTTTCCAGCGACTTACTCTTCGCAAGAATTTAGAAACGAACTTACAAGCGCTACTTCAACAGCTTCGGGCAAATGACATCAAAGTTCACTCCTTCTTCAAGTGAATGAACACTTGTCCTGGACGCATCAGATTGTAAGTGTTTTCGAGACATTCGATTACGTCGTATTCCACATCACCGAGCATGCCTTTGATTGACGTCTCCAGTCTGCTTTTGGAAGTCTTGAGTGTTCCATCTTCTTTGCCATCGACATATCGATCCACCGACAGTGATTCGCCATTTGAGTGGACGCTTCGGTTTCCTTTCCACCCAAGCACTGTAGGTTCGCGAAGTCCACAGATCTCGATACCGGAAACGTCGACCTGAGGAGTCGCTATCGCATCTTCAAGTGAACGAACTGGAGTTGTACCACCGCTATGTGACTGGGCTGCCCAATTTTGAGCTATCAGTTGCAGCAGAAGAAACGCCTGTCCCTTAGTGAGGTTTTTTACGAGTGGCTGCGGGCACAACCACTGCTTTTTGGGCAATGGTTTCTCTATGGTTTCCTGTAACGACAGGCCCGCGAAAAAGCTTTTAGGCTTCGTCAGGAAAAGCAGTCGTGCGACGATATCCAACTGGCTTGAATACTCGTCAAGTGGATGGAACACACTTTTCCAAACCCCCAACTTGTTCAGTCGCGACCTCTCCATTCGGGCCGAAGCAGCTACCCATTCACCAGAGCAGGGACGAAAGTGGATTTCTGGTAGCTCGAAGTGCATGCAGAAGAATTTTCCATTGAGGTCGGCGACCGACTCTCGAAGTTTCTTGGCTAATTCTCGTAGCGGATTGCCTGGCGATCGGCTTATCAGATTCGCTTCAATCCTTGGAACTTGCATGCTTGCGTCGCCGAAACGCTCTGTGGACAACTTTGGCTCGACAATGCATGGGCAATGGCTAATCGCTTCAACCTTTGGACGTAGCGATTGCAATTCCAGATACTCCTTCTCGGTGAGTTGCGCACGCAACTCATCGTCATCAGCGCAAGCCGAAATCGCAATAGTTGCGAACTTCTGACCGTTCTCCACGGCCGTTTTCACAACATCTAGTCCATGACCCTCGTTGTCTCGTAGGTTCAGATCTAGCGAAAGAATATCAACCTTGTTAGTTGCTCTCGATTGGCCATTGCTGCTACTGCGGAGGTAATCCATGGCCTCCTTCGCAGTGGCGTATGTCTTGACCGAAGGGTGGATCGTGTCATCCGGATTCTTGTGCCTGCTTTGAGATCGAAGTATCCGAGAATACATCTTCGCCAGCTCAAGTCGCCAAGATTTGTCGTCTTCAACAACGAGTATTATGGGATCTGACATGTTGCTAACTGCACGTAGAGTGCTACTCCTAAAGGTAGTCGACAAGTATCGATCGAATCGACTGCACGCAACGCGATACGAAGTCCGAATTGCATTCCGACGACTCAAGGGAACGTTGCATGACAGTCAGTGCTCCAATGATTTCGACATGTGCAAAAAGCTTGCCAAGCAACTGATCATTCAACAATTCCTCGAGGGCCTGCTTAAGCAGGTTCGCAGCTTGTTCCGGTTCGGTTCGAACCACCTGCTCACAGTTGACGAGAGACACTCTAAGTTTTGCCAAACCTACAATAGCCATCCGCTCGTGGTTCCATCGCTCCGCATACAACGGTCTCACTCGGCGCATTGTTTCTAGCAGTTCAACGAATCGTATCGGGGTTGCGACAACGAAATGGCTACCCTTTAGTCTGGTGAATGGTGATTGCAACGATAGATCGTCTGATGAATTCGTGACTTGCCCAATGAAAATGACTGCACCGGCCCATCCTTGACCGAACCCTTGGAGAGATGCAGTGTGCCGAGCGTTCGGTCGGAAATGACAATGTGTCCGGAAAAACAGTTCAGCCGTAAGCGGTCTTTCCCAAGGTTCAACGTGAATGAGATGCACTGAGTCAAACCATCGCTTGCTGTCACCGGCAGCCCACAGTTCTGTCTCAGCTTCGAAGCGAGACGCGGCTGGGATTATTACGTCTTCACCAAACAAGAGTCTGAGACCGTCTTTGACTGCTTGTGAATGTTTGCAATTGCCCAGGATCACAAATTTCGACTGCTGTTTCTTCAAACTTGCGATCCTGTCATGTCAAGTTGCTTCGCTATCGCGATGATGGATGCTCCCTTTGATTTTCATCTTCCGCACCGAATACGCTTGAAAGGTACCGGGACGGTTGCCGCGCCGAGGTCGAAACTGAACTTCATCTCCTGGTCTAAGTTCATCTGTGCAACGTCGCGAAGTGGTTCTGAACCGTTTTCCTCCGCTTTCAACAACGATTTGATCATCACTACTTATGGACTGAACCACTCCACATAAAAATTCTTCTGCATTCCTGCTACCTTCGTCTTTCAATAGTGCGGCGAGTTCACGACTTTCCGGACCAGTCATCGAATTCGCGGCGGTTTGCAATGCAACAAGGATCGAATCGACAGCCGTAGTGTGTTGGCTCGGATTTAACGTCATTGCAATTCTTGAGCCAATGAGAACCGCTTGCGCAATATTTCCTTGCAATAAGTGGCGGTGAGCACTGAGAAGGCAGCTGAACTTTGGGCCGTAGGTTCCTCGAATGGCCAGCTTATTGAACGCATCCAACTGGGCATCCTCTTGATTGTGGAGCCAACCGTCCGCTAGGTACTGAAGCGAGTGAACTTTCTTTCGCTCCGACGGATTCGCGTCGTCACTCAACTTGAATGCTCTTGCCTTGACACCGATCGGTTCAAAGGTCGAACCGCGATACTCCCGAAAAACCTCATCGACCAACGGGCGGGCAGAATCAATTCCCATATGCCCGGCAAGCAGATCACCGCGTCTGCCCCGCCAAGTGGGAACTCCCCAAGTGTTGTCTAGTGCCTTGGCATCGTCGGCAGAAACCGGAAGCACACGCGTCGGCGCGTGAAAGCTAAACTCGACAGTAGCGGTCTCTGGAAGGATCTGGCGGGCAAAGACAAACAACCCCAACTCAATCAGGCATCGCATCAGCTCACGGTGCATATTGTCAGCGACCAATTCGTCTCGGAATGCATCGGACCCTGTCCAACCGGAGTGAGCGGTCGTCGTTGTAGTCCGATTGCCTGTCAGGGCGATCGGAACGATAAGCACTTCGTGCCGATCGAGAATGCCAATGACATTCCAGATCAATGAGCTAAGTTTTTCTTTTCGATATTTGGATTTTCCGTTGCGAATGTTTGGGTGGGCTTTCGATATTTCTTTGTCGACTTTGTCAAGTGAAACGCCTGGTGGATAGACTGCGAGAAATCCCCCCACGGTGATTGGCTCATTGCCTGTCTCGTCAAGCAAGAGTTGGATGCTCCAAGCTTGTTCTGACAACTCGTCAATTGGCTTTTCAACATGCCCTCTCCATTCCAGCGAAAAAGTTTCTTGCGAAAGGAACTGACGTAGTCTCCTCGCCGAAACCGCTTCAATCGCTTGGGTCGTAGCATGCTGGAAACTCCAAAGAGATTCATTTAATTGTTCCTCGCTTTGCCCCAACCGCAGTACCGGTTTCGAAAAGCAGGTGATGATATTCTCGTAAGGTCTGAGTTTCTCGGTGACGCGGCGGCGTTGCGTCGAAGAAAAAAGCACGATCGGCAAGTCAGTGTCGATCGTTGCAACAACTCGTGGTAGAAGCGTGATAGCATCAATGTATTCTCTATCGTCCCTTGATACGTGATGACCGCCGTCAATGGCTGAGTGACACCACCGCGCGATCGTCTGGATCTCTAGATCGCTCATTCTGGGCCAATCCCCAGGATGCGAAGGGACTTGTGTGGCGATTTTGCGAGCTAGATCTGCAACTTCGAGAATGAATCTCGCTTCTTCGCGAAGCGTCTGCCGCTCAAACAGTCGAAGGTCCAAATACAATACATCTATTGAGCTACCAGAATCCCAACATAGATTTTCACCTTTAGCTTCAGCTAGTTTCAAAGCATCCAGCAGATCTTTCGCTGAATCGGTCGTTGACAGACGAGTATCAAACTTTGCGATCTTCCCCTTCCATGTGTCGTCCGCATTTTTTGTATCACTCAATCCAAGACTTTTGGCGACAAAACTAGACCAATGATGCCTCTTGTGATCGTCGTCGACCAGGAGAAGTTCAAGTGGGTGACGGCAGTTGCTTTTCAGCGTGGAATAAACCCTTCTGAATGCTGCATCGATTCCTTTCGTATCATGAACGGTTGGACTCCCAGCAGGCGGCAACAACGTTAGCGTTTGCAGCAATTTCATCAGTGCAGCGCGCCCTGAAGAGAACTCAGAATCTCTAAGAAGCAAACTAGCTCCGAGCACGTTGGAAAGAGAGTGGTTATCGGATGGTTGAGACGGCCGCAGAAAGAACGATTGCCAGATTTGGCGGATCATGGACGTATCGGTCGACGCAGCGGTTCGATTCTCACGAGAAACTGCTTTTAGAAGTTGGAGCAAGAGTCCGGCTCCGTTTTCGTCAGGCAGCATCGAAACAGTCGTGATCCACGGCATCGACGGAACTCTACCGTCTGAGAACATTGAAAAGAAACGCCTGGAATCAGATATCTGGTACGCGACACTGCGTTCACAATCTTCGACGATCACTATCTGCGGCACCGGTCGCGAGAGACCTAACTGTTCAATGCCAAACCAAACTGCCCAGTCCAGCGGTGTCAAGTAACGATGCACCTCAGGGATGTCCAAGTTCTCAGTCCACGAGTCGCATACGACAATGAAAATATCGTCGCTTGCCGCAAGCTCAACAAGCTTGTCATCTCGAAGTCTCCACAGCGAGTCAAACTGCTCTCGACAGGAAATTGCGTAGACGCTACTTCCGACTGAATCCTCAGTGCCTGGCTTCCTAAACAGACACAGGGCTGTCTTGATTGCGATGGGAAGTGGCGAATGATTCGTCGAAGTGGTCGTTGCGGAACTCAATGCTCTTCTCCAATCTCCAGGTTGAGTGCTGCCTCAGATTTTATCCATTGAAGTCTGGAACCGCTATTCGAGGGTCCACTTTGGCATAGCGTCGCGATCGTCGGAGCGGCACCGACGTCCAGTTACGAAACGGCAAATTCTCGAACTTCGAAATACGACGAAAAGACTCGATATTTACGTATTGGTACCGCTGCCGAAATGTGCCGCGATGTGTAACTAGCACACAGGTAACCGGCTTGTCGGTGAAGGGTTGTGGCAGTTCTCAGTGTCGTGATGTGACGGGACATGCTGTGAATCGTAACTTCCGGTTCAAAGCGTCTGCAATTAACCAATTCTGAAACCAAATGGAGAACGACCGTGCAACTGACTTTCATCACTGACGAGGCGACACAGCAGCCTCGTGAATTCGTCGATCTCGCGCAACGTTTCGGCCTCGAAACGCTTGAGATCAGAACTGTTTTCGGCAAGAAGTTGATCGATTTAGCCGACTTTGAACTCGACGATTTGACCAAACGGATGAAGGACGTGGGGCTGAATGTCTGCTGCCTCGACAGCGACGTGTTCAAGTGCGATCTCGGCGATCCGGTGGAGATTCAACTCGACAACTTGAGACGGTTCGCGGAAGTGGCCGTGTTTTTGGGTTGCCCATTGGTCCGGATCTTTACCTTCTGGCGAAACGATCACCCTGCGAAGTATCACCGCGAGATCGTAGATCGGCTCATGAAAGCTGGTGAAATCGCTTCGCAATTCGGAGTCGTGCCTTGCATTGAAAATGGTCGCCGCACCATGCACTGCACTGGCGCTGAGTTGAGTGACCTGTTCCATGACCTAGATCTCTTCAAAGTGGTTTGGGATCCAGCGAACAGTGTGTTTGGTGATACCGATCGCGATCCGCTGCGAAACGGATATCCCAAGATCGAGAAATCGATCGCTCACGTCCACTTGAAGGATCCGATCTACCGGTCCGAAGAAGATCGAGAATACGTCGAACTCGGCAAAGGGCAGTTAGGGATTGAATCGCATCTTCGTGCGTTGCAGGCATCCGGTTACACCGGCGCAATCTCACTTGAAACACATTGGCGTACCGAGCGAGTGATCGCACCGGGAAAGCTAGACATTCCAGGCGGGACCGACTTTTCCGGCGACGGGTACGAAGCCACTGTCATCTCGCTCGGGTACCTGAAGCACCTGATGACCGAGATCTTTTCTGAGGAGACGAACGATGCCGTTTGAACAGTCAAAGCCCTACTTGTGGATCGTTGGTGCCCAGCGATCGGGATCGACACACATCGGAAATTGCATTGATCACCATCGTGAAGTTGGGATCACCATCGAAGGCAAGCTCCTTTACTACTGTCTGCTATGGATCCTCCGCGATGTTGATTTTGAC
>JBCBOT010000204.1:0-14308 GCA_039821165.1 Planctomycetota bacterium | reverse complement strand
GTGCACCTGTTGTTCGAGTCGATCGTCGTCGACAATTTCCACTCCAGTGGTGGTCTCAAGCTGCGAAGCCGTCCTGACGAAAGCCTCGTCGTCAAACTCGCCGGGTCGGGAACACCCAACAGCGATACCATCGGAACCGGTTTCACCGCGACGGGCACCGTCAACGATGCCACCGATCGTCTCGGCGGACAGATTTCGATTCTCGGATTGCCGGACGCTCCTGTCGTTCTCACCAGTTTCCGTGACGACTCCGTCGGCGCGGGACTGAGACCCGACGGCAGCCCGTTCACCGATAACAACGGTGACAAGACGAATAGCCGCGCTGAATCGAACGATTGGCGGAGCGTCTATCTCGCTCAGAACAGCACCGACCGCAACGTCGACATCATTCCTGAATTGGAATTGTCCACCGAGGCCGCACCCGGTCTGAATGGCAACGTTGAAAACGCGCAGTTGCTTGGTGAATTGGCCGGCAGCCTCACCGCCAGTGACGAAGTGCAGCGGCTCGGTTTCGAAGTCGAAGGCTTCTTGAGTAACCCGAACGATGTCGACATCTACAGCTTCATTGGTCGTCCGGGGACGGAGGTTTGGATCGACATTGACAAGACCAGCTTCACGCTCGACTCCGTGATCGAGCTGCTCGACGAGAACGGTCAAGTCCTCGCACGCAGCAACGACAGCGGTGCCGAGATCGCCAACGGCTCGGAAGTCGATGTGTTTGACCCACGCCTCGACGGCGTCACGACCTCCTTGCAAGCACGTGATCCCCAGTACAGCGAGTTTGGAGCCGGCGGCGTCTACGAAGATTTCGACACCGCCAATCCGCGCGATGCCGGTATTCACTTCACGCTGACCGGTAACGATGCCGACCCCAACGCGCGGAGCAGCTACTTCTTCCGCGTTCGCAGTGCTTCCATCAATCCGGATGACGTCTCCGGCGGTCTGACCCGCGGCGGTTACCGATTCCAAGTGCGTCTGACCGAGGATCAAGAATTCCCGGGGAGCGTGATTCGATACTCGGACATTCGCTATGCCAACCACGGCATCCACGTCCAAGGCTTGCTCGGCACGTCACCATTGCTCGGTGAAGCCGGTGAGAACGAAGCATGGGTGGAATCGGATGGCGACCGTGACGCATTCCGACGCAATGATGCGAACAACGATGTGTTGCCCACCGACTCCAATCCCGGTGGCGGCTTCGGATTCGGCTTCCTCGAAGCACCGCATCAGCGACCGCAAAACCTCGGTAACCTGACCGGAAACCGCAACAACGTGATCAGCGTTGCCGGCGGATTGAGCAATTCACAAGACGTCGACTTCTATCAAATCGATGTCTTCAATGATGACATTCTGAACGCGTTGCGTTCGACGGTCTTTGATGTCGACTACGCGGCCGGCTTTAACCGTCCCGACACCAACATCAGTGTCTTCTATGATCCCGATGGTGAGTTCGACAATGATGAGCAACCGCGATTGGTGTTGTTCGGTAGCGACAGCAATGTCCTCGATGACCTCACCAGCCCCAATGGCGAAAACGATGATTCGGAGAAGCTAGACCGAGGTTCTATCTCCAGCGGCGATCCGTTGATCGGTCCGGTCACGTTGGTCGAGGGGACCTACTATGTCGCCATCACCGCCGACGGCGTCGAGCCCGAAGTGTTCGTCACTGATCCGCTACTTCGTCGTGAGCCGGTGAACTCCGTTCGTCGCTTGGTCGAGGAACGCTACGACGCAGCCGAAGGTTTCAGCACCGCGTCGGGGCCTGTCGTTCCGGAATTCTTCCCGTCGGCGACACTCGCGGCCGGCGGATTCGTGCAAACGGGTGACCTCTTGCCCGGGCACGGTCGTCCGACACACTTCGACGGCAGCTTCGGGACTCAGCAAACAAGTAGCATCATCAACGAGTTTGCGATCGCGCCTGGTGATGCAGCCGACATCTTCGGTGGGCCTTTCCGCGCGACCGAAATCGACACGTTGCCGTGGGAGCTGACCGACAACAACGAAATCGGTGGCCAGTTCGTCGGTTTCAGCGAGAACACATCGACGTCCATTCCCCACGTTTCGATCGATGGATTCTTGGGCGGAGACCGCGTCGATTTCTACGAGTTCACCGTGCCAGAGGACGGTTCGCGTGTGATCCTCGATGTCGATCACGGGTTCAATTCGGACGTCGATATTGACAGCGGCAACGCCGAAACACCATTCGACTTTTTCGACCCGACCAGCATCGATACCACGATGTATTTGTTCCGTGAGAACACGGTCAACGGCGTCGGTGTTGGCACCTATCAACTGATCCGGACCATCACAGACTCGGACACTCGAGACGGACGTCTTGGGAGCGACGGCTTGGTCGGAGCCGGTGGCGGATCAACGGATGACAATGACCCGTTCTTCGACAGTTCCTTTGACTTCGGAAATCTGATCACCGAAGGCGTCTATGTCGTCGGTATCGCGCAGGAGCAGGTTGCGGTGTCCGTCGACGACAATGGATTCCCGCAAGTGGCAGACACCGATCCGTTGTTCGGTCCCTTGAGCTACCGTCTGCATGTCAGTGTCGAAGATCACCCGCTCCCCGACACGGGCGGAAACCAAGTGATCCATTTCGATCGCAATGCGGCCACTGGAACGGGATCGATCATTAGTGAGGCGTTCGATCTATCCGGTTATGCCGAGGTAGATCTGCCGACGTTCTACTTCAATTCGAGGTACTCGCCGCTTCCCGGCGACAGCGTGAGCGCTCGAATCTTCAGTGACCAGGATCCGAACGGCCGCACTCTCAACGGCCTGTTCACACCGGATAACCGCTGGCAACAAACGCGCGAAGATATCCGTGATTTCGCAGGCGATTCAGGTGTTCGTGTCGAGTTTTCCTATTCAGCGAGCACCTTCCCGGGAACGGGTGACGAGGGCCTGTATCTCGACGACTTCATTGTCGGTTTTGCTGAACGCGGCGAGACCGTGTTCAATGCCTCGGGCGACGGAACTCGATTCAACGGATTCGGCACCGGTGGTGATGGGGAGTACCAGCTCGAAGTCCGGCCAGCGACCGAATACTCGACGGCGGGTACGTTCGCAGGCAGCGTGCCGACGTCCGATTTCGACACTAACGATCGGCACAACCAAAGCATCACGATCGTTGCACCGGCGGGCAGCCAGCTGACCGATGGTGATACGTTTGTGATCGGCGATGGTGGCACAAACCGCACGTTTGAATTCACCACGACGGCGGGTTCGGTTCAATTCGGCAATACACCGATCTTGTTCGATGCCCTCGACACGCCGAGCCAAATCGCCGAATCGATCCGGGACGCGATCGCGATTCAATCGAGCATCGATATCGAGGCTTCGTCTTCCGGCGGTGAAGACACCGGGACGCTGACCGATGGGCGTCTCGCTCTCTCCGGTAGTGCCCGCGGTTCGTTCCTCGCGATTGATTCGCCAACGGATGCTCCGGCCGTGCTCACGCGAGATGCGGATGGCAACCTGTTGTTACCAGCGATCCTGCACGACGGGATCGGTGATTCGAACTATCTGCGGACCCAGGGTCAGGTCATCATCGACTCGAACCGCATCAGTGATGTCCGCGCGATCGGCATCTGGTCCGAGCCGGGGATCGCAGACATCGATCCGGAGGACCGCCGTGACTTCAGCGGGTCGATTTTCGGTACCGGCGGAGTCGGATTCAATGACGGCTTCTTCCTCGGAAGCCTGGACACGATCAACGGTACGCACGCGTTCTTGGAGTTCCCGCCGGTTGGAAACAGCTATCCCGGTGTGGCCCGAAACTTGCCCACACTCAACGACTCGGTTGAAGGTGGTTTGGCACCCGGGGTGGTGGTCGTCAACAACACGATCGACAACGCCGGCTTTGCGGGAGTGAAGGTCGATGGTGAAACGGCGCCATTCGTTCTCGATGTCTTTGATCTGTCATCGGACTTGACCGCCGATGGCGTCTTCGAGGGTTTCTCGGGTGACGTTCTCGAAGGCAGCCTGCTCGAGATCGATGCCGGTGGCACGCGAGTTACCTTTGAGTTTGACGAACTCAATGGAAACCCGACGACGGTTCCTTTGGGGAGCGATACCGATGGCTCCAACGGTGTCGCCGATGGGCACGTGCCGATTTACTATCGGGAAGACCCCGAGGACAGTGGTTACAACCGCCCCAATAACGTACCCCGCGAAGGCTACTCGTCGATCGAACTCGCCATCTCGATCATGGGAGCGATCCAAGGTAGCGCCCTGGTCACCAACGGGTTGGTCGAACTGGTCACCGCAACGATGGGGCCGTCACCGTATCGACGCAGTCGTTCGAATGAAGCCCTGCAACGATTCAACTCCGACTTCGACAGTGCCGCGATCTACCTGCAAGGTGTGAGCAACGTCCGTTGGATTCCGGGGCTCTCGTCGGCCACGGGTGTCGACATTAGCCAGGCACCCGTCCACGAACCGGTTCAGCCGTTCGCTCGGATCGTGAACAACACCATCTACGGATCTGACGGTCGCGAATCCGCGTTCCCCGATGGCAACGTCGAGTCGAATGATTTGATTGTCGACGCGATCGATACCAAGGTCGGGCCGAGTCATCGAAACGTTTACACCAGCACGGCAACCCTCGGTGATAATGTCGGTCCCGTCGGAGCCAACGGCGACGTCGACTTCTACCAAGTCAACCTCGGTGTCGGCGATCGCTTGATTGTTGACATTGATTCCGAAGATGACGGTGGAGCTGACACGGCGGTGCAGATCTTCAATGCTCGTGGCGAACGTCAATCGTTCATCCAGCTGACGAGTGGAGACGTCGTGACATTGAGCAGCGACGACACGGCTCCGGATTATCTGGATCCGCTTTCGACGCCGACCAACGTGTTGCCGGATGCGGACAACACTCGCGACCCGTTCGTCGACTTCTTTGCACCTGAAAAGGGCACCTACTTCGTTGCCGTTAGCGGCGAAAACAATGTCGGCTTCGAGCCCGACGCGTTGTCCGGACGAGAGGGCGACGACGCGGACCTCGGGCTTTACACGATTCAGCTTGAGACCTACGCACCGCGAACCGCCGTGATCAGCGCCGATGGCGGTGCCGCGAGTAACCCCGCTGGTCGTACTGCCGACAAGGGTATCCGCGGCAGTGACTTGATTGGTACCTCGTTCACGGTGACGCAGATTCCGGATTTCGATGCGTCTGCCGCGGCTGGGGCTCGCACGAATCAGGTGACTTACACGTTCGGCGGGAACATTCCGCTCAGCGCCGACGCTCGCATGGCGGACATCATGCGGGCAATCGCTGATGGAATTAACAACGAAGGATCGTTGCTCAACAATGACAGTGCCGACGCCCCGGGGCCGATTTCGGCAGCGAGGGTCACGGCACTCGGCGGTGCCGCCGGGGACAACGCGGGAATCAACAACCTGATTCGCCGTGGTATCGAGAGCAATCCGCGAATTTTCTTCCCGCACCGCTACGACGGAATCGTCAATCCTGCGACCTATGAGTTTAACACGCAGACTGCGCCGGGCGGTGATCAACTCGGATTCGGTCACAACCAACGCGACACGGCGGAAAACGGCACGACGGAGATGTACGTCTTCTTCGAGAACATCGCGAAGATAGAACTCAGCCCGGAAGCGGAAGCGGCCGGTCTGCGGCTTGATCCGGTTGCCGGCTTTGACACCGACCAGATCATCAACGAAACCGGTGTGTTGATCGGTTCGGGGGCCAGCCCCGCGATTTTGAACAACGTCTTCGTGAACTTGCACGAGAGCGTCGTGGTTGCCGAGTCTCGCGCAGCCGGCTTCGGAACTGCGAGCCCGGATGTTCAGAACAAACCGCAGGAAGCCGTTGTCGTCGGAAGCGTGTTCCACTTTGACGAAGGCACCCCTCATCTCCACCAGAGCAAGTTCAGCGAGTCGGTCGGGCTCACCACGAGCACGGCCGTCGGTCCGAGCAACGTCAACGGCGGCACCGACGACTTCAACGTCATCACGCCCGACGACGCAGACACGCTGGTGAACCCGGCGGGTGACAATTTCTTGCCCGCACCGTTCTCACCCGCGATCGATAGCAACATCGATTCGCTGATCGAGCGAAGTGCGTTCGCCAATCTCAAGCAATCCGTCGGGATCCCGATCAGCAACGTCCTCGCGCCGCTGCGCGACGTGACCAACGTCCTTCGCGCCGACAATCCGCTGTTCAGCAACACGGGACAAGGTTCGTCGGTCTTTGGCGATCGCGGCTCCGAAGAACTCGCGGACTTCGTCGGTCCGGTTGCGATTTCGGAAGCACCTCGCGATGACGATGCCGAAGGTTTGGATACCGATCCGAACACGAGTTTCATCAACCTCACCGAAGGTGTGTACGACGAGTTCCGCATCCAACTGCGTGATGCAGGGGACGCGTCCGATCCGTTCACCGGTTCGGGAATCGACAACAACACCGTGGTCGTCGCCGAGATTCCCGGTGTGCGTCGCTCGGGTGCCAATGTGACGTTGTTCGAAGACGATCGTTTGCTCGTCGAAGGCATCGACTACACGTTCAACTTTGACGAAACCAAGCACATCATCACGCTGACGCCGCTGGCCGGTATCTGGGACAACGATCGTGCCTATCGCATCCAGTTGAACAACGCCGATCGAACCGTTGTCATCGCTCCCGATGCTGCAGAAGTCAGCGACGGTGAGCAGGTCACCATCACCGACAGTACCGGTGGTCAGGTGGTGTTCGAATTCGAGTCGGGCTTCCAGATTCAGATGCCCGAACCGATCACCCTTGAAGTCCCCGCAGTGGGTACCAACCAAGGTGGACTCAGCGACGGCGGCGTCTTTTCGATCAACGACGGTGTCAACCCTGTCGTGATCTTCGAATTTGACAGCGACGGAACCACGGTCGGCACGCCGGTCGAACTTCCGAGCGGTCCGACGCCGGTCGATGAGGACGAACTCGAGGCCTTCCTCACGACGATCGCCAACAACATCGCCACCGCTGTCCAGGGAGTCGTTGACGATCCGAACGTCGATCTCGATGTCGATGTGCGTGTCGTCGGAACGTCGGTCATCATCGGTTCGGAGCAAGGCACTCGTGCCGATACTTCGACGAGCGGTTTGGGTGCTGCCGCAAGAACGTTGGGTCTCCAGGTCCCATCTTCCGGAGCCGGTGTCGGCGGGGTCGCTGTTGGAAACACTTTCCAAGTCAGCGACGGCATCAACGACGAGCAGTTCCAGTTCGTGGATGCCAACACTACCACCACGGTTCCGGGATCGGTTCCGATCGATATCACGCCGCCGCTGGGCGTCGGGCAGGAACCCCTCAATGCCGACGAAGTCGCGGTTGCGATCCAGACCGCGATCATCCAATCGTCGTTGAATCTGAGTCCATTGATCATCGGCCAAACGGTCTACCTGAACCTGCCCGATGCCGGACTGGTGAGTGTTCCGCCCGGACAGTTCCTGCGTCCGGTGAGCGTAAGCCGTGTTCCGGTCGACGGCGAACAGATCGTGTTCACGCCCAACGATGATGCCGATCAGGTCGTCTTCGAGTTGAACCGTACGGACGAGCGTCAGATCGATGGCACGGTCCTCGACGATGGAGTCGATCCGAACAACATCCCCATCAACTTGTCGCGAACGACGACCGGTGAGGAGCTGGCCGGGTTGGTGGCCAACGCGATTCGTATTCCAACCATTGCGGGCCTCAGCCCCAACGAAGTCAGCGTGGTTCCCGGTGCCTTGCTCACCGTCGGCGGCGAAGCCGGTTTGGGACTGGCCGTCTCGGGCGAAAGCCTGCAAGTGATCGGTTCTCCCGATGTGACGGGCCCGTCAACACTTGAGATCTTTGGTCCGCTGTTGCTGCAAGTTCCGTTCGGGACACCGACCGACGGCGACTTCATCATTCTGACGGATGATGTTGGAAACCAAATCATTCTCGAATTCGATGATGACGGCGTGCTCAACCAAGGTGCCGGACGGATCGGGTTCGCCCAGTTCGACGACGTCGACACGATCAGCCTGTCGGTCGTCACGGCGATCAACGCTTCTGCTTCGGGCATCACCGCCAGCTATCTCGGCAGCGGTCAGATTTCACTCGGTCGCATCCAAAGCGATCGCGTTGATACCGGCAACTCGGAACTGACGACCCAGCGTGGCGTCGTCAGCGATGGAGAAGTGCTTACGATTCGTCAGGGCGATCTTTCGGTCAGCTACGAGTTCGAAGCGTTCAACAATGGCGGCGGTGTCACGGCCGGAAACATTTCCGTTCCGTTCAACCCGGCCGGTTCGCCAGAAGATGTTGCCGGCAGCCTCGCTTCGGCGATTAATTCGAACAACGGCGGCTTGAACCTCTCGGCATTGGTCGATGATGAGGGTCGCGTCGCGCTTCAAGACTTGCCCGGAACACTCGTCGATGTGACTCAAGCACCGACGTTGATTTTGACGGGTGTCCCCGGTGGTGCGATCCCGGTCCGAATCTCACCGGCATTCACCAGCGCTGAAGTCAAGCAAGCGTTGCTGCGGGCGATCAACTCGGTCAACCAAGGCCCCGCTGGTACGGTCACCACGTTGCAAGCGGCTGATCGCGGTGGCGAGACACTGTTCGTCGAAAATGGGCTGCTCTTCGATGGTCCCATCACGACGTTCTTCCTGCCTGCGATACGTGACATTCAAGGTCAACCGTTGCGTGCGAATCGCGCGGATAGCACCACGCAGTTCACCATTCTGATGCCAACGGCTGGTCTCGACTTCGGTGATGCCGCTGATCCGATCAACGGCGTTCCCGGTCGCTACCCGACCGCACTTGAGAACGATGGAGCTCGCCACATTGTCGGCGACGACTTGTTCCTTGGGACGCAGATCGACGCGGACCCCGCGGGGCTGCCTTCGAGGGGCGCCGACGCCGACGATTCGGTCACCGACGTTTCGAGCACCGGAACGCTCTTCAGCGTTGCAATTGTTGGTGGCGACGCATCGGTCAACGTTCAGTCCGAGTTTGTTGATCCTGCGACACGCGACGGCGATACCGTGACCATCAACACCGGAATTTCGACAGCCACGCTCGAGTTCGACCTCGATGGACGCTTCAACGAAGATCACTTCGCAATCCAGCCAACGGACGCTCAGGACGTGAATTCGATCCTGGCGGCAATGATCGCCGCTTTGGAAGAGAGTCCCGTTCGTCCTGCGGGTGTCAACGTTGTCGGCACCAGCTTGCGAATCAGCGGCGACGACGAGGACGGCGTTTCCTTCGTCAGCGACCGCAATCCGAGCGGCGTTCTCAATCCGAACACCGTGCTTCCGATCACCGTTTCGGTGACCGGCGGCGGCGTGCTTCAAGGTTGGATCGACTACGATTCCGACGGTGATTGGGAAGCCGAAGAGCAAATCCTGTTCTTCGAGCCCGGAGCCGATCCGAACACGGCCACACCGCGCGATGAAGTCATCTTCAGCGACATCGGAGGCACCCAAACCTTCACGCTGGACACGTATTTCCCCGCGTCCTCACCGGATCCGCTGTTTGTCACTAACACGACCGCCCGCTTCCGAGTCTCCCGTAGCGGTGGCCTTACACCGACCGGTTTGGCCCTCAGCGGCGAAGTCGAAGATTACGAATTGCTGTTGGTCCCGGGTACGCCTCCGACGTTGACGCCGGAGCAAGCCAACCGCAGTTTCACCGTTGACGAAGATCGCGTCCTGCAAGCGTTGGACACGACCGGCGTTTTGACCGCACCCACCAACGATGACGGTTTGCTCGCGGGCATCGTCGATCCGGAAGGGGACTTGGTTGCGATCTTGCCGGAAGACACCGGCGTGCGAGACCTCTTCACACCGGGTGGCGTTGCCGCCGGTCAATTGAATGTCTCCAGCGATGGAACGTTCACGTTCACGCCCGCGGCTGACTTTGTGGGTTCGGTTTCGTTCACCGCACGCGTCACCGATCTCAAGCCGCAGAACCCCGCGTCTCAATTGGTCAACGCGACACCGATCACCGTTGTGATCGATGTCCTTCCGGTGAATGATCCTCCGGTTGCGACCAGCATCGATGTGATCGCGAGCCGAACGATCGACGAAGACGAAGTTATCATCTTCACGGCGGAAGAGTTGATCGATCCGTTCTACGTGCCGGGCCCCGATAATGAAGCCGGGCAATTGCTCGTGTTCCGATCGGTTTCGAGCCCCAGTGGTGCGGATTCCTTGTCGTTGCAACAGGGCACGCTCGAGATTCAGCCCGACGGACGAAGTGTTCGTTACACACCGCCGGCCGACTACAACGGTCCGGCTCCCGATGTGTTCAACTACGTCGTCGCGGACGTTCCCGGCGGCAATCAGATTTCAGAGGCGGCTGCCAAGCTGGGTACCGTTTCGTTGACGTTCAACGCCGTCAATGACCCACCGGTCGTCGGCACCGATTTGTTCAACGCGGTCGAAGACACTCCGCTGCAGATTGCGATCAATGGTGGAAGTGGCGTCGTCGGGATCCTCGACAACGATACCCCAGGACCGCAAAACGAGATCGACGAAGGTCAAACCATCCTGCTGACGCCGGGCCAGTTCCCAGTGCAGACTCAGCGCGGCGGACGTGTCGACCTGGAGAATGGGCTGCTGGTTTATCGACCGCCGGCTCTCTACAGCGGACCAGACAACTTCAACTACTCGGTTTCGGATAGTGAGGGTGCAGTCGCGACGGGTGTCGTCTCGCTCGATGTCGGCGGCCAAAACAACGGACCGATCTTTGTTGGCGTCAATGGCGATGCGAACCAAACGAGCTTGGAGTTCCCCGAGAGCAAGCCGAATGCTCAATCCGATCAGTTCGATTTGAGCACTTGGTTCACCGATCCGGAGAACGACGTCCTGAGCTTCACCGTGTCGAGCAGCAATGACGACATCGTCGAAGCCGAACTCGACGGAACGACGCTCACGCTGACGAGAGAAGCGTTCGTCTTTGGTACCGTGCAATTGACGATTACCGCGTCGGATCCGATGGGTGCGTCGTTGCAACAGATCGTTCCGGTCACCATCGAAAACGAGAATGATCCGCCGAGCGTGATTAGTTCACTCGATCCGTTGTCGGGGCTGGAGGATCAGACGGTCATCGCCGAGTTGTCTTCGGTCTTCCGCGATCCGGATGGCGATTCGTTGACCTATTCCGTGACGCGACTCGACACACTGATCCCGCCGACGGCGCAGCAGATCATTGATCACCCACTGATCCAGTCGATCACGTTCGTCGGCGATCAATTGCAGATCGTGCCTGAACCCAATCAATTCGGTTCCGCCGAGATCGAGATCGAAGCCTCCGACGGAAGCTTCTTCGTCACCGATTTCTTCACGCTCGACATCGCCTCCGTCGAGGACGCGCCGGTTGCGGTTTCCGATGCTTACAACGTGGCGTTGGGGTCGACCCTTCGCGTGTTGAACCCGGCCGACGGGTTGCTTCGAAACGATTCCGATGCCGACGGCGATTCGATCTCGGTCGACTTGTTCTCAGTGACTCAGCCAAATCTGGGATCACTGTCGGTGAACGAGGAGGGTACCTTCACGTACATCAATACGTCTGGAATCGTCGGGCAAGTGGATTCGTTCCAGTACCGCACGGTCGATAGCACCGGACGAATCAGTCCGATCACGACCGTCGCGCTGCAGTTGACTCGTTCGCAGTATCAGAACCCGATCCAGGGTAACGAAGCGGACGTGACGGCCGACGGCTTTGTCTCCCCGATCGATGCCCTCCGCGTCATCAACTTCCTGCAACGTCAGGGTGGAAACGTTGGTGCCGTTCCGGTCTCCGAGATCGGTGCACCTCCGCCGGACTTCCTCGATGTCAACGGCGACGGATTTGTGTCCGCTTCGGATGCGTTGGCGGTCATCAATCAACTCGCGGCGAATGCCAACGGCGGCGGCGAAGGCGAGCAGATCAGCATGCTGTCGTCGACGACGGCGTTTGCAGCCGCATCGTCCGACTTCCTGCCGACGACCAACGCATTCGCGGTCACGTCGCAACCCGAGGGCGAGCAAACGCTTGACTCGGCACTTGAAACCACCGACGCCCTGTTGACGAGTGGTTTGACGATCGCCTCGGCCGCGTCCGAAACCGCCGGCGACCAATTGGTCGACAGCGCCTTTGATTCAACCACCGAGTCTTCCATTGACGACGCCCTCACCGATTGGGAGGACGAGTTGGATACCTCATTGGATGATTGATTTTTCCCACCATTGCCGAACGGATTGATCGCCGTGACGACCACGGCAGTCCGTTTTTTGTCCCACCGTTTTTATTCCACATTGTTTTAGGCAAAGGTCACCTATGACCTCTCGACGAAACCCCAAGTTGAAGTCTGCACACAAGTCGTCTCGGCGTTCGCGATTGGAATCCTTGGAGCGCAGGGAACTTCTCGCCGCGGAGCTGATCGCGGTGTCCGCCAATTCCGGCGAGCAGTTCGACTTGGAAGACAACAATGTCCTGCCGACGGCACCCACCGAACTGAAATTCCGGTTCGGCGGAGACCTCCTGGACGAGGCGACGTTCGCGGGCATTCAATTCCGTCGCGCCGAGGGTGACGGATCGTTCGAGAACGGTAGCCAAGTCGTGACGCCGGGATTCCTCGGCTTTGAAGACGACGACGGGACCAACATCATCGTCGCGAGATTTGCCGAAACGCTCCCCGATGACCAATACGTCGTCGAGCTTCCGGGCTTTGACGACACTCAGGCTCAAATCGTCGGTGTCCGCGATGTCAACGGAGACCTGTTGACTGTCAACAACGCACTGGACCCCGCACGTCCGGTTCAAGAAGTCCGATTCGAAGTTGAAGTCGGACCGCGCGTCGTTTCGGTTGTTCCTCAGCCGATTGAAGAGTCGGGTGGCGTCAAGGTTCAGCGGCGAGATCAGATTCATGTTTATTTCAACGAGGATCCGCTTTCCAACCCGCTTGCGGGAGTGATTTCATCGAGCACAAGTTCGTTGCCGGTTGTCACCCAAGACTTTTACAAGTTGATCTACACCGAGGATACGGTTGAAAACACGGATGACACCGTCCTGCTTCCTATGGAGGTCGAATACGACCCCGGTTTGCATCGCGCTGTACTGACTTTTGCGGACGATCTCTCAGAACTTGCGGCCGCAGCAGCGAATGACAACTCCGGCACCTATCGTCTGAGGGTTGGGCGTGGAGATGCCCTTCCGGCGGCACCCACGGTGGTTGCAAGTGGTGGTGGTGGGTTGGACACGTTTGCCGATGCGATTTCACTTGGTTCGCCGTTCGCAAGTGGGATTCAGAGTGTCACCGTCACCGAGGGTTTGATTCAAGCCACGAATCCCATCATTCCGGATTGGCCTGGTGCGACCGAGGCTGCGGGGGTACGTGACAACCGTCGAGACGCTCAGGTAAACGGACTTGTCGACACTCACGTCGGTATCAACGTCTTTCCCTACAACTTTGCGCGCATCTACGGAGTGGATCCGCAGTCGAACAACCTAGAGAATGCCATCACGCCTGCGCAAGAACAGCGTATCCGTGAAGTGTTGGATCTCTACAGCGAACGACTGGGCGTGGAGTTCGTTGAGACTGCTGATCAGGGGCTTCAGATCGTGACCGGTGACATCCGGTCGATCGTTATCTCAGCTGATACCGGAGCCGGAACGGACACGGCGCTCAGCGTCTATCGCGTCAACGAGCGTGATCAGACAAAAGGGTTGCTCGTCCTCGACGCGGCCGAGAATTGGTATGACGGCTACGGCTACTCGCCCGACAATCGCCTCAGTTATTTCGTCGAAGCGCTGCGTGGTGTCGGCGACCTTTTGGGGATCGGTGATCTCTTTGAACTGCCGAGCGGTGTTGCGGCAGGTGGTGACAGCCCCAACGAAGCGGACACCATTCTGTTCACCGATCAGTTTCTGCCTGATCTACCCGACGAACCGGAGTTTTTGAGTCAGAGCGATATCACGCTCGGGCAAAGTCTGCATCGGCCTGAGAGCAACGATGTGGATTTCTATTCGTTCAACGCGCAGGAATCCGGCGAGATCACCATCGAGACGTTTGCTGAACGTTTGGATGGAAGCAGTTTGCTGGACACGCACCTGCAGCTGTACCGCGTCGTTGACGCGAGCAATGACGAATACGAACTGGTCGCTCAGAACGACGACTTCTTCAGTGAAGACTCCCAGATTCGGCTTGCGGTCGAGCCTGGGGACTACATCATCGGCGTGAGCGCGAGCGGCAATGATGAGTACAACGGTCTGATTGCCGGAAGCGGCCTCGGTGGTGTGACCGAAGGACGCTACGAATTGAGGGTCACTTTCAGTTCTTCGGACTCACCCACG
>JBCBOT010000203.1:0-14446 GCA_039821165.1 Planctomycetota bacterium | reverse complement strand
GAGATAGGTGTACGTGACTGGAGTTCAGACGTGTGTTTCCGATCTCGTGAAGTTGCCCATCCGAAGACTACGGATGCGGTCCACCGTTTCATCGCAACGGTCGCGGGCGCTGACCACATACGTTCGAGGTTGGGATTCGGGGGCGAACAGTGGGCGGCCTTGCATCGGTTCTGGGATTTCGATTCCGGCAAGGTGAAGTGACGTTGCGGCGAGATCAATGTGTGCGACAAAGTCCTCCCTCTGCTCGTGCGGCGGTAGACACTTGCCCCATGCGACGAATGGAATCGCAATGCCTTCTTCGTACAAGAATTGCTTTCCGCGGGCGTGACTGATTCCGTGGTCGGTGACGAAAAACACGACGGTGTTGTCGAGGACACCTTCATCGCGAAGGCCATCTAAGATCCGCCCGACTTCGATATCCGTGTATCGAACGGAGTCGAGGTACTGTCCCCAGTCTTCACGGATCACTGGATGATCGGGGTAGTAAGGTGGCAGTTGGACCTGAGTTCGGTCCACCAATCGCCCGTCCAGTTCCGCTTTGACGTTCTCCCACGAAGCCTCGACGTTTCGATGCTTCCCGCCCTTGAGTTGGAATTGTGCAAAGAACGGTTGCCCCGGCTTGCGACGCTTGTAGTCGATCCCGTCGTAGAGTTTTGCCCGCTCATACGCAAAGTTGTAGTCTTCTTTGCCCGGTCGTTTTCCAACCGCATCCGTGTTGGTCGTGTAGTAACCCGCCTCGCGAAATAGTTCGGGAACCGTGCGGACACCCTCAGGAAGCTCGATCTTCAGTTTTCCGCGTGAGCTGCGATGGTGGTGTGCCCCAATGGTCGTTTGATACATGCCCGTGATCAACGCGGACCGGAACGTGGAGCAAACGGGCGCGGTCGCATAGGCGCGTGAGAAAACGATCCCCTCGCTGGCGAGTCGATCGACGTTTGGCGTTTCCACAAGCCTCTCGCCTTGGAAAGCAAAATGACAGGACATGTCATCGACGACGATCCAAACGATGTTGGGACGTTCCGCGGCGAGGCCGTTACTGGCCGCGCAAACGAACAGGCAGATCGCGACGGTACGCAGGAGAAATCGGAGCATGATGTTCTGTTGGTTGGAGGTCGGCACATCCTATCAGTTCACGGGACTCGCGAACGAAAGAGCTGGCCTGCGGAGCACGCCCGAGCGCGAAACGCTAACATGGCCGCTGCCCAGGAATCATTGTCTTTTCTAACCGTTTCGATCCATCGTGGAATCCGTCGCACCCTTCCTCGCGTTCTCACCGATTTTGGTTGTCGGATTTCTTCTTGCGGGTCTTCGCTGGTCGGCAGCCAAGGCGATGCCGATCGCCTACATCGCCGTCGTCGTCCTCGGTCTCTTCGTTTGGCAGATTGAACTGACGCAAATTGCAGCCGCCTCGTTGAACGGACTTGTCATCACCGCGCAAGTTCTGTTCATCATTTTCGGTGCCATCCTGCTATTAAATACGCTCGGTGAAAGCGGTGCTCTCTCCGTGATTCGCCACAGTTTTACAGGCATTTCCCCGGATCGCCGTGTGCAGGTCGTGCTGATCACCTGGTTGTTCGGCTCGTTTATCGAAGGCAGCGCGGGGTTCGGGACGCCGGCGGCGATCTGCGTTCCCCTGTTGGTCGCTCTTGGTTTTCCAGCAAAATCAGCGGTGATCAGCGGCATGATGATCCAATGCACGCCCGTCTCGTTCGGTGCACTGGGAACGCCAATCCTGATCGGTGTAAAGAACGGTCTGGATGGCAATGATGAGGTGTTGAACTACGCACAAAACCAACTCGGCACGACGGATGTTTGGAGCACGGTGTTGCCGATCGTCGGCTCACGTGTCGCCATCGTTCATGCGATTTGCGGCATCGTGATCCCGCTCTTCGTGGTCACCGTCATGACGCGGTTCTTTGGTGCTAATCGATCTTGGAAAGAGGGATTCGTCACTTGGCGGTTCGCGTGCTTCGCGTCCGTGGCAATGACACTTCCTTACGTGGTCATCGCGCATGTGCTTGGACCCGAGTTTCCTTCCTTGCTGGGTGCACTGGCGGGTCTCACGATTGTGGTGCCCGTCGCTCGGCAAGGTTGGTTCATGCCCGATGGCCCGCCCTGGGAATTTGACGATGCCGAACTCTGGCCAATGGATTGGAACGGCGACACGGACATTCGTTTGGAGCCGGCACCTGCTCATCTATCGATTGGAAAAGCCTGCTTTCCCTATCTGCTGATTGCTTTGGCGCTCGTGCTAACACGCCTGCCGGACTTGAAGATCGCCGAACTCTCGATTGGAGAATGGTTGAAGCAGGTCCAGATTCCAGCGAATCCCGCTTGGACGAATCAACTTTTCGGTTCGAGCGTTTCGATCAAACCAGTGCAACCGCTCTATCTGCCGGGATTCCTTTTCATCATCGTGTGTGCGGTGACCTCCGTGCTGCACCGAATGAATTGGACCTCCATCAAACGCGCGACGTCCCGCTCTGGTCGAATGGTCGCGTCGGCGTCACTCGCGCTTCTGTTCGCCGTCCCCATGGTTCAAGTCTTCATCAATAGCGGAGGCGGCGAGGCCGGGTTTGAAGCGATGCCCAAGACGCTTGCGGGCGGTGTTTCTTCGCTGGCTGGAGACGCGTGGCCCGCTCTGGCACCGCTGGTGGGTGGACTCGGAGCATTTGTCGCGGGAAGCAACACCATTTCCAACATGATGTTTTCGATGTTTCAATTCCAAGTCGGAACGAACATCGGCGTCGACCCGCTCTGGGTTGTTGCCCTTCAGGCCGTGGGGGGTGCCGCTGGCAACGTGATTTGTGTCCACAACGTCGTCGCCGCATGTGCCGTCGTTGGGCTGGTCGGGCGCGAAGGCGATATCATTCGCGTGACCGCGATCGTTTTCTTTTACTACGTCGCGGTCGCCGGCGTGATCGGCTTGCTTGTCACCTAGGGAGCGATTCCAACCGCACTCGGATGCGATTCGTCGCTCGCCCTCGGTGACAAATGCCTCTTGTCCCGAAGCTACTCGCCTCGGACCTCGAGCTGCCACGATTTCGGTTTTTCACTCATGTCGCTGTCGTCGTCGTAAAACGATTCGAGTCTCAGGAGTTCATTTTTCATGTCAGAGATGGCGTCCGCGTACTCGGGGTTTCCGTATTGATTGGTGAGTTCGTCGGGGTCTTTCTCGAGATCGTAGAACTCCCACTCGTCGCCAAATTGGTAGAAGTGCATCAGCTTGTACCGTTTTCCACGCACGCCGTTATGACGCGGAATCATGTGGACGCTCGGATATTCGTAATAGTGGTAGTAGATACTGTCCCGCCAATCCTCAGGCGTGTTTCCTTCGAGTAGCGGCACCAACGACTTGCCCTGCATATCGTCCGGGACATCCGCGCCGGCCATGTCCAAGAACGTTTCGGCGTAGTCCAGATTTTGTACGAGGTCCTGATTCTTTGATCCGGGTTGGGTGACACCGGGCCACTTCACGATCAGTGGCATCTTCAACGACTCTTCGTACATCCATCGCTTGTCGTACCAGCCGTGGTCGCCGATATAGAAACCTTGGTCGGACGAATAAATGACAACGGTGTTGTCCGAAAGCTTCAGTTCGTCGAGCGTCGCCATCAGCTTCCCGACGCTCTCATCCACGCCGCGCACGCAGCGCAGATAGTTCTTGGCGTAGCGCTGGTACTTCCACCGAACGAGCGCATCCGCGGTCAGGTTTGCTTCATGAAAGGCCTTGTCGCGTGGCTTGTACGCTGCGTACCAGGCCTCGAGTTGCTGGTCGGTCATCCGCTTCATGTTGTTCCAAGCGGAGCGATCGAAACGCCCTTGAAACGCATTGCCGTCGAACTCGGGTGTCAGGTCAACAAACAAATCAAAGTTCAGGTGCATATGCCGATCGATTTCCAATTCTTGGAATCGAGCCGGCGGGGCGTTATCGTGCCACTTGTCAAACAACGTGTTGGGTTCGGGCAGATCGATGTCGGCATACAGGTCGAGGTGACGCTTGGCCGGCATCCAGTTTCGGTGCGGTGCCTTGTGTTGGACCATCAACATGAATGGCTTGCCGTCCTTGCGACCCTCCTTCAACCACTCGATAGCGAGATCGGTGACGATGTCGGTGCAGTGGCCTTCGATGCGTTTGCGACCGACGGGGGTGATCATGTCCGGGTTGTAGTAGAGCCCCTGGCCCGGCAGGACTTTCCAGTCGTCGTATCCCTGGGGTTTACCTTTTAAATGCGATTTGCCATAGATCGCAGTCGTGTAGCCGGCCTTTTGGAGCAGCTTGGGAAACGTTTGTTGGTTCCAGTCGAACGAGTTCCCATTGTTCATGAAGCCGTTCCTGTGGCTGTGCTTGCCGGTCTGGATCACGGCTCGACTCGGTCCACAGATCGAGTTGGTGCAGAAGCTATTGTGGAACAGCATTCCCTGGGCCGCGAGCTTGTCGATATTCGGCGTCGGATCAACTTCTTTGAGCCACCCGTCATAGGCACCGATCGCATGCGGCGCATGATCGTCACTGAAAATAAACAAGATGTTGGGCCGATCATCGGCCACGCAAACGCTTGTGATGAAGAGCAGGGTCAGGGCGTGCAGGAATCGCATCGGAGGATCCAGGAGGGCGGGAACGGAGGAGGCTCCCGCATAGTGTGACAACACGTCGCGCGAGATTCCAGTGTCTACGCAAAGACCGTAGGCATTGGTTACTCGATTCGGAATTCGCTTGAATACTCGCGCAGCGTCTCCTGAAACGCACCTAACAGTCGGCTTTGGAAACGATAGGGATTGGTGACCATTACGATCGTCCGCGTCGGCGTCACGCCTGAAAAGGATCGATACGTTCGGCGTTTCCCGCGATCGAGCTTTTTTGCCATGGTCGGGATCATCGAGACGCCGTGGTCCAGAGCGACCAGTTCTTGGACCATCGCGAGTTGACTGGTCCGTTCCACCACCACGGGGTGCACCGATTTCTGTCGGCAGAAGGTGGTGATGTTGTCCGATAGGCAATGTGCTTCATCGAGCATCACAAACGGAAGCTCTTCGACATCAGCAATGCGAATTTGTTTTTTGGATGCCAAGTCGTGGTTCGGTGGGAGTACGAGACAGAGTTCTTCGCAGAACAGTTCCTCGACGTCGACGTATTTGACGTTGATCGGCTCGGCGAGAATTGCCACATCTACCTCGCCTTGTTTGATCTGTTTGAGTAGGACATCCGTGGTGTTTTCTTGCACGATGAGATGCGCTTCGGGCACTTCCTTGCTGAAGCGTCGGAGGAGTCCCGGAAGAAAGAAGGGGGCGATCGTTGGAATAGCTCCGATCCGGAGCCGTCCGGTTTTTCCGTCATCGTTGATCTGTGCCTTGGTATCCTCCACCAGCCGGAGGATCTGGGTCGCCGCTTGTTGGAACAATTGGCCGGCTTCCGTCAGTTCGACCGACCGTGTCTTGCGTTCAAAGAGCGGCTGGCCGAATTCGTCCTCCAGACGTTGGATCGAACGGCTGAACGCGGGCTGGGAGAGCCCCATCTGCTTGGCGGAGGCGGTAAAGCTCTTGGTGTCTGCAAGGCTTTGGAAGTAATGCAGTTGGTCGATATCCAAGACGCAAGCTCATTCAAACCGGTGTGAGAGTTTCGAAGCGAGACGCCCGCTTTCCGAGTCGATCGTGTTGGCGGATGCGAGACCGCTACCCGCAACACACGGGGCTGCGCAAACAACTCTACTCGACAATTCGCAACGTGATGGGGGTCGAGCTCACGAGAACTGAAATTGATCGGCCCTTCTTGGGGTTCGCGAGGCGCGGGTCGGGCAAATCAATTTTTGCGTCAAGGCAAAACGTGACTTCGGTTGGTTTTGCGTTCGCGGCGACCGTCAGTTGGACGATCCCTCCTTGATCCGTCTTCTTCAGCGTGACCGGCTTCGCTGCAACCAGTGACTTCGGCAAACCGATGTTGGTGATCATGACCGGCCCGTCGAAGTTGTCCCCTCGCTGGAGCTGCACCGGGAGATCGATCGTTTCACCCTGTTTCGCTTCGACCATCGTTTGTTCGGTCGAAACAAACAGCTTCGGCGGTCGCGGAATCACCGAAAGAGGCATCGCGAGCATGCGACGCGAACGCGGCCCGTCACGAAGCGTGATTCCCTTCCAGAGTACGGTCGCCGCGGCCGCTTCACGTTCGATTGTCACGCCGTCAACCTCGGCTTCCGCGATGATGTTGATGTCGCCCGCCCACGTGGCCGCATTTGCGTCTGCGACCAAGACAAGCGGAACAAAGTTCCGGCCCTTTGCCAGTCGGGTTTTTGCGACGGAAACATCGGGCGGAAGATTCTCGACGCGGAATCGAACCTCGCCGTTAAAACCGCCATGCCGAAAAACTTGAAGGTCAATGCGGGTCGAACCACCGACATTTAGGACGGGAGTGTACGGGAAAAAGTCTCGGAAATTGGGCGCGAGATCGACTGGAGTATGCGCTGTTGCAACAACTCGAAAGTCTGGTTTTGATTCCCGGATGGTCAAGTGATATCGAAAGCTCGGGTCACCGAAGATCGTGTGGTTGAGTTCTCGAACCATCAACAGATATTCGCCGTCGTCGGGAACGGTGAAGCGATACGCCGGGTCATCGGTGCGCGAGTTGAATGCGAACCGACCGACATTCTCGAAACCACCCGAGTTTTGGTCGTAGCCCAGCAATACTTGGTCGTCCGCAGTCGCTACCTGTTCAACTTGATCACCGTTTGCACGAAACAGGACAAAAAACGGGTCGGCCGCAATGCCAAGCCGCTGCGAGACAACTTCGATTTCGATGGTTTGCCCTTTGGTCGCTTGAAAACGATACCAGTCCCTGTCCCCAGCGGCCTCGAATTGACCGGCAATCGTGATCGGTATCGAGACGAAGTCGGCGGAATCCTGTGTGTTGTTGCCGGTCGATTCGATTTGAACCGGATGATCTGCTAGCAGGATCGATTCAAACGGTGCCGACTTTTCAGCGTGCATACCGATCAGTTTTGACGGTGCGGTTGTGTGGTAACCACGACGCAATCTCGTTAACAGTTCGATGCGGCCGACGTCCGCTGGTCGAAATAATGCCGCCGCACGAACATCATCACTCGGGACAACCGTTGGATGGCTTTGCTTGATGACCGGAGTGGCTGAATAACGAAGGCGATAAAAGTGATTGGTGGAACCCTCGTGTATCAAGTCACGCACCTCCACAAAGTAGTCACCCGACTCCAGGGGAGTGTGCTCGATCAGGGCATCACGCCGTATGGTGCTATGATCGACTGCGACCACTTCGCCGCGCGAGTTACGAAGCGTCATTGCGGCCTCGAGTTTCGAGTCGATCGTTTCTGCAATGCATTGGATGCGAATCGTTTCACCGGCTGAAACGCTGATCCGATAGACATCGAGATCTCCGGTTTTCCCCGATCGCCCATTCAGAGTCACATCGGAGGTGAGGCGTTGCGCATCCGTCGTCGTGTCATTCGGTTCAGTTTCGTTAAGTTCTTCGACGGCACCCACGGCGAATGCACGCGGTGTTGATAGACCATGCTCGCCCAGAACCCGACATTCGTAGAGCCCAGGCTCGATGGACGGCGCCGCCGTGACTTCAAAGGTTGTCGGATTGATTGGCTTTGCGGTGATGCCCGTGTTCGAAAACCGCAGCTCTCGTGCATCATTCAGGTCACGTCCCGCGATCTTGACGCGAATCGTGTTGCCTCGCTCAACGCCTGGAGGAAAAACAGACTGGAGATCGGGGTTGGGAAGGTGTCCGGTGATTCGTTGCCCGTTCGTCACGGATGTGGAGCCGATTACCAGCGTGACGAGCGCAAAGGCGAGGAGACAGCGATTATTCGGATACATTGCTTCGGCCATTTGGATGGCAACGGGACGATTCCATGACACCCTCGCTGCCTCCGTTTTTCTTTTCACCATTGAAGTCACGGTGGCTAGTACACGGAGTCTGAAGCACAGCGTTTGAGGCACGGTGACTAAATGGACAACCTAACTTGATGGATTGAAGACAAACAAAGGTGATTGTTTACAACTGATTGACAACGCAATTCATGGTAACCCGAAGTGCAAGCGAGCGATTCTTGATGGGGTTCAATGGAAACCCGACGCGTCAGCGAAGCGATCTTGTGAAAGTGCTGTCTCTAGAGCCAAGTCATTCCCTCACTGACGTTTCGGGTTGCCAAATCACGCGTTGGGTTGCCAACGCGACGCAGGTGTCGCCGTCCAGCTAGTGGTTGTAAAGGAATTCCTTTGTGTTGATCAAAACCCACAGGAGGTCCTGGTAGGCTCGGGAGCGATCTTGATGTCGCGTAATGTGTTCCAAAGCCGTTCGCATCTCGCTTTGCGACGGTGGTCGGCTGAACGCGATCTCGTACATTTCCTGAACGCACTCTCGATCGTCATTACCTTTCGCATAGACGGCCGGACGAGCCGTCGATTGTCCGAGTTTTTGGAGGAGATCGCTCGAGGTCAACATGACCAAACTCTGACGCAAATCACCGTCTTGGACTCGCTCGCAGTCACAAGAGGATTCTGCTTTCGGCTTCCCAAACAATTCCAGAAACTCGTTGTCACTTCCAGTGTCCGGCAGATCGACGGCTCCATAGGAGGCGGGGACGTCTTTGAATTGGGTGCTGGTTCCAAACAGATCATCGATCGCATCGTAAAGGACTTCGGCATCCAAACGTTGCGGGTAATAACGGGAGAAACTCTGGACATCCTCGAGGTTGTCATCGCTACCCGCGGCAGCAAGCTGATACGTCCGCGATTGACAGATCGACCGCGCGAGCGCCTTGCGATCAAAGCCACTCGCAATGAACTCTTCACGCAGGGATGCGAGCAGGGCCGGATTGAAAGCGGGATTTGAGTCTCGTAAATCATCTTCCGGATCGACGATTCCACGACCAAAGAAGTGCTTCCAATAACGATTCACTAGAACGGTAGCGAAGTAGGGGTTTTCATCGGATGTCATCCAGTCAACGAGGACGCTCCGGGGGTCGACATCCGCATCGATGTCCAGAGGCGGACCGCCGAGCACCGCGGGCTTAAGCCATTCGCGTGTTTCGGGGTGGCGGTACTTCGCTTCGCCATACTTGTGATAGATCCTCGCTTCGTAATCGCGAAACGTCCCATTGATGCTGAACTTTCGGTTGATCGTCGAGAAAAACGCTGCGAGCGAGTAGTAGTCTTTTTGGCTCCACTTCTCAAAAGGATGGTGATGGCATTTGGCGCAGGTGATTCGCACACCAAGAAACAGCTGGGAAAGATTCTCGACCATCGCCGTCGGCTCTTTCAGTTCCCGATACCACGTGGCCGGCGGATGTTCGGTCATGTCGCCGTTGGCCGCAACGATCTGGCGGACAAACTGGTCGTAGGGCTGATTGGTTCGAAAGCTCTCGCGGATCCAATGGTGAAATGCAAAGCTGGATCGGCGTTGCTGTGCGAATAGACGTCGGTTGCGGAGTAGGTGCAACCACTTGTTCGCGAAGTAGCTCGCGTAATCTTCGCTCTGTAGCAGTTGCTCGATCACTTGGTCGCGTTTGCTCGATTCGGACGACTGCGAAAATACGCGGTACTCTTCGAGCGTGGGGAGGCGCCCCGCGAGGTCGAGTGTCACTCGCCGGAGAAACGTTCGGTCACTGCATGTTTCGGCGGGCGCCAATCCGAGCGATGCCAGTTGCTTGAAAACGGCTTTGTCGATGAAGTTGCGGGGCTCGGGGGCTTCGGCGAGCTCTTGGCCGAAAGGCCGCGTACCGCGAAACGTGTCGACTTTGCCATCGAATTTGACGACGACCGCGAACTGTCCACTGCGACCGTCCGTTTCGACTCGCCCCGCTGTAGACACGGTCGCCAATTCCGTCGCGTCGGCTCGGAACTGCGCGAGGTGAGTGACGTCTCGTTCACGCCCATCCGTGCTGATTGCAATCACGCACAATTGCTGAGACTGTTTAGGGCCGAGCGTTCGTTGGGCAGGAAGGACACGTACCGAATCTGTTTGAAAGTCGCTGCCGGCATCCGGAGCACCGGAGCCGATCCATGCGTGCCACGTGTGATACGCGAGAGAATCTTGTCGAAAACGCTCGCCGCCGCCATGTGGAATTTGGGCCGTCGCCTTCTGCAGCATCAGGCTTTGCGAGGGAATTGCGGTCGTGATTCGACGACCACGCCCGCCTTGCACGATCGAGCGATAGTCCGATTCGGGATCGAAACCAAAAAGGGAGATCTGGAAGCCGTTCTGACCGTTGGGTTTGCCATGGCAGGTGTTGCAAGCATGTTTGCCTAGCAACGGCATCAGGTGCGAATCGAATCCCGGAACGTCTTCTTCCGCGACCGCGACTTTCAAAGGCAGGGATGCGGAGCTGTCTGCGAGGGTGGCCGTGACGACGACATCGCCTGACGTCAGCGGCGTGACCCTTCCAGCGTTGTCGATGGAGACGATATCCGCAGGGTGCGATTCATAACGGGCTTTCTCCGTCACGTCCTCGTTGTCATTCGTGAGAACGAGTTGCAATCGGTCAAAACGATGCGAAAGCTGCGTGACCTGGTTTTCAAATCGCAACTCACCCGCTTGGAGCGAGAGCCCACAAACGAATCCGATGATGACGATGGCAAGACGAGTCGACATCATGCAACCATCAACCCAGCTCAGAGATCGGCTCGCCATCGGAGAGAATCCGAATCGGTCGGCCGGCTTTGTCTTCGAATGCATGGTGCGTGTCGATCCCCATGTGGCGATACACGGTTGCCAACAGGTCGTTGGGGGAGAGAGGTCGGTCTTTCGGTTCTTCCGCTTTGTCGTTCGTAGCTCCGATGACCTGCCCGTGTCGGAGTCCGCCGCCGGAAACCAAGACCGACATTGCGCGCGACCAATGCCCCCGCCCAACACCACGACTGTTGTTGATCTTGGGAGTGCGGCCGAATTCGCCCGTGACGATGACGAGGACCTTTTTGTCGAGTCCACGCTGATAGATATCGGAGACCAATGCTGCTACGGCGCGATCATAAACGGGCAACCGTAGTTTGAGCTCGTCAAAGATGTGCCAATTGACGGCGTGGTCATCCCAGTTGCCGCTTTTGCCAAAACCACTTCGTTGAATTTGCATCGTCACGAAGCTCGATCCGGCTTCCACAAGCCGACGTGCGAGTAGCGCCCGCTGGCCCCATTTATGACGCCCATACATGTCGCGAACCGAGTCCGGTTCTTTGGAGATGTCAAATGCCTCACGTACTTTCTGACTCGTCAACAAGTTGAGCGCCCGTTGGTTGAACTCGTCCAAAGCACCCATCGATCCCGATTGATCGAGGTCACGTCGAAACGTGTCGAGTTCTTTCAACAACCGCACCCGATCGTCGAGTGAGTTCGCGAGTGCCGCGGGAGGAGCAATGTTCTTGACCTCGAACTTGTCGTCGTTGGGATCGCCATCGACAACAAATGGCGTCGCTGATTTTCCGAGATAGGCCGGGCCGCCGCCAGAGAGTTGCTTGGCGCTTGAGATGTAGTTGGGGACGCCACGGTCCACTCGCTCGCGTACTTTGGCGATGACGGATCCGAATTCGGGATAGGCACCGACGCGTTCGTTTGGAATCGGCGGGTCGTAGCCGGACAGGAATCGTGTCGAACCGGCGGGATGTCCCGCGTGCTTGTGTGCAATCGATCGGATGATCGAGAATTTGTCCGCGACTTTTGCCTGCATCGGCATGTGTTCGCAGATATCCAGTCCCGAAACATTCGTCGGGATTTGTGCGAACGGGCTCCGATGCGTCGTCGGTGCGTCGGGTTTCATGTCATACATATCGATATGACTGGGTCCGCCCTGGCACCAAATTAGAATCACGGAGGTATCTGGTGCGACAGCAGGTTCACCTGCGAGCGCCCGGCTGCGTAAAAGGTTCGGCAGCGTCAAACCACCGATGCCCAAAGAGCCGAGTTGTAGAAAGGACCTGCGCGTGGGACCGCTGCAGTGGTGATTGAACATGAGCGTCCTTCAACTTGTCGGGCGGGAGCCGTGTAACGGCATGCGGCGGGGATTGCAGTCTAATGAAACCACGGTGACGACGCAAATTTGGGCGACGTCCGTGTGAGATCGAACCACGACGCATTGTTGCGAATTGACTAGACTCGCCGCGACTCCATTTTTTGGTCGACGATGGTGGTTTGCGGAGGACCCAGATGCGACGAAAACTTGCGTTTATCTGCTTCACGATGTTGTGGGTTTTGTCGGCACCCCTCCAGGCTGGCGACACGGTGTTTGAGGACTTTGAAGAGAACACGTATCGGGGCTGGGAGGTTACGGGTGATTGTTTCGGCGATCGGCCCGCCGCCGGTACCTTGCGACGCCAGCAACTCGTCAGCGGCTTTCAAGGCAAGCAATTGGTCAACACGTTTCGCGCGGGCGACCAGGCGACAGGTGCGGCGCTGTCACCTGTCTTCGAGATCAAAAAGCCGTACATCGGTTTTTGATCGGCGGTGGCAATCATCCCCGGGAAGTCGGTCTCGAGTTACTGGTCGATGGAGACTCCGTGCGACAGAGTACGGGCGACGATTCGGAACTTTTGCGTTGGTCTCATTGGGATGTCAGTGAGCTGAAAGGAAAACAGGCGCGGATCCGAATCTTTGATCGGCACCGAGCAGGATGGGGACACATCAACGTCGATCAGATTGTTTTTGCCGACGTTCCTCGAAGTGGTGTCGATCCAACACGCCTCCGAGCCTATCGCGCGTCAGCGGAATACTTGGACGAGCCTTTTCGGCCACAGTTTCATTTCACTCCCGAAATCAATTGGATGAACGACCCGAATGGGCTCGTGTTCTTTGCGGGCGAGTACCACCTGTTCTTTCAATACAACCCCTTCGGCAATGAGTGGGGGCACATGAGTTGGGGGCACGCGGTGAGTCGTGACTTAGTTCATTGGGAACACTTGCCGCTCGCTCTGGCGGAAGAAGACGGCACGATGATCTTTTCGGGGTGTGCCGTGGTCGATTGGAAAAACACGAGCGGATTTGGACGTGGTGGTATCCCGCCGATGGTCGCAATCTACACCGGGCACCGATCGAATAACCAAAGTCAGCACGTTGCGTTCAGTCTTGATCGAGGCCGAACCTGGACGAAGTTCGCCGGCAATCCTGTGATCGATATTGGTGAGAAGGACTTCCGAGACCCAAAGGTGTTCTGGCATGAGGCGACCAAGCGATGGATCATGGTGGTCGCGCTCGCCGTGGCGAAGAAGGTTCAGTTCTATTCGTCACCCGATCTCAAAACGTGGACGCTCCAAAGTGCGTTTGGGCCAGCGGGGGTTGAGAGTAAGTCCAACTGGGAATGCCCCGATCTGTTTGAATTGCCGATCGAAGGTTCCGAGGAGACCTGCTGGGTCCTGGAAGTCGACATGGGGCAAGGTGCGATCGCGGGCGGTTCGGGCGGCGAGTACTTTGTCGGCGATTTTGATGGAAACCAATTCACTCCAAAGGCCGGCGATGGTGACGCAAAGTGGGTTGATTTCGGGCGTGATTTTTACGCGCCCGCTTCTTGGTCTGATATCCCTGACGATGACGGGAGACGAATTTGGATCGGGTGGATGAACAATTGGGAAACATGCCTGTTGCCGACCAGCCCCTGGCGGAGCGCGATGTCGGTCCCACGGGTACTTTCGCTTCGGCGCCGCGAAGATCGTTTGGTTCTTGTTCAGCGTCCGATTCGTGAGTTGCAGCGGTTGCGCAAAGATTCCCTGGTGCGTCTATCCGATGAAACAGTCGCCCGGTCGCGGGAACTGCAGATGACGCATGATGGATTGCTGGAAATCGTCGCCGAATTCAAACCCAGGTCATCCCGCACGTTCGGACTTCGAGTCGCGGTGGGAGCGAACGAGTCCACGACAATCGGCTTCAACCTTGAATCGAATGAGTTGTTCGTGGACCGAAGCAGGTCCGGCGATGTCGGATTTCACCCGCGTTTTGCGGGGCGGCATGCGGCCCCGATTGCGATGCGGGACGGGGTCTATCGAATTCGCGTCTTGCTCGACCGATCCAGCGTCGAAGTTTTTGGGCAAGACGGCGAATGTGTCCTCACCGAGCGTATCTTCCCGAGCCCCAGCAGTCGTGGCGTTGAAGTCTTTGCCGAAAACGGAGACGTGCTCGTCCAGTCGCTTCAGGTGTGGCGGCTGCGTTCGATATGGAAACGGTAACGCCGCACGAGCGGGAGATCCTAGCCAGCGTCTCACTTCGTGAGCGACATGGCGCTAGCCGTCGGTGCGTGATGGCTCACTTCGTGAGCGACCGGGCGCTAGCCGTCGGTGAAAACGCAACCAACCGGCGGCTTGCGCCTTGCCGCTCACAGTCTCTATTCGCTGAGGTCCATCAAGCTGGATCAGTTTGCGAATGACCTGAGCGCTGACGACGTGATGGCCAAACCGCCTCACTTCGTGAGCGACATGGCGCTAGCCGTCGGTGCAA
>JBCBOT010000202.1:0-14475 GCA_039821165.1 Planctomycetota bacterium | reverse complement strand
GGGAGAACGCGACCGAAAAGGTTCCCAAATGAGTCGCTTTCGTCCGTCGGAGCGTGACCTCATGTTGCTCACTCTGGGAATTCTCCAGCTTCAATCGGATGGTTGTTCCGATTGGTCCAGTGAAGGCATTGACCTTTTCCCAAGCCAGCGCTGTCTCGTTTAATTCTTTCCAACCTCCCTGGTCAGAATCGAAGATGGCTGCGATTCGCTCACCAGTCTCCACGCTCCCTTCAACGATATCTGTTGGGGATATTCGGTCAATCTGGATGTCCGTCCCTTCCTTAAAGAGTTGAACGGGTATCCCACCGCCAATTCGATCCTCAGCTATCTGCTCGATATTGAAAGTAGCACGGCTCTCCGAGCCGTGAATTCCCGTACCACTCGACTCGGAGCGTTGAGCTACTTTGATAGCGGGTTGCTCGATTGAAGCATCCGCCAACCCCCAGAGTTTGACATTGCCGATCGAATCCTGAGAAGCCAGCAGTTTCCCGTCAGTGGAGAGAGTCAGTGCTGCATCAGAGTATGGGATGGCAAAAACATGTGCCTTAATTGAGCGAATGAGTCGAGGCATCGCCGCCCGGAGGGACGAAACCCTCGGAGCGTCCGCTCCTTTTTGCAGATTTTTTTCTTCGATATTGGCTAAGGAAGTGAGTTCAGAGATATCCCAGACGTCAATCGTGCCGTCTCCGCCTGCAGTGGCGAGTACTTTTCCATCCGAAGAGAATCGAACCGTTTGAATGAGTTTGCCATGCGTTTTAACAGTCAGCTTTTGCGTCACGTCAGACGCGAGACGTAATTCCACATTTCCGGTTACCCCAGCGCTAGCGACGATTCTTCCATCCGGAGACCAAGCACAACCTAATACTCCGCCGACAAACGGCCACGTCTCTGGTTCAGGATCGCCATCCAGAAACAGGCCAACCTCCATCGGCTTAATCCGCCCCAAGGTGTGTCGGAGAAGAAATGACTTTCCGTCGTTGCCCATATTGAGGCTCGCTCCGGCATCGGGAAGCTGCGTTACATCTCCGATCACCAAAGGGTCAATCGATGTCACCAAACCGTCCTGCTCAAGTTTCCAAACCGGAATCGCATCTTCATCGTCCGCCAAGGAATCAACTTTCGCTGTTGCTTTAAATGCCGCGAAGTACTTTCCGTTCGACGAGAACGAACATGCATTCTGAGGTAACGAGAGCACCTTCTTGCGGCTCTCGATGTGATAGAGTTCAATCCCCGAAATCGCGTTGATGGCAACCCATCGGCCATCTGGTGAAAAATAGGACCAGTTGTCAGTCCAAAGGTCGTTGCGCAGGGGCTCAATCAAGTCATCTTCGAAAGTCCAACTGATGAGCTCGTGTTTGTTCCCGCTCTCGTCTACCTCGTATAGACCATTGGAATCAGTGACGAGCAGGTTATTATCAGGCGAGATGGCGACACCCTTGCAATGCGGTGCCACTGAGACATCGGCGCTCTTGTGCAGCCGGTTCCACTGATAACGCCATGAAAACTCGCGAAGGTCCTCCTCTGAATCGTCGATTGGAATCCACGATGCCAGCAGTTGTTCAATCCGAAGTTGCTCACCGTTCTGTCCGTTGTAAAGCTGATCAGCAAGCTGCATGTTGGCGGCGTAGAGTTCACGGCGACGTTGGCGAGCAATGGTCGCTTCTTGTTGTTCCGCGTCGCGCGCGATGTCTCTCTGTTTAGTGGCTTCTTCACGCGCAGACTGAGCAACACGCGTTTGTCTTTTGGCTTCGCGGGCTTGCCAGGCGGTGGCCACGATTCCGGCCAGTAGGATAGTGAGCGCAGCCGCGCTCAACCCGAGCGTGACTCGGAACCGCTTGCGTTGTTCAACAACCCGTGCCGCTTCACCCGCACGTTCGACTTCGGACTCACGCAGTTTGGTTTCGACAGATTCCAGATAACCGGTGACTTGATCAGCCAAAGCGTTCGCGTCTTTCAGGCGATCGCCGGGTTCCACTTCCAAACACTGTTTCGCCAGCGTGATAAGTTCGTCGTCTGCTCCGCATTCATCAAGTCGAGTGAAGCAGTCGCCGAGTTTTCCTCGACTGGCCATGCGGTAGATCTGCGTTCCGTCTTCCGCCACGTACGGTGGCTGGCCGGTCAGGATTTCAGCAAGGATTGCGCCGAGCCCAAACACATCGGCTCGTTGATCAAGCAAATCGATTTCACCAAGAGCCTGTTCGGGCGGCATGTATGCCGGCGTTCCCATCACACTACCCTCCTGCGTTTCCGATCCAGACGAACCGATCGAACCCGGAGCATCGCTGCCCAGGCTTCGCATCGTTTGAATCATCGTCTCGCCGTTTAGTTTTTTGCGAGTTGCTTTCTCGTCGGCGACTCCGCCTGCTGGCAACACTTTCGCAAGTCCCCAGTCCATGACCTGAACTTCGCCGAATGCACCCACCATGATGTTGGCAGGCTTCAGGTCACGGTGAATCACTCCGCGACTGTGCGCGTACGCCATCGTCTGGCAAACCTGCTCGAAGATCCCAATCAGTTTGCTGCGATCGGTCGCCGGATCCTCGCGGTCCAACAAGAGTTTCGACAGCGTATCGCCCTTCACCAGTTTCATGCTGAAGAAGGGACGCTCGTCGGCGAATTGGCCCAGTTCGTAAACTGGAGCAATGCCCGGATGCTGAAGTTGGCCGCCGATCTGAGCTTCTTCGATGAATCGCTGGACGACCTCAGGTTTATCTTTGTGAGCATCCAGCAACACTTTCACCGCAAGATCACGACCGAGGTCTGTGTCGCGTCCGCGCAAAACAGCTCCCATCCCGCCGCGAGCGATTTCTCCGTGAAGCTGATAACGGCTGTCGCTGGGTTGATTGGGAATCTCGGGGGAACTTGGTCGCTGAATTGGTTCGTCGCCTTCTTTCTTCGGCTCACGTAACGAAACACGCGGGACTTCTGCCAGCGTTGCACTCATCGACTTCAATACGCTGTGGTTGGTATTGCCGACGACCACGGCCGACTCTTCGCAGAAGGTCGCTGCAAGACCTGCGTTGAGTGAAGCGGAAAAATCGCCTTCGGCGGGTTCCAGATCGACTGTCTGATCAAGCGTTTCGCCTCGGAGAGGCGAGCTACTTTGTTGCCCAAGTTCTGGTGCGGGTTTTTCCAGAAACTGTGATTCCTCGAAGAACGCCGAGAGGAGGATTTCAACTCGCCTGCGAAGATCGCTATCGTCGCCACACGCTTCTTCTAAGTAAGCACGACGCTCTTCGGACGATTCGATTTTTCGAGCGACGTTGAAGATCGATGCTTCGTTTTTTGAATCGTCTGACATACGGGTGTTTCCTGAGTTTTCAAAGTATCGCGCCTCTCCGAGGCGTTTCGGTTCTCGTCTCGGAGAGACGAGCTACTATGGTGTCGACGATCGTCTCGGAGAGACGATCGCTTTTCAAAGTAGCACGGCTGTCCCAGCCGTGAGCGTTGCGGATCTCGCCTCGGAGAGGCGAACGACTATTTGAGTAGCACGGCTCTCCGAGCCGGGAAGAGTCCGGAAATCGCCTCGGAGAGGCGAGCTACATTAGCCAGTGCGTCATGGCGTCAAGTAACACCCAACCTCTGGCGAAAGAAACTCGGACTTTTTCAGATTGACTCAGATTCCGACATCTCAACGCGCAGCCACGCCTTCGCGTAGGCCCAGTCGTTATCCGCGGTGGAGGACGATACACCGAGTGCCCGAGCCGCCTCCGGAAGCGTCAGCCCAGCGAAAAATCGAAGTCGAACAAGCTCCGCTTTTCGTGGATCGGTGGCCTCGAGTCGCTCCAGGGATTCGGCTACATCCAACACATCGACGGCTGCTTGTGACTTGCCGCTGGCTTCTCGAGCGACGTCCGACAACTGAACTCGCGAAAAGTCTCCTCCTGCCTTCAGCGATTTCTTCCGCCGAGCATTGTCCACGAGAATCCGCTGCATCGCCTTGGCCGCCGCTCCGAAGAAATGACCACGTCCATTCCATTGGATGCTCGATGCGTCGGAGCCAATCAGGCGCATCCAGGCTTCATGTACCAAAGCTGTGGCCTGAATCGTCTGGCCTGGCTTCTCGTTGGCAAGCTTCGATGCCGCTAGCTTTCGAAGTTCTTCATAGACGAGCGGCAACAATTCATCCGCAGCGCTCGTATCGCCGTTTTCGATTGCGGATAGGATTTGAGTGACATTGCTCATACACAGTAGCCCGGCTCCCCGAGCCGAAAATAGTAATGTTCTCGCCTCGGAGATGCGAACTTCTGTAGTCGGCCATAGTAGCACGGCTCTCCGAGCCGTTTTCCACAGCCTTCGCCTCGGAGAGGCGAGCTACTTTGAATTACCTGCAAACGGCGATTCGATCCCGAGCAGCTTCCGCGCTTCCTGGAGGACGGCCTGGCTGTCTTGCCTCAGGAGCTTTTCGTAGTCAGTTAACGAATCGAACTTGTTGCTCGCGACTTGGAAATCTGCCAGCGCCTCATCGTGCTTTCCAAGTTGATGCCGCGCCATGGCCCGGAACAGTCTGGCTAACCGGCCAGCGGGAAAGCGTCCATCAACATCAAAGTTGGTCGTTGGCGTTAGGGCCTCTTCCGCTTTGGCAAAGTCGCCCGATCGGTAGTGTGACATTCCGAGTGCTGTCTGCGTTAGCAACTTATCTCCAAGTCCTCTGATTCCCTTGGCGAGTGCCAGTTGAATCGCCTGACTTGCCTTGTCCAGCAAGTCAGGATCGCTGGACGGGGCCAATAGATAGGCCAACGGAATCAATGTCAGTCGCGTACGCCCGTTGTTTTCATTGAGAGCCATCAAATTACCCCGGCACAGTCCGGCGTGCTGCTCCAACTTTCCGGTACCGACGAGAAGTTGGCAGTAGTCAAGAAAGGCCAAAGAGTCCTGTGGATATCGATCGACGTATTGCGCGCCCGATGCGATCGCTCTCTCGACGATCTCCTCATCGGAGAACTCTGTCGGCAGTTCCATCAATCGCCGCGCTTCATCGATCCCGCGCCGTGCGTTGGTGATGCGCCAGTAGTCCCAGTTATCCGCCTTGGGGATGAATGCTTCGGTGAGGGAAGCATCCACAAAGGCGAGATGCTGGAGAGCTCCTTCGGCTAGTTGAAGGTCCTCGCGAGCCCGATCGATCTCACCTAACTTGAACGCCGCGACGGCTCGATAACTCAAAGCAAAGGCCACATTGTATCGGACGTGATAGCTGTCGGTGTGCTGGTCCCATTCCAACCGCAAATACCTGCTTAGCGCATCGATTGCATTTGAATAGTCTCCAACCTGGCAGTACAGCATTCCAATCGATCGATGGCTATATGGAGATTTTGGCCTCACTTGAATCGCCCTATTCTCCAATTCGATCGCCCAACGCGTTTGTTCAGCAGTAGAACTGGGATCAATCGAAAACGCCTGAGCCACAAAGTGCAACAGGTTGGTGTTGCCTGGCTGTTGTTGTAAGGCTCGTTCAAAAATTGGGATGACTTCATTGAAGCGATCCTGTTTTCTCAGCAAGCGAGCCAACTGCGCGTACGGCCACCCTGCCTTGGGTAATTCCTTCACTTGCTGTTTTAATATCTTAATCGCCTCATCAATCTGTCCCTCTCTCTCCAGCAACTCGCCAAATTTGTGATAGGCATCGCTATAGCGTGGGTTGATCTGGATTGCTGTCTGATACATTGCGATCGCTTGCACGGGCTCGTCCCGTCTTTCCAGGAACCCGGCGTGTTCGTGGTAGCCCCGGGCGTCGCCAGGTTTTTGGTCGCGCCAAACTTGGTATGCCTTGTGCGCCTCGTCGAACAGGCCGTGCCTTTCCAGACGGTGTGCTAAGTTTAGGTGGGCAGTGGTTTTCTGAGGGAACCGTTCGACTAATTCTCTGCCCACGTCGAGTGCTTCCGTTAACCGACCTTCTTTGATGAGCAAGACAGAGAGGCTATTTCGCGGTGCAAAAGCATCTGGTGCCAACTCAATCGCCTTTTCATAAACCTCAATCGCTTGGTTGGCGTGGCCCTCCTTTGCGAGCTTGGATGCTAAATGCCATCGGTAGTCCACGTTATTAGGGGCCAGTTCCGTTGCCTTTCGATACGCGGCGATTGCATCTTCTGGTCTGCCCACGGATTCCGATCCCAAAACGTCGCCTAATTTGTCATAGTTCGCTGCGATCAGCGGCGCAAGCTCGATCGCCTTTTCCAATACTTGAATCGCTTCGTCGTGCCGATCCAGTATCGTTAGACCGGCAGCCCAGTTGCGATAGGCTAACGAGAAGGCGGGATCGGCCTGCGCTGACTTCTTATACCAAGTGACTGCCTCCTCCATTTTCATTTGGTTCCCGAAAACTCTGCCCATCCAGTTCAGACTACGAGCATCGGTTGGGTTGATCTCAATGGTCCGCTCCGCAACCTTCTGGGCCAGCGGAAACTTTCCGTCCGTTAAGAGGCGGCTAATCAGGGAGTGGTAGGTTCGCACATTGGGCGACCGCAGCTCAAGAGAAAATAGAAACGCTTTGTCACCCTGATCGGATCGTTTCTCCTCATTGAGTTGCTGGCCCTGGACGATCAGTCTTTCCACAAGATCGTCAATCGCGGAATGCGTGGCGTCGAGTTCTCGCAACTTTTCGGCGTGTGCCAACGCGATGTCTCTCGCCGTACTCTGCGTCACCAAACTTCTCACATCCAGAGAGGCCAGAATGGCTGCGTGACCGCCAGTCGCCTCCGGACGCAATGCCACCGCCGCCGTCGCATGCCGAAGAGCTTCGTCGTAGTTTGCTGGAAGTTGTTTTTGCAGCAATTCTGCCAGGGCAATCCGGGGCCGGTAATCGGTCGCATCATCGGCAACCGCACGTTCGAGAATCGAGCGAGCAACAACATTGATCTTCGCGATTGGAACTTCCTCGGAAGCGACAGAGACGCGAAACCGCTCTGGATTCAAACCGGAATTTTCGCCGAACATGAGTCTCAACCGCAACGAATTAGCGGCTGCGCTCTCCTCCGAACGGAAAGCGAACAGAAGGACTCGATCGCCCGCGCCTCCTTGATAAAGCCGTAGCACCGTTGAATCGAAATTATCAACCACGCGGGAAATTTGTGACGTTGTTTGGGACGATGTTTCTTTCCTTCGCCCCATAAGAAAGTGTGGCTCGATTGTCTGGAACTGGTTTCGATCCCCTTCACCAATGAACCCGTCCCCAACGAAGAAATCCAACTCGTGCAAATAGACGTGGCCATTCCTTCCAAGCTTGCTCTTCCCAGAGTTGGGCTCCTGGTCGACCAGCACTTCCAAACGAACCATGGAGACCTGTTCGACGGGCAGGTTCGCGGTCACCGTGATGGTTTCGTTGTTCGGATTTGGACCGGACGCCTGGATGATTCCATCGTCTGTCTGTGACAACACGGTCCCGTTCTCGGCTTTCAATTCAGCATTCGTGAGCGGATGCCATACGACTTCTTCGGGCCAGTGGGCGACAAGCTGACGATTGTCTCGACTTGCTAGGAACTCGGAGAGGCGGATGCGATCTTGATTCGAGGCTTCCTCTTTTTGCAGCGAGATCGCGCGTTTGATCGCGGCGAGCACGTTGTTGCTGTCAAGCTCTTCGCGCAGCCCTCGTCGCCAGGAGTTTGTGTCGGCCGCACCACCAATTTTGCTCAACCGATCAACAGTGTTCAAGCGAGGCGTTAACTCTGAATCGCCATTCAAGAGGGAAAACCTAATTCGCCCCCATCGTTGGTGAAAGGAATCAGGCCTGTCTTGCGAAGTCACCCAAACACGGAATCCCTTGTCACTCGAAACAGGGCTTACAATCGGGAAGATCGCAACATGCGATCGGCCTCCACTCCCCCATGTATGCCAGCGACCTTGTTCAACAAACGCCTCAGACATTTGGAAATCGGACGTGCCTAAACCAAGTTTGAGAGGAGACTTGTCGGCGATGTTGTCCAACGGAGCGTAGTCCACTCGGATATCGCTTCGAAAACTTCCGTCAGATGATCGCCCTGGGCCTCGGTTTGGCAGCGAATCGTGCAACATCGCTTCGAGCCGCAATGCCAACAGGTCCGTCACGTCGGTGTCAAACACCAGTTCATAACCGGCATTCGGCGTAGGACCGCTGGCAAGAATCGATTGGTCTTCGAGCACCTTGAAGGTGTCGCGCTTATTTGACTTCGTTTCAACTGGCTTTAGGACACTCCACTCCAGTTGCTGCCATTCTTCGATTTCACGCGGTGCAGTTAACAGGCTTCGCCAGCGGTCAAGCGAGCTGAAAGCAATCGGCTGCAGCTCTGACGAAAGGGCTTTGAGCTTTTCGACCGCTTCATCTTCGTTCTTGGGATCAAGTGACAGTCCCCAATCGACGAATGCACGTTCGTAGTGCTCGGCTGGATTGTTCAGCGGGAACAACTCCGCTACTTCGTCGCTGTTTGGACCGTCGTCGTTTGAATTAGATGCCGCTCCTTGTGCATTCACTGCATTGCCACGTTTTTGGTTGACTCGCGCCCAACTTGCTCGCCGCGTCTTGTAGTCCACTTCTTTTTGCCAGGCATCATCGAGCGCTGCGACTAAGTCAAAGTCTTTGCGGATCGAATCGACCTTTTTCATCAGTGCGACGGTATTCGCTTTGGTCTGGTCATCGACGTCGCCCGTTTCCAACAAGGACTGAGCACGCTTCATTGCTGCCTGGGCTCGAACAACCGATTCCTCGGTAGGCAACGTGTCTCCGTTGAGTTTTGCTAGAGCACGAGCCGTCGACAGTTCGCCGTTGATTTGCTGAGCAAGTTGGTGACGCTCGGCCATCTCTTGAATTCGCTGGTTCGCTTCCACTTGCGCAAGTTCTGCATCCTTCTGCTTGACCCACAACCAGCCACCTCCAGCAACGCAGAACGTCGTCAGGATCGATGCCGCCAAGCCCATAATCACGCGACGACGCTTCCGTTCCTCGACCGCTCGCGCGTTAGCTTCCGCTCTCGCAAGTTCCGCCTCTTGCATTCGCGTTTCGACCGAGGCCAGGTATTCGCATACACGCTCGGCAAGAGCATTCGCATCAGCAGGGCGATCGGCTGGCTCGACTTCAAGACACGTCTTCGCAAGCGAAATGAGCTCCTCATCGGCTCCGCATTCATCGAGTCGGGTGAAGCAGTCATCCAGTTTTCCTCGACTGGCCATGCGGTAGACCTGCGTGCCATCCTCAGCGACGTAGGGAGGTTTACCAGTCAAAATCTCAACGAGGATCGCACCAAGCCCAAACACATCGGCTCGTTGATCCAACATGTCGATCTCACCGAGCGCTTGTTCTGGCGGCATGTAGGCGGGGGTTCCCATCACGCTGCCCATTTGCGTCTCCGAACCGACGCTGCCTAACGTTCCCACCGCATCACTGCCAACTCCTCCGCTGCCGACACCACTGCGTAGTGTCTGGATAATGCTCTGTCCCTGCTGCAACATCTGCGACTTCTTTTCGTCGGCCACCCCGCCAACCTGCAAGACCTTGGCCAATCCCCAGTCCATGACCTGAACTTCGCCGAACGCGCCGACCATGATGTTGGCCGGTTTCAGATCGCGATGGATCACTCCGCGACTGTGCGCGTAAGCCATCGTTTGGCAGATCTGCTCAAAGACACCGATCAACTTGCCACGTTCATCGGACGCGTCTTCCCGATTGACAAGGAGCTTGGATAGCGTCTGTCCCTTGACCAGTTTCATCGCAAAGAACGGTCGCTTATCGGCGAACTGTCCTAACTCATAGATAGGTGCGATGCCGGGATGTTGTAGCTGCCCGCCGATCTGAGCTTCTTCGACAAACCGCCGAATCACTTCGGGTTTGTCTTTGTGCGAATCCAACAAAACCTTGATCGCCAGATCTCGTCCCAGGTCGGTGTCGCGCCCCTTGATGATGGCTCCCATTCCACCGCGAGCGATTTCTCCGTCCAACCGGTAGCGGCTATTTGAGTCACTCTGCGGTATTTCCGGCGAGTTCGGTCTCGCGATCGGATCGTCACCTTCGGCCTCCGAATCCCGCAATGAGACTCGAGGCACTTCGTCCAGTGTGTTTCCTAGCATCTTGAGGACGCTATGGTTCGCGTCTCCAAGTACAACGGCATCGCTAACCGAAAACGCTGTTGCCAGCCCCGCGTCCAGTGAGGCAGAACGACTTTCCTCCGCCGCATCCCGCGCGATGGTCGCTTCCAAGCCCGGGACTGGTTTCTCAAGGAAGCTTCCAGCGTGTTGATCTGACTGCAGTAGTCGCTCAACCTGTTGGCGAAGATCGAGATCGTCACCGCAGGCGTCTGCCAAGAATGCATCGCGCTCGGCGATGGATTCAATCTCAGACGCAGCCAAGAAGATGGAATCCAGATTGGGTTTGTCGTCGGCCATTGGAATTCCAATCGATGCGTTTGCGGAATTTACTTCGGGCTCTAGCTCTAGGAATCACCCAAGTTCAGGACAGTGCGAAAAATAACCGCCAATCCCATCAAGGATATTTATTTTTTTAGTAGCACGCCTCTCCGAGGCGATCTACTGTGTTGGCGGTTTTCGCCTCGGAGAGGCGAGCTACTTTGGTCAGTAGCACGGCTCTCCGAGCCGTGATTTCGGCGATATTCGCCTCGGAGAGGCGAGCTACTATGGGAGAAAATCTACTGAAGTTGTGAATGCAACCAAGCTCGGGCGAACTTCCAATAACGCTCCGCAGTCGCCGTCGAGACCCCCAATGCCTCGGATGCTTCCGGAATCGTCAGGCCGACGAAGTACTTCAGCTTGACTAGCTTCGCCTTGTCGGGCCATTGCGTTTCAAACCGAGAGAGAGCCTCATCCAACGCCAACAGATCCACCGAGCGAGCATCAGTTGCTGCGCTGGCAGCATCCAAATCGACTCGCTGCATCTGTCCGCCACGCTTCTGGCTTCGTTTTTGTCGAGCTTTCTCAACCAGAATCCGCCGCATCGCTTCCGCGGCTGCTCCAAAGAAATGGCTCCTACCACTCCACTGCTGCGGCTGCTTTACATCGACCAAACGCAAATACGCCTCATGCACCAGCATCGTCGGCTGTAGCGTCTGGCCCGGCTTTTCCTTCGACAACTTCGCCGTGGCTAGCTTTCGCAGTTCCTGGTAGACCAACGGAAGCAGTTCGTCTGCTGCGTTTTGATCGCCACGATCGATGGCTGTTAGGATCTTGGTGACGTCGCTCATGAAAGGGATTGTAGCATTCACGAGCGATCAATCGTTTTGCAGCGAGTTGAATCACGACTCGCCGGATCACGCTTCGCTGAGGATTCGCGTGTGGCCCCAACTGGTCTCCTCAGCGAGCTTGAGTATCAGCTTTTCGATGGCTTCTGCAGTCCCTGATCCTTCTCGAATCCAGCTCGTTTGACCGGCACTCGCTACCTTTGGCATTTAAGCCAAGAGAATCTGACGAGCGATCAGAAAAAAGGATCTGACTGGTCTGCAAGCTGGAACTCGAGACGGGTAAGGCCTGGACTTACAAGGAGATGCTGCGTGACCTTTGGCACCATGGAGACGACAGAATCGCAACGCCATTTTTCCAGGATTGGTATCGTCGTGTCATCCACACAAGACTCGACCCTCTGAAGAAGGTTGCTCGAACGATCAAAGAGCGATTGACCAACGTGGTGAGTTACTGCCCGCACGAAGTCAGCAACGCCGTCACGATCAAGGGCGTCGTGTTGGTGGAACCGTAATCGGGAGAATTTCAAAACGGCGATCTACTTCTACTGCCGCAGACTCGATTTCTACCCACACTCACCCCAGATGGCCCCTTATTCGTGCACGACCGTCGGCTGATCCGCCACCTATTTCGCCCGCTCCCTCAATTTCAAGTCGTAGGCTTCGCCCGCCTTGAGAATGACCGGTTGGAAATCACCATCGGTCTTTGTTTTCAGGTCGTAAAACGAGACCGCATTCGGGCCGACCACTCGGCCAAGACTTCCTTTGACGATGAGTGCGGTGCGTTCGTCGATTCCGATGCCGAGCATTTGGGGGTGTTTCCGCATCAATTCGAGAAACGGTGCGCCTCGCTCGCGTTGGAGAAAATGCGCGTCGATAATCGTTCCCTTCAAAAGCCCCAATCCACGGGTGTATCCGCCGTGGACGATGTCACGGTTTGTCCGTGGGTTGCCTCGGACCAAGAACTCGCTTGGCACCTGACAGCCTGCCGAACTGCCGCCGACGACGCCACCGCGCTTCAACACCTCCGCGATCAGTTTCTCGACGCGTGTACCTTGGTAGCTGTCCATGAATCGATACGTCCGCCCGCCATCGATCCAAACCCCTTTGGCGTTCTTCAGGAGTCGTTCGAATTCGGCGCTTTCATGCGCTACGAGCGGATCCTGTGTGTGCAGTACCTCGACATTAAAATGATCGATCGAAGCGAGGACGTCTTCGCTATACGAGTTTGGGGCTTGGGACCAATCGAACCGTGATGCGCTCGGTATGCAGACGATCGGAGAGCCTTTGCCACCGACGAGTTCGACGAACTGCCGCATCATGTCCGGTTCAATCCGAGATCCGCCGTGCAGAAAAAGCGTTCCATTTTCGACGACGGGTGTCGCGGCATTCTTCGCTGGAAAGAGGGCTTGGTCCCGTTCATTCGCGGAACGAACCCAAGACAGCAAGTCGAGGCCATAAAACGGGTAGCTTCCAGGGCTGAACACGTCCGGACATTCAAAAGTGCCTCTTCTCTCAGGCCACCCGTTTGCCTTCGGAACAGACACCCGAACGTCGTCATAGCCATAGCCTGCAATCCGCCGACCGCTGTGGAAAACGAGCGTGGATGTCTTGGGGATCCACCACTGAACCCGATGCTCCGCATCTTTTGCATTCGCCCCGGAAACCCGCGCACCCATGTGAAAGTCGCATTTCGCAAAGGGTGATCGAAGACGTTGTTCAAAGTCGTTTTGGTCGAGTTCAGGGAGTAGCGACACTGATTTCGAGCCCACCGCGATGACGCCGTTTTTGTGCGTCACGTTCTTTAGCAGTTCGATCAACAGGTCGTTCTCTTTAAGCGCTTCAACGTTGCCCTCGATCCAAACCCCCGTTGCGTCAATCAACTGCATCGTCAATTTGTTTTGGTCTGATGGCAGTGAATCGATCACGGTTACCGAACCAGCGCCCGTCTCTTTGAGTCGTGCCTCGGTGATGCGAGTCGAGCCGGCGAGGCGAATGATTGCCACTGTCGGCCTCGTCTGTCGACAAAGGTGCAGGAAGCACTTCACCGTGTACTCGGCGATTTTTCCGTCGCCGACGACCATTCGCGAGCCGTCAATGGGACGGATATGAGGAGTCGTTGTGGGAGCCTGAGAGAATGCCGGTCCGGACAGGATCGCAGCGCATAGCGCGATGACAAGAAGACATAGCACACTGAATGGGGAACGCATTTCGCACTCATTGTTGGGTCGAGCAAGTGGGACTAGACTCGACAGTATGACGGAACGGAGCGCTCTACGCCGCACGTCACCAAGCAGCCTTTCGAATTGGGGGCGAAACGTCGGTGATGCTGGGGATTGGACCTACCGTTTGACACCTATCCCGAGAGCATCCATCTCATGATCCGCTCGACCCAGATTCCACGCATTGAATCGGTAGATGCTGTCGCAGGTGGCCAAAATTCGATCGCCGTTCGCGAAGCACATCCAACTGGAACTGAACCGAGCCGGCAGGCGATAAAGCTTCGATCCCGATGCAACATCGAGCAGGTGAATGTTCCCATGCGAATCAGCGATCGCCAACTCTGTCCCCGCGGCATTGAACTCGAGTGACTGGGGATGTTGCGGGAACGAATCAAGAGCAATCGTCCGCACCTCTCCCGGAACAGCGGTATCGAAAACATGGCACTTGTCGGCAGACAGGATTGCGACCTGTTGTGAGTCGCGAGAAAAGCGCGTCGTGATGTGCTCATCATCGAGGGTGTGTTCGAAAAGCAATTCTCCCGTCGAGAGGTCCGTCAGACGGGCGACGTTCTGATCGTTGACCATGCATCGGAAACGGCCTTCGAGACTCTGTTCTAGATGAGTGATTCGTTTCGCATCGGCGAGTTTCTCTATCGTGTGCGCGTCGGATTTGAAATGGATCAAGTTCGCAGCACCATCGCGTCGATGCAGGAATACTCCCGGGGTCTGCAACGGTATCGCGATCGCGTTCCGCATCATGTTGCCGTTGGCGAACTCAACGCGTCGTGCTGGCGTCACGCTCAGCTCGTCCAAGTCGCAGCGATAGAGCCCGGTTTCGTTGCACAGCACAATGTGACGGTTGTCAATGAATGAAGCACCCGACACATCGGGCAATTCAACAATGCCCACCTTGGTCTTGGATTTCCAGTCCCAAATCGTGACGACATCCCATGCTTGAAGCACAAGCAACCGCTCGTCGGGTGAGAAAACGCCGCCGTTTGCGATTGCAAAATCATGCGTGCCGTCTCGCAGCGACTCCCGAATCGGACTGGGACGGAATCGCCACTGAGCCGTCCTCCCAACGTTCATGCCTCGCATAC
>JBCBOT010000201.1:0-14523 GCA_039821165.1 Planctomycetota bacterium | reverse complement strand
TCATGTCCGCGATGGCCGATACATGGGGACCAAGGCCAGCCCGGACGATGCCATCGAGCATGATCTGCCGGAACTGCGCCAGCGGTGTGTCGAACTGTATCGCGGCAACACGGTGGCGCATGCGGCCGTCGAAGGTCGCGTCACCCACGAAGTTGGCACGGGAATCAAGTATCACCCGTGCGTCCGCGAGAATGCGCTGCAGGGCATCGACAAGGATCGTGCGGCGGCGATCAACGATCAGTTGAAAGACGTCTGCCGGCGGTGGAGTGAACACGGTGTCGATAAACGACGCCGGCTCTCGCTCGCGGCGGTCCAGCGTCTGGTTTGCCGAACGTACGCCATCTACGGCGAAGCGTTCGTGATGATCGGCCAGGCGAAGTATCGCGGCAGCATCGGGCTCACGTTGGACGTGATCAGTCCGGAGCGTGTCGAGACGCCACCGGAGTTCATTCGGGATCCGAAAGTCCGGATGGGGATCCGGTACAACGAAAACGACGAGATCCTCGGATACTACGTCCGCGAAAGTCATCCCGACGAAACGGGACTGAGGTATTCGATCGAGTATCGCTACGTTCCGCGATTCGATTCGGCCGGCCACGAACGCATGATTCATGTGTTCGATCCCGTGTTCCCCGAACAGTCTCGCGGCATTCCGTGGATGGCGGCGGGGATGAACCGGGCGAAGGATCTCGATGATTTCTTCGAAGCCGAGTTGATTGCCAAGCAGATCGAAGCCGCATTCGGTTTGATCTTTGAAGGCGGTGAAGATGCTCCCGATCCGCATTCGGTCGCCGAGGGCAACGCTTCGATGCGATCGGGCGGCAAGCGGCTCGAGGATGTCGAACCGGGATTCATTCACTACGCCCAGAACGGCGAACAGGTGAAGGTTGTGGATCCGTCGCGGCCTGGTTCCACGTTCGCGCCGTTCATCGAAGCCTCGCTGCGTAGTTTTGCCGCGGCGATCAATTTCCCGTACGAGACGCTGGCCAAGAACTTCTTCCGCACCACGTTCTCGAGCGGACGCCTGGCGATGCTCGATGGTTGGATGGCGTTTGCGATGCGTCAGCAGGTGATCATCGAACAGTTTCTGGTTCCTGTTGGCCGGCGAGTCGCTCACGAGGCGGTGTTCGTCGGCGAGATGGAGGGTTTGATTGATGCAGTCGAGTACCTCGATCGACCTCATGTATTTGACCGTCATCGCTGGACGGGACAGGGACGCGGATTCATCGATCCGGACAAAGAGGTCCGAGCCCATGTCCGCGCGAACGAAGCCGGCATCGAAACGAAGGCGACGATCTGCGGCGAGAAGGGCGAGGACTGGGAAGACACCGAAGAGCAGCTAGACCGCGAAGAGCGGAAGCGTGCCGAGTTGAGGATGGACCGCGAGGTCTGGGAGAACGAACAGCGTGAGAGTCGCGGTTTGCCTCCGCTGCAGCGTCAGTATGACGAGAATATCGGCGGTGCCAAACGAACGACGGGCGATCTGGACGCGGAGACGGACGCAGATGAGCCGGAACCGGAAGTCGAAGGCGAATTGGTGGGAGCGAGCGGATGAGCACGACGGCAATTCCCGACATGTTGCGGATCGGTTTCGCGGAGCGAGCGCCCGCCAACAAGTCCGATCGCGAGAACAACGTCTTGCCCGGATATGTGGTCGCCGAGCTCGGCGATTTTGGCGACGGCCGCGGTCACTTCAGCGAGGACTCGCTTAAGAAGATCGTTGAACTCGGCAACGCCAGCGAGCGTGGTCTGAAGTCGCGATTGGCTCACCCGAACATGTCCGAGGATGGCGTCGACAAGCACCTCGGACGCGCGAAGAACTTTCGGTTGTCTGACAACAACACGAAGGTGCGTGCCGATTTGCATTTCGCACCGTCGGCACTCGACACGCCGGTCGGCGGTGGCAAACCGCTGGGCATCTACGTGATGGACCGAGCGGATGAGGACTCCGGCGCGATCAGTTCATCGCTGGTATTGCGAACGAACAAGCTCGAGCGGGGTGAAGACGCGGACGGCGAACGGATGCCTCCGTTATGGATCCCCGAGGAGTTGATGGCCACGGACATCGTCGGCGAGGGCGCGGCCGTTCACGGTGATCTGTTGAGCCTCGAAGGCCTCGATGAGTTGCTCGAGGGATCCAGTCGCAAGCTGCCGAACCGCGTCGCGCTGGCGGCGTCGGAGTACTTGAACCAACTCTTTCCCGATGCAGATCGCGAAGTCGTGGAAAGTCGATTCAATCGTTTTCGCGATCGTTACCTTTCGCGACGGTTTGGTGCCGTCGAGCCACCACCCAAACCTGAGGAGAGTGGAATGGATCAGGAAACCAAAGATGCGCTCGCGGCGACCAACAAGTCGATCGAGGAGCTCGGCAAGTCGACCGATGACAAGCTGTCGAAGTTGACCGAGTTGATCACGACCGATCGCGAGGAACGCAAACAGGAACTGTCGGCGAAAGATCGCGCGGCGGAGATCAGTGCGTTGTGTGAGATGGCCGGCGCGGACAGGGGCGAAGCATCGAAGTTCATCGCCGACGAAAAGCTGTCGGCCGAAGACGTTCGCAAGACGTTGTTCGAGCGATTGGCCAAGAAGAATTCGCCGCCGGCGGATGACAACGCGAACGAGCTCGGAACGAACAACGATCCGGACGCCAAGTACCGCAAGGATTACGCCGAGCAGCTCAGCGCGATGAAGCAGGACGGCGTGTCCGAGGCGGAGTACATCAATTGGCGCCGTAAGAAGGACGGGCTGGCCCCGCATCCAAGCGCGGCGGCTTAGTCGCGGCCGAGTGAAACAAACCGGCGGCTAGCGCCTAGCCGCCCACACCTCACCGACAGGCGCTCACACCTCACACCTCTTTCTGAAACGGAAATCCAATGGCAACGACTGAAGAACGTTTGATCGTCCGCGAGGACAGCAACAAGGGCAGTGCCCCCGTTGCGGCGGGCGTCAAGATTCCTGGCGGCACGTTGGTATTCGCCATCGCCGCCGGCTTCGCGACAAACGTCGTCAATGCCGGCGCGAACACGCTGCTCGGCGTCGCGCACAACACGGCCGACAACGCGGGCGGTGCGAACGGCGATGAGATCATCGAATTCTGGCGACGTGAGAAGTTCCAGTTCACGCTCGCCGGCGTCACTCAAGCCGACCTCAACAAGAAGGTCTACGCGATCGACAACGACACGTTGACGTTGACCGCGGCCAACCACACCTACGTCGGAACGATCGCCGAGATCGTCGACGGCAACACCGTCATGGTCGATCTGGATCCGCTGGCTCAATAGTCGCTGATTCGGCCGAGGCTTAACCCGAACCCTACCCCGCCGGCACTGCCGGCATCGTCTCTCCAAACCAAGGAAGCAGAGCCATGTCGAGAGTGGCAGATTACCAGGCGGTTGTCCGCCGCATGAACATGTTGATCGAAATGGCGATCAACGAACCGACCGGTCCCCAATTGACCGATGTGCTTTGCACCACCGTTCCGTCGGATGGGGCGGACGAGGGTTACGAGTGGCTCGGCAGCGTGCCAGGCATGCGTGAGTGGGTCGGGCCTCGTAAGTTCAAGCAGTTGCTGGCGTACGAATACGCCATCAAGAACAAGCTGTTCGAGAGCTCGATCGAGTTGGAAAAGACTCGCGTCGACGATGATCGAATCGGCATGCTCAACATCATGGCGCGTCGATTGGTCAGCAAGGCGCGACTGCACCCGAACAAGGTGCTCGCAAACTTGATCAACACCGCCGAGGCAACGCTCGGATACGACGGGCAGTACTTTTACGACACCGATCACGAGTCGGGCTCGAGCGGTGTTCAATCGAACCTGGCAACGCAGGACATCACCGATCCGACCGCGCCGACGCCGGAGCAATTCCGCGATGCGGTCGATGCAATGGTCGAAGAGATGCTCGGGTTCAAGGATGACAACGGGGACGAGTTCATCGACGGCATCGTCGAGGTTCCGAACGATTGGACGATCACGATTCCCCGGAAGTATCTGCGAATCGCATCCAAGGCGTACGGCCAAGAACTGACGGCCGAGGATGTCGGCGGCACGATCGTCGCCACGACTCGCCATGAACTTGTTCGCCCCCGCATCGTGCCGCTGCAGAAGATGACCGGCAACGTCATCGACTTGCACTACACCGGCGACGAGATCAAGCCGTTCGTGTTCCAAGATCGCGAGGGTTTGACGTTCGACGACAAGGGCGCCGACGACATCGAGTTCAAGGAACTCAAGTGGATGACCAAGTCGCGATTCAACTGCGGTTTCTTGGCCTGGTTCTTCAGCTACCGCTGGAAGTTCATCTGATCAATCAGTCGAGTTGGAACAGACCGGCGGCTAGCGCCTAGCCGCTCACAGATTCGAATTTTGAACCTCACACCGGATTGAATCGTGGCCAAGAAGAAAGAACCGCCGAAAAAAGAGCCCCTGGCGATTGTGATGACCCGCCTCGGTGCGATGGCGACGTTTCGTCGTAACATTCGCAACGACAAGGGCGAGATCGTCAAGAAGCTGCAGTTCCCGCCTGGCACTCCGGTCGAACTGCACACCAAAGCCGAAGTCGAGGCGGTTTACGGTGACATCGGCAAGGCGCTAGTGATCGTTCGGATGAGCGACCTCGGCCAGGCACACCCCGACTTTGACGCGACCGACGAAGTCGTCCGCGAGCGTGACGGGGAGGATATCGCCGAGCAGCTGGTCGACGAGTCGTCGGAAGGTGGCGACGGCAAAGCATCGGAAGACGACTCCAAAGAGACCGCCGACGCGACCAATTGATCCGTGAACTTGAACGACGCCATTGACGACATGCTCGACGCGATCTTCGATACCGAGTGCGGTTTCGGGGAGACGCTCGAGTACTTGCCCGGCGGAGATGAGTCGCTCGCGTTCGCGCTGGTTGGTGTCGTTTGTTGGGCGGACGAAGAGGGATCGAATCAGAATCCCGGTGAAGGGCGATCGCAACTGAACCGCGATCGCGGCCGCAAAATTCGCAGCGTTGCGACCATCGAGTTGCCGACGTTTCGGCCCGATGATTGTGAACCGCTTCGCGTGCGTCCGGATGGCTCGGATCGGATCAAGGTCACTGAGGGCGACGACACGCTCTTGCTGGTCGTCAAACGCGTCATCGGCCACGACGCGGGCTCTCAGACCGTTCTCTGTCACAAGACGACAGAAGTCATGGCGACCGGTTACCGCGAGCGGATGGGGTGATCGATGTACATTCCCAACGGAAACTTTGCGACCAAGGCGCAGATGCGGATGCTGTTGGCGGAGTGTCCGACCGCTCAGCAGGTGTTGGAAGTCCCGGATGCACCAGGTGCGATCGCAAAGATCGCGACGACCGGCGCCCGCATGTTGTTCGATGACGAAGGCAATATCGTCGCGCCGACGTTCGATTATCCCCGCGCCTTGATCATGGATGAGGCCCAAAGCTGGGAAACCACTCAAGGGTCGTTGACGCAAATCATGGAGCGGCGGGTGTCGATATGGCTTGCGTTCTACGTGCCGGCGGACGTCGATGGTATCGACGATGCGAGCGATGAAGAGACATGGGTGGTCGATCAATTCTCGGCGATCAACGACGAGCTGCGCGATCGGATGGGGACCGGTGAACCGATCCCCGGCAAGACTCATCTGACACTCAAGGACCCGACGTTCTACGGCGTGGATCCGGAGGCGGATGATGAGCGTGGCGATCCGGCGGTGGATCCACATCCGGAACTGCCGCGGTGGTTCGGTCTACTCGAGTACATGGTGAACTGAGATGGCGACACAACAGAAAGCCGTCCGCGTTCACGGTGAACCGATCGGACGCAGTTTGCGAAAGCGATACACGAACGCGTCGAAGCCGTCTTGGGAAGAAACCGGACGGCACTTCCACCATCAACACCGCAAGCGACGGTTCACGCATCGGCATGCGACCGAGGCCGGATTTCAGAAGCGTAGCCCGCTGTATCTGCGGATGAAGTTTCGCAAGTACGGCCACACGTACCCGCTCAAGAAAACCGGCGAGGCGGAGGCACAGTCGCGGACCGCACGGGTCACGGCTCGAGGCGGTACCGGACAGCTGAAAGCGCAGGGCGGTGTGAAGGTTCTGTACAAGATTCGCAAGTTCAACTTCCGTCCCAGCGGAATCAACTTGCGCGATGAATTCACGCGAGTCACCGATCGGGAGGCTCGACAACTCGGCAACTATTGGGGTGCCCGATTCGGCCCCCGCTTTAGCAACGGAGCCTGATCATGGGACGTTCGACGGGATTTGCGGTTGAGATTCAAGAGGATGGTGCGGTTTCGCCGACGCTGATCGGCGCGGTCGACAGCCAAACGTTCGACACCAACACGACTGTGCAAACACAGCTGTCGGCCGGTTCGCCGACGCCGAGTTTCGGTGAGGTGACGTCGATCCAACCGAACGGAACGATCACCACGCGATCGATCGCTGCGTTGCTGGGTTTGATCGGCATGCGCGGCGTGTGTCTGTCGGGCGGCGCGACACCGGGTTTCGGTTTGTGGCAATTGGCCAAAGCGGATTGCGGCGGGTACGAGGCCGGCAGCGTTCACCGCAAGATCATCGTCCCCAACGGTCGCATCATCCCGCAATCGTTGTCCGCTCAACACGGTTCGCCGGCATCGGTCACCGCCGGAGTGTTTTCGTATTGGGATGGCACCAACGATCCGTTGATCGTGGCCGAGAACCAGGCGTTGCCGACGGGACTGCCGGCAGACGTCGACGGATGGCACCTCGGCGCGGTGAGGTTTGCCGGTGTACAGCTCGACAAGAAAACGAGCGTCAACATCAACTGGGGCATCAGTTTGCGTCCCGAGCAGGATAACGGCGATACCTTCGCGCGGTCCCTGCAGTTCGCCGAGTATCGTCCGACGGTTTCGATCACCTGTCACGACGAAAGCAAGTTCGGCAATGGCGGATCCCAAATTCCGCTCGAGTCGAAACACGGCACGCAAGCTGACACCGAGATTGTGTTGCGTAAGCGTGTCAACGGCCAGAGTGCCTACGCGACCGGCGCGGTTCACCTTCGATTCGTGATCGATGGAATCGCCAACTGGCAATCGGGCAACGCATCGGGTGATGACCCGTTCGTTTCACAGATCCAATTCACGGGCCTGGATGACGGCACGAACGACATGATCGTCGCCGACCTGGCCTACACACTGCCGTAGGAGTGATTGATCGATGGCGAAGAAGAAGGAAGGCGACGGCGGCGAGCAAACGACGGGCCAGGCAGACAAGCCAGCTGTTCCCGTTGCCGAGCCCAAGCCGAAACTGAGTGATGCCGCGATCCTGATGCAGGTGGCAGGCATGGGAAAGCCGGCGGCGGAACGTTTGGCCAAGAAGATGGACGACGAGCAACGAGAACGCGTCCGTCAGTGTTTCGGCAAGAAGGACGGGAGTGTTCGCAAGGCACTCACTGAAATCCGCGGTGCGATCGCGGATGCTGAAGCTGAGAAGGAGCAAGCCAAAGCCTGATGAGTTCGTTCCTCTATTTCATTCCGGATGTGCCATCCGTCTCGAGGGATATCATCGAGGCGGCTGGCTTGGCGTACGCGATCGATCACACGACCGGTCGAGGGTGCGATGGTCCCAAGGGCGGACGCGGCATGGTGCTGCGAACCGACGATGACCTGGCCACGATGGACGCCGAGTCGCAATCGTGGCTCGAGGCACCCAAGTTCGGTGCCGATCAAGCGCCGTATTGGATCGGATGGAATGGTGCCAAGCCGACCCCCGAGGACCTGGCTCGCAAAGAGCAGATGCGGGGCCAATGGATCACGGTCCAAGATGGTTCGCGATGGTACGTGCCAACGTTGTTGTCTTGGAGCGAGGGAAAAGAGCTTCCGGCCGTCTATGAGAATCGATTGCCGACGTCGATCGGTATCGATGACAACGGCAATCCGACCGTCGGCCAAGTCGTTCCAAAGTACCGGGACATGTTCGACATCGGATTGCGTGTCGTGTCCGTGATGGCCGGCCGCGGCGAAGAAGCGATGGCGGGCAGCGAGGTGATCAAGTTCGCCGCCAATTGTCTGGGCATCAATTACCGAGTGTCGTTGCTCGAGCTATCGGCCAGCGTGCTCGGATGTATCAGCACCGACGATGCGTTTCAAATCGCGAAGATCGCGGTTGACTGGGCGGGGTATGAGGAATCGGTGGGAAACTGGGCTGGCCGGCAAGGCCGGCCGACTGGCGATACGGAATCTGGATCCGAAGAGTAAATGCGGGGCAGTCAAGCGATTACTGTCCCACCGTAGGCCAGGTGGCCGCATGGGTGGAATGTCATGGCCGGTCCGAAAGTCGTTGTTGAACTGACACCCGACGAAGAGCGGTTGTTGAGTGCGTTCCGCAAGATCGATGCGGAAGACAAGAAGATGCGGGCCGGTCTGCAGAAGACCGGCGAAGAGATCGATTCGCACGGGCGCAAGATTGTCGATGGCATGGTTCGCGCGGGGCGTGAGACCAACCAGGTCACCGAGAAGGCACTGCAGAATCTCCGCAACCACAGCGCGACCGGCAAGCGTGTATTCTCGGCCCTCGAGGAAAGCATGCGAGAGTTCGGCATGCAGGGGCGTCGATCGGTCGACGATGTGGTCGAGTCGCTCAATGAACTCGATTCAACACTCGGCGGTCGCGCGAAAGTGTTGTTGGCCGAGTTCGAGAAAGCCGATCGCGCCGAGAAGTTTGAAAACACCCGCAAGCAACTCGAGTCGTTGGGCGGTGAGTTCGGCAAACTCGGTGCCGAGATCAAGAAGGCGACGGACATACCCGACAACCGGTTGGCAGCTGCCAAGAAGTTGGTCGACGAGCTCAAGCAAATCGATCCACGTTCGGCGGATCGGATTGCCGACGCGATGGACCGCACCCGAGCGAGCGTTGAGAAAACTCGCTTGGATCATTTCATGTCGAAGCTGGCCGGCGGCAACCGCGAGGCGAAAGAACTTGCCCGCGTCCTGCAGGTCGACATGAAAGACGCCTCGCTCGCGGCCGAGGGCGGCATCGACGGCATTGCCCAATCGATCTTGCGTCTTCGTCCGGAACTCAAGGGCACCGTCGACAAGTGGAAAGCCGACATGGCGGAGGCAGCCAAGTTTGGTGAAGGCAAATACAAACAGGCGCTCGATGCGTTGCGTGCTGGCGGCAAGGTTGGCGAGCAAGTTGCGGACAAGATCAAGGCGGAGCTGGTTGATGCCGGCGAGATCGTCGAGCAGACGTTCGAAGACATGTTGATGCCGCTTGAGAAGATCGATCCAAAGATGGCGGAAGTCGCCAAGAAGTTCAAGAAGCAACTCGAGGGCATTGAAGAGCAGAGCAAAACGAGTTTCACCAGCATGCGGCAATTTGCCGTGCGCCAGATCGCATCGATCGCGGCAGCCTATGTCGGCATCCAAGAGGCCGTGCAGTTTATGAGCGAGACGCTTCGCGAACAGCAAGAAGTTCTGAAAAGGTCGAGTGAAGGGCACCGATCGCTTGCAAGTGCTCAACAAGAGGCGCTCAAAAACCTCGCGACTCTCGACTCAGCACAGCAGGATGATCTGCTGCAAAACTTCGTTCCGCAAGTTGCGAAGGATCGAGCGTTCTCGGATTTGCCCAGCTTGACCAAAGCAGTTGGCGACGCTCGGTCCGCCGGTGGTAGCGTTGGACAAGTGAAACAGGCAGTCGACATCGCCGCAGCACTGACGGCGTTAACTCCCGAATTTGTGGATGAAACTGCGTCGGCGTTGATCGATTCGGCGCGGGCCACCGGAAACGACGACGCAAGGAAAAACGCGAGTCAGATCTTTGTCGTTGGTGCCGAGTCGCGAATCGTTGACCCGGTGAAATTGGTTCGCAACCTGGCTCCCGTCCAGGTTGCCGGTAGCGTCATCGCGGGGCCTGGTCGATCTGCGCAGGGAGCGACCGAAGCGGGGGCCGTGTTTGCGGCCCTGACGCGTGTCGGTGCCGATTCGCAAGGTGACGCATCACAAACGGCATCGATTCAGTTCCTGAACCGGATGCGATCGTTTTTCCAGGGGCTCGGCAAAGACGCTACTGAGGCCGAACAGAAACTGGCAAATCTGGAGAAGAAGGATCCCCTTAGTCCTCAGCAACGTTTGCGACTCACGGAGTTGCGAAATGCCAAAGGCCAGAAGGACATCATCGACCGCAACATCGACGTGTTGAATGAGGGGATCGCGAAGGTCCAAGACAAGCTAGATGCTGGCGGTTTGGATTCGGAGATGCGACGCAAACTCGGAATCCAAAAACGAAAGCTCGGTGAAAAGCTATCGGATGTCCGCAGGTCGGAATTCACGGATGAGGACGCAGCAGCGCTCGAGGCACTTGAGAGAAAGATCGGAGAGTCCGCAGACGCATATCAGGCGGAGGTTGAGAGCCTCAAAGCGACCATTGCGGCCAGCAAAATCAAGGGTTTCAAGGGGAAGCTGCCATCGACGCCGGCGGAACAATTGAAAGCGTTCCAAAACAACCAGCAACTAGCGGATGCGTTCCTCGCTGAGAAGTTTGGCGAACAGCGATTCCGGCCTGGATTTGAGCAGCTGGTCCGTGGCGGTGATGCTTACCAAGACTTTCAACGGACGCTGCGAACCCAATATGACAATGTAGGAAACGATGCGTTGCTCGATGAGCAAATCAACCGCATGAATTATGCGACCCCGCAGCTGGCGGAGGCACGATTGCAACGCATGGCCGAAACGGCCGAGGCAATTCGACTCGCGTATGACACGCCAGCGGCGTCGAAGGGATCCGGACGTACGATCACGGCCGAAGCGTTGGCTGCTAATCGAACAGGGATGGGGATCGCCGATCGTTTCTCCGAGATCGGTATTCAATCGGGCATGTTACTTGGGAATATCAACCCGTTTGCGAGCAACGATACTGTCGCTGAAGAGACTGTGCACAGCATCTTTAACCTTCGCTCTCGGCTCGCCAAGTTTGAGCGTGGTGGGGTTCTCGATCGAGAGCGAGGCAGTGTGAATCAGCTGAACCAGGCTCTCAATGTTCAGTTGGAACGGTTGCGATCACCAGCGATTCGCCGTGATGCAAGTGTTGCAGATCTTGAGTCACTCAGCCGACAGTTCGACCGCGATGTGTTCGCGGTCCGAAACCAACCGGAGGTGACGGGGGATCGTGCGGTTTTTGAAGAGATCAAACAGATCCTCATGATGCAGATCGAATTGCAAAAGCAAGCGATCAAGTCATCCGAAGGGATGCGAAAGAACACGGGGCGAGGCACAAGCGGGGACCTGGCGGAGGCCGCTCGGCAATCAAACCGCCGACGCAATAATCGAGGGCGTGGCCGATGATCGTCGTCAACAATCGCGTGTTTGATCTGTCGCAAGGCACGGTGCTATTGCCGGAGGCCGACGGTGTCCCCTTTCGTTCGCAGAGTCTGCCCGGCGTTGGCATCCAGGTGACGCAGCAACGTAGCCCCGGATTCACGTTGACTCTGACTCGCTATGCGGCCGCAAACCAGCTGTCGACCGAAAGGGTGTTCACGCGTTTGAGCATCGGCCAACGTGTGCGTGTCACCGAGTATGTCAACAACGCGCCGATCGACTATTTCGGTGCCGGCTACATGTTCGCGATCACGCAAGCAAGAATTGTCCGTTGGCAAGCGATTCCGGCCTGGCACGGGTATCGGCTCAACAACACCAAGATCAGCTACACGCCGGCGTTGCGGTTGGTGAGTCAATGGACCATGTATGCCGTGCAGGTGTGAGCGATGCGAATCATCAATCTGAATGACGCCAGCGACACGAACAATGTCGACTATCTGGTTTGGACCAAGCCGACGTGGGCCTCGGACTGGATCCGCAATGATCGCTTGATTGTCGAAGACGTCACTATGGCAATCGCACCCGAGATCAGCACTGCATCGCTGCAGTATCGTTGGGGCACAATTCACGATGATTCGGGCACCAGGCAGAGCCAGCCGATCACGGTGCGCGGCTATTTCGTTTTGATCGTCATCCCAACGATCGACGGCGGCTATCAATCGTGGCTTGGCTATGCCGATTCACCCGTTGCCATCGAAGAGGATGCCGTCAGCGGTGTGCAGCGGATCCCCTGTTTCGGTTTCGACAGAGCACTTCAGTACGCACAGATCACAACCACCGTCCATGTGGATCCAGCAGACAGCCAGGCGTGGCAGCGTCGGGACCTCGGCGGCGTATTCAATCGCCAATTAAAGGGCAACCGATCCGCAGCCAAGGTCAAGTACACGCCGGCGAGTGGCGAAGCCAACATCTACGCGTTCGCGAACCCTGATGAAGATGATCAGGAGTGGTGGTCGACGCGGACGGCCGCGGAGCACCTGGTGCGTTTCCATCTGCCGACATCCGGTTACCAGGTCAGTGACATTCCGTGGGCGATGAAAGGGCTCGAGTACTTGCCGGACTGGGATCGTCCGGAACTCGAGACCGAGGACCGATCCATTCACGAATGCCTGTCGGAATTGCTGAGCGATGATCGGTTAATCGGTTGGCGGGTCACACCGAACGTCACGGTCGATACGAACGCTCAGTTGCAACTCGTTCCGACAGTCCTGTCCGTTGACATCGAGGCATTCTCACTGGTCGGAACCGCTGTCAATTTCGCGCCGATCGGCGGCGTGCCGGCCAACGGCGACTTGATCGTGTGGCTCGATGCCGATGACGAGTTGTCCGAATCGGTTGTCCATGAAGACGATGGCGACACGGTCGACCAGGTCATCGTGCGTGGGCCTCGAGAGATTGCCGTTGGCACGTTTCGGTTTGGAACGGAGTGGGTGCCAGGTTGGGCACCTGAACAGCTGACGCAATACAGCGAGACCGTGTCGGGTCAACCGTTCTGGGGTGGGCTGTCGATTCTGAAGAAACGAGAGGTCAATCAGTTCGTTCGCTCGCGTCCGGAGCTGGATGACGTCTATCGATTGTTCCCGATCAATCCCGACTGGGATGGAACTTGCGACGGCGACCCGTTGTTCCTGCAGGAGAATGACGAAACGTTCGTCCCCTATCTCGGCAATTGCGAGATCCTCGATCGACTGCCTTTCTACCGAGGCGTGGATTACGCAGGATCCGCCTCGGACGTCGACGAAACAAAGGGGCGGAACACGTTGCCGCTCTTGGCGTGGTTTGAGCGTCCGGACGATCCTGGGCGTTATGTTGCGATCCAGAGTCTCGCGAGCGAGGTTGGAGCTCCAAACCTCCGCAACCCCAATGGATTGAAGTACGGCATCGCAGTGCGGCCCTATTTCGACCGTGGACCTGGATTTGAACTCGATGTTCTCGGTGCCCCGCAACACGCTCATCGTCCACCTGGCGGCTTCGTCGGCAACGATGCGGACCCCATCAAATCCAATCCGAGGATCTGGGGCGAATACGACAGCGAAAAGATGTTGATCACGGCCGCGATGCGAGGCAATCGTCGACCCGAGGCCCGAGTCCCGGACACCGTCTCCGGTGATTTCGTTCGCCGGCTACACATCACACTCGAGCACCCCGGTCTGCAGCACGTTCAGGTAGCCGCCGCAACGGTGGTCGATATCAATCACTTCGGGGATGCGGTGACCAGCGATGGCGGCACGCTCCGCGACACGGTCCCGATCCTCAGTGTGCTGGCGAGACTGGCAGCCGATCGTTTCCTCGCGTCCAAAAAGATGGTCACGATCAAAACGGGACGGTCCGTGAACCTGCGGCCTGGTGCTCTGCTTCGCAACGTGAACGGGCAGCTGGTCGACACCATCGTCCGTTCCATTCGATACGCAACCCCGGTCGCCGAGTCGGACTCTCCATCACCGTTCACGATGATGATCGAAGCCTCGCACAACACGATCGACATCGCCAATTTGGTCGGACGCGTCCCCGAACCCGAGGAACCCGATGTATAGCCCGGCACCTGGCTTTCCCATCGAAGGACGCGCGATCAGCGGATGCCCCGGTCGAACTCTGAATGAAGAGACTGGCGATGTGACGATGCACCTGTTTCAGTTTCGTCCCTACGAATATGAACCCATCGAAGGCGGAACGCAGGTTGGCCGGCCCAATGAGGATGTCGGTTTCTATTTCGTCCGCAATCGTTTCAAAGAAGAGATGGAGGACGGTGCGGAATTGACCGTCATGCTCGACGCGGAAGGCATCGGCGTCATCCTGGTTTGGGAATGCAACGATGGGTGACCGGACCAGTTGTTGTAAATGCGGTTGTGTTCTACCGCAGAGCGATTCCGAGCACGATCTCGCGGCGGGCGAGTACGACATCACGGATCGACTTCCGCCGAACAACTTCTTCATGCGATTCGAGATCATTGGAAACGATGATTGGAGCGTGAGACTCGAGTTGGTCGACCGCGACACCGACACCGTCGTCGACACCGCAACGTTCACCCAGGGCGTCGCTGTGCCGGTCGACGAGGCGTACCGCAACATCCGCGAGACGTCCGAGGTTGCAGAGCATCGGGCGACAATCGAAAGTGAGATCGAGAGTTCGTCATCCGATGTGGTTGTCAGTGCCGGCGAAGTTCCGCTCGGCACTG
>JBCBOT010000200.1:0-14586 GCA_039821165.1 Planctomycetota bacterium | reverse complement strand
GTGCACAAAGTCGCCGAGGAAGATGTCTCCGCCGGCTGATCTGATTGTCGATGCGATCTCGATTCCCAACACCGCGTTTCGTGGCGAGACGATCGAAGTCACCTGGCGTGTAAGGAACGACGGAACCTCACAAACGACCGTCGAATCATGGACCGATCGCCTGTACCTGAGTCTGGACGAGACGCTCGGCGGCGGAGACATCTTCCTCGGCGACTTTGTGCACAACGGAGCCTTGGATTCCAACGCTTCCTACACCATGACGGAAAGTCCCGTGATTCCGGCGAGCGCCGATTTCACGAACTATTTCGTTCTCGTCCAAACCGACCGCACCAATCAAGTCGACGAGCCGACGGCCGAAGACAACAACATTTCGGCTAGCCCGGGTCAAGTCAGCGTCCAGCAAACACCGCTACCCGATCTGGTCATCAGCGATGTCTCGGTACCCAATGATGCGGTGCCGACCAGCGGCGAATCGCTGACTGTCAACTGGATCATTGAAAACCAGGGAGACGCCGATGCGACGGCCCCGTGGACGGACAACGTTTATTTATCGGTCGACAACAACCTCTCGGCAGATGACGTCCTGCTCGGAACCCAAACGGTTTCGTCTGACCTCGCGTTCGGATCCCAAACGCCAGCGACTCTCGATGTGGTGCTGCCCGATGGAGTCTCCGGGACCTACTTCCTCCTCGTAGAGCCCGATGCCGAAAACCTGATTAACGAGGGTGCTGGAGAGAACGTCGGATTGGGAACGCTGGAAATCGAAGTCGCCTCGTTCCCGTACGCGGATTTGACGGTCAGCGAAGTCATCGCGCCCGAGTTGCTCGTCGGTGATCCCGTTGACTTGACTGTGACTTGGACTGTGCAAAACGTGGGCGCGGGCCCCGGACGAGAGTCCAGCTGGACCGATCGGGTCATCCTTTCGACGGACGATATCCTGGGCGACGCCGACGATGTCGTTTTGGTCGAGTACGCACACAGCGGCGCGGTACCCGCCGGCCAATCGTATTCGCGCACGGAGATCATTCCGCTCGAAGCCCGTACCAGCGGACGGTTCACACTGTTCGTTCAAACGGACGCCAACGATGTGGTTTTCGAACTGCCGGGGGATGCATCCAACGTCGGCCAGCCCGCGAACCACGTGGACGTCACTCCGACGCCGTACAGCGATCTCTTCGTCGACAGCGTTTCGGTGGCCAATGATCCGATGCCTACCAATGGCGCTCCCATCGAGGTGACTTGGAGTGTCGGCAACCGCGGGATCGCGACAACGAACCGAGACACTTGGAATGATTTCGTCTACGTTTCCGACCGCGACAACGGCACTGGCTTGCGGTTGCTGGGCCGAAGCACACACGGCGGTGCGCTGGCAGTCGACGGTTCCTACACGCGAACCGAATCGTTCACACTGCCTCGCGACCTTGATGGCGACTACTACATCTACGTTCGAACCGGCGGCCCTTACGAGTTTCTCTACGACGGATTCGATGAGTTCGGCGGGAACCAAGGCCGCAGCGACGTCTTCAATGTGACGTTCATTCCACCGTCGGCCAACTTGATCGTGGAAGATGGCTCGATCGTTTTGCCCGATGCTCCCGAAGGATTCGAAGACGGCACGCAGATCGAAATTGGCTGGACCGTTACCAACGACGCGACCGACGGTAACGGCATCACCGAGAGCGGCTGGACCGACCGCGTTTATCTTCAGTCGACTGACGGGAATGATGTTTTCGAACTCGGGCGATTCAGCGTCACCGATCCGCTCGGCCCCGGATTGTCCATCGAACGAACCGAACTTGTTCGACTGCCGCGCGCGACCGGTCAATTCCGTGTCTTTGTCGAAACCGACTTCTTCGATCAGGTTCTTGAAACGGACGAGCAGGACAACCTCACGTTCTCCGAACCGTTCCAACTGAACTTCCAACCACGCGCCGACTTGCAGGTCACGGTCGATAGCGACTACCCCGCACCGGTAACGGCCGGAACAACCATCGATGTCCAGTTCACGGTTCGCAACGCAGGCAATGCCGACACGCCTTCGGGCGGAAGTCGTTGGCGCGACCGCGTGTGGCTTTCCTCGTCCTCCAGCAGCACGTCCGGCGCGATCTTGCTCGGCGAGTTGCAAAACGGCTCGGCGTTGGCTCACCTCGGATCCGAATCAGGCGGCGCGAACGAATACACAAGCAACGCATCGTTCTTGATCCCACGAGCCCTTTCAGGCAACTGGTTCGTGTTGGTCGAAACCGATGCCCGCAACAACGTCGACGAATTCCCCTTCGATGCGAACAATCGAGCCGCATCGGCCATTTCGATCGACGCCAACCCCGTTCCGCCGCCGGACCTCGTCGTCGATTTCATCAACGGCCCCGGGGATACCTTCGATGATTCCTCGATCACGGTTCGTTACAAAGTCACCAACCGCGGGGCGGGACCGACCGATCCGAGTTCCTGGACGGACCAGATTTGGTTGACACTCGGGTTGGACGGACCAAACGCCGCGCGAGGCGACCGGTTCATCGGCACGTTCCGTCACAACGGCGTGCTCGAAGTCGGCGAATCCTATGAAGCCGAAACGACGGTGAACATACCGCAAGGATTGACCGGCCAATACTTCCTAACCGTCTATGCGGATGGTTACCGAAGCGTCTACGAAGTCTCGTTCGCCGAGAACACGAACCCCGATGCGCCGAACGACATTGACGGCAACAACTACGGCAGCACGCCGCTGAACGTGTTGCTAACGCCGCCCGCCGACCTTCGTGTTCGCGACTTGGTCGTCAACACTTCGGACGATCCGATCGTTGGGGAGACATCCGTGTCCTTGACTTGGACCGTCGACAACATCGGCACCGTCGCGACGGACCGCGAGAATTGGGCGGACGCGATCTATGTGTCCGAAGACGAAGTCTTTGACGGCCAAGACCAGTTGGTGTTCGCACTCCCGCACGTCGGCCGCTTGCAACCGGGTCAAGAGTATTCGCAAGAAGCCGAGTTCACGTTGCCACCGACGGCACGCGGCAACTACTTCCTGGTCCGAACGAATGTGGATCCGCGGATCGCACTGACGGAGGAAGAGAAATTCCTGCAAGAAGTCGCCGCGGTCTTGAAGCGAATCGAAGAGGCGACGGGTCAGCCGATCGGCGAAACCGAGATTGGCGATCTCGATCAATTCTCCCCCAGCGAATTGCGCGCGATTCTTGCGGGCCCCACCAACACGCTCGTCGAAGTCTATGAAGGTCCGTTCGACGATAACAACGTGGGATTCGCACCCGCGAACGTTGTCGACGCCGTTGCCGACTTGACCGTCGAAACGGTCACCGCTTCGCCGACGAACCGCTCCGGCGAACCGGTCAACGTCAGTTGGACCGTGCGAAATGTCGGCGGATTCATGACACCCAATGTCACCGAATCCCTACGACAGTACATCTATCTGTCGCAAGACGCGGTCTTCGATGCCAGTCGCGCGACGCTGGTTGGATCGCAGCGTATCACGCTGGATGAGCCTCTCCAGCCGAATGAAACGTACACGGATTCGGCGACCGTCAATTCGATCCCCGGGTCCTCCGGCCGTTGGTACGCCCACGTCTTCACGAACGTTTCCGTCAATCGATTCGGCCACCCGAGTCTGAACGCGTTCGCCAAAAGCAGCTTCCCCAACTGGCCCAGCAGTTTTGAAGATCAAGCGTGGGAAGACGGCTTCAAGCAAAACAACGGCGGCAGTTCGGACATCATCGACGTCGAGTACGCCGAAGCGAACCTCGTCATTTCAAACTTGTCAGCCGTCCCGACTTCGCCGGACAGCGGAAGCTTGATGGACGTCTCGTTCACGGTGACGAACGAAGGCACCCGCGCGACGCGCGTGGACGATTGGACGGACCGAATCTTCCTTTCGACCGATACGGCACCGGACTCCTACGACATCGAATTGGGCGAGTTCGACCGCGACGAAGTGCTCGACATCGGGGAGAGCTACGAAGTCGACTTGCAGGTCCGCCTTCCCAACAACATCGGCGGCACCTTCTTCGTGATCGCACAGACCGATGCGGTGTTCCGTGGTCGCGCGGCCACCGGCTCATTCCCGTATCCGCTCGCCGCCGGCCCGGTGCGTTTGGTCGGTGCGACGGACCAGGTGCTCGAGTTCAATGACGAAGGTGACAACCAAGCCATCGTCGAACTGGATGTCAACTTTGTCCCTGCTCCGGACCTTGTCGTCGAAAACGTCGATTACGTCAGCACTGCAACGCCACCGACCAATGTGATCGAAGTCGGGAACGATCTGACGTTCACGTACACCTTCAGCAACGATGGCGGCGCGATCCCCGAAGAGCAAGCGGAGTTCCAGGACCGTGTCTACCTTTCGCGAGACCGTTTGCTCGACCCGTCGAGTGATCAGTTCGTGACCACGATCAATCGTGAAGGCCTCGCGGCGGGCGAATCGGGCTCGATCACGCGAACCACCCGATTGCCGCGCGGAATCACCGGCGACTACTTCATCATCGTGCAGACCGATGTGCCACGATCGCTTCGTCCTGATGGCGTCGTGATCGAAACGAACGAAGACAACAACATCACCGTCTCGGCGACTCCGATCCTGATCGTCGAACCGCCGCCGTCCGATTTGCAAGTCATCAACGTCACCGCCCCCTCGACGGGCCAAGTCGGCGACGTCTTGAGCGTCGCATGGACCGTTGAAAACCGAGGCGACGTTCCCGCGCGAGCGCGATTTGCCGATGCCGTCTACATTTCCGAAGACAACGTTTGGGATATCGGCGACCGCTTGCTTGGACGCGTCGAATCGGCGAGCGTGCGAACCGTCAATCCCGGTGAGACCTACTCGGCTTCACTTGATTTCGAAGTCCCTGCCGTCCTTCCCGACGCCTATCGGATCATCGTTCGCACGGACATCTTTGACGACGTCGTCGAAGGCGAAAACAACCGCAACAACGAGACGGCTTCTGCGGACGAAGTCAACATCACGATTCCGCTTCTACGTTTTGACATTCCCCTCGAAGACCAGCTCGCCGTTGGTGTTTCAAGACTTTTCCAGCTCAACACCACGCCGGGTGAAACCGTCGAAGTCGGCTTGGACAGTACGACCGATGTCGGTTCCCACGAGTTGTTCGCGGCTTACGAGCGACTGCCGACGCCGTTCGACTTTGACGCCGCTTATGAAGGTTACCTCGCACCCGATCAGACGCTCGTCATTCCCGAAACGCTTGGCGGTCGGTACTTCGTCCTCGCCCGCGCTGGCGTCCGCGTCGACCGCGAAGACGACCAGTACGATCCCACACAGCGTGCCGAATATCCGGTATCGATGACCGCGACGCGGATTCCGTTCGGCATCACGGATGTGACGCCCGACTCCGGTGGCGACGATCGCTACGTCACGATCTCGATTCGCGGTGCTGAGTTCCCGGATCAAGCCGCCGTGCGTTTGGTTCGACCAACCCTGGCTGAGTTCGCACCGGTGTCGGTTTCTCGGGTCGACGCGACCGAGATCATCGCCGTCTTCGATTTGCGTGACGCTCCACACGGTTTGTACGACATCCAAGTCCTGCACCCCGATGGCCGACTGGCCGTCGATCCGTATCGGTTCCAAGTCGAGTCCGCGGACGAACTGCAAGTCAACGTGGGCGTGGGCGGACCGAGTCAAATCGACCTGGGCGCGACCGGGGCCTACGGATTCGCGATCCAGAATCTCGCCAACGTCGACACGCCGTACACACTGTTCGAATACGCATTTCCAAATGAACCGAACCGCGGCGAGGCACTGGGAATCCCCGATCCAGCGATCGCCTTCCAGAGTGGTCTACGCGGTGACGCTGGGACCGTCGCTCCGCTCTTCGATTCCATCTCAACGTTTGATTTTTCCAGCATCACGCCCGAGTTAAATCTAGACGGCGTTTTGACCGCTCGTGGTGTTGCGATCGATCTGCCAAACCAGGGCGTCACGGAGCTCGGTGGTGCGGTGACGATCTATCCCGGCATCCGCGAAAAGTTGGAGACGAATCCCAACTTCCTCGAGGAGTTGAGTCCGTTCGAACTGGACGATCTCGCCTTCGACTTCTACGTGGCTGCCGCCGCGACGCCAATGACCACGGCGGAGTACCTCGATTATCAGCGTGACGAGGCCAGCCGACTTCGTGACGCGATCCTTTCGGACACGCCCGAAGACACGAATTCGTTTGAGGAACAAGCTCACGCCGCGCTCGTCTCAATCGCGTCGGACGAAGCCTCCTTCATCGACTTGTACTTGCAAGCGTTGGTCGAAAATGGCTTGCTCCGTCCCGAAGACACTCCACCGGTTGCCGATGGAAGCGCCGAAAGCATCAACTCATTCTTCACGGCGGTCGGAGGACTGCTTGGAGGCGAGACCGGGGCGGGGATCGTTGTCGAAGCGGGACTCGATTTGGAAAGCGCCAGCGACAACCTCACCCTGTTCGTCGAGTTGCTCCGCGGTTACTACGGCCATACTCCGGACGTGACCTCGAGCGGCGGGAGTGTTCCACTCTTCGAAGACTACGACCAGGGACTTTCGAATCCGACTTCCTTCGTCACGTTTGAGCTGCGCGCCGGTCCGCCACCGTTGTTCGAAGTCGGCGAAGTCGCGGACGACATCGTTTTTGACCTGGATGATCTTGGTGAAGAAGTCGGCGATTCGGTGGAGCTGATCGGCCCCAACGGCGTCGACCAAGAGAACTTCGTACCATTTGAAACGCCGCTGCCCTATACCATCACCGCCGAGTACGACAACGATTCCGTTGACGCGGTGCGCGAAATCCGAATCATCGTGCCGCTCGATGAGACCCTGGACGAACGCAGTCTGCAAGTCGCAGACATCCAACTGGGCGATCGTTCCATTTCGCTGCCTCCGGGAAGACCCAACTTCGTCGGCGAATTCGACTTCACCGACAGCGACGGCTATGTCTTACAAGTCACCGCCGGCGTGGATGCAACGACGCGGGTCGTCACGTACTTGCTGCGCGCAATCGACGGACGTGATGGCCTGCCTCCGGTCGATCCGGCGATCGGACTCTTGCAGCCCGGTGAGCAAGTCACCGTTGGTTTCTGGGCGGCGGTGAATAACACCGAAGCAACGGGTGGGACGCCGCCCGCGACGGGCGAAGAGATTTCGATGACCGCTCGCGTCCTCATCGATGGCAGCGAGCCGGTCGACAGCGCCGTTTCACTCGCGACCTTGGATGCCGTTGCACCCAATAGTTCGATCAACGTGAACCGAGTCGGCGCGAATCGTTACGAGATCGATTGGTCCGCGATCGATGACGAGGGCGGAAGCGGAATCGCGAACTACTCGCTGCTCGTTTCCCGCGACGGCGGCACCCGCTATCGCACGCTGTTGTATCGGACGCTCGAAACGTCATTCGTCTACGAAGCGGCTGCGGGCGAAGAGCCATTGTTCTTGGTTCGCGCGATCGACCGAGCCGGTAACGTCGAAGGCGTCCCCGACGGGATCCGCGTGCCGCGATTGGTTCCGCAGATCAATCTTGGATCCGCCCCCGCCGTCAACGTGGCGCCGCCCGTCGTCGTTCCACAAGCCGAACCCCAGCCGGGTTCCGTGGCGGATCGTTTCTTTGAAGAAGTCGCCTTTGGCATCCCCGCCCGCACCAGCGCGACACAACCAAGTGCTTTCCCACGCGTCATTCGGCCGCTTGCCGCGGAACGCTTTGCAACGATCCCGGGCAACAGCGGTGCGGGGATCGGTGCGCTCGCGATGGCTGTAGGTCCGGATGGATCGATTTTGGTCAGCGGCGGTGCCGGACGAAATGAGCTCTTCCGTATCGATCCGACTTCGGGACAAACAACGCCACTCGCATCCGGTGTCCGCACGCCGATCTATGATCTTGCTTTCGACGCATCCGGGCAACTTTGGGCGTCGACCGGTGGCGAAGGGTTGCTGCAGTTGGACCCCAGCACGGGAGCGGTCCTCGATACGATCGGCGCGGGAATCGCGTTGGGACTGGCTGCCATTCCAGGTGAAACGTCGCTGTACGTCGCGACGACGTCCGGCATCAGCCAACTCGACACGGCGACTCGGAGCTTGGTTCCGTTCAGCGACATCCGAGTCGACTCGATGGCCGTCGCCGCCGATGGAACCTTGTACGGCACGGCGTGGCCCTCCGGCGGAGAAGTCTTGAGGTTCGATTTCCGTGGCCGAGCCGAGATCGTCGCGGAAATCGATGGCGGCGCGGAATCGATCGCCTTCGGCGCCGAGGATTCCATTTTCGCGAGCGCGCTGCTCGTCGGACATGAAAGTTCCGGCCGGATCACGGTGCTCGATCCGATTTCACTGCGTCAGACCGTTGCTGCGACTGGCGGCAGCGGGCGCGTCGAAGGCATCCAACCGCTTAGCGGCGGGCGATTCTTGGCCACCCAAGGAGATCAAGTCGATTTGTTCGTCACGGTCGCCGCGCCACAAGTGATCGAAACGCGAATTGTCGAAGGTGCCAATCGTGCCGAACTCGTGTTCGACGTTTCGCTCCAACGCGACGCGGCGGCAGCGCGAGGCGGTGACAACCCAACCAACTACTCGCTGCGCAACCGCGAAACCGGCGAAACGATCAACATCGGCGCGGTGAGCTACGAAGACGAAAGCCGTTCGACGCAGCTACTGTTCGAAACCCTGCCACCTGCGGAGTACGAGCTGTCGGTCTCCAGCAGCGTGGAAAGCGAACAGGGTATCCCGATCGGCGGCGATGGATTCACCACCACGTTCCGCGTCTTCGAAGACGTTTCGATCTCGACGAGTCTCGCCTACTCAAACACTCGCATCAATCGTGCGGATGGAACCTTGCTCTTCGATGTCATCGTTCACAACACGGCGGACTTCGACATTGCCGGCCCCATCAATGTCGTCTTTGATCAACTTGGTGATGGTTCCGTCATCTTCTTTGGCAATGACGGTGCGCCGGCAGACGCCAACGGATATCAAGTCCTGGGCGATGGAACCGTGTTGACAGGCGGAGGGAGTTCGGAGCCGCAAACGATCACGATCGCCAACCCAAATCTGCTGGACCTGAACTTTGCGCCACGAATCTTGGCGACGTTGCCGCCCAACGAGCTACCGAACTTCAGCACCGATCCAGCGTTAGCGGCTACGGTTGGTGCCGAGTACGAGTACACGGCTGAAGCCGACGACCCTGACGGCAACACGATCAGCTACGTGCTCGCCGAGGCTCCCGAAGGCGCGACGGTGAACGCGACGACGGGCGAGATCGAATGGATGCCGACGCGGGCGACAACGGATCAAGCCAGCTTTGAGCTGCGTGCTTACGACGCGCGTGGCGCTTATCGACGCCAGACCTGGGTCGTCGACGTGAGCGGTGCGAACCAACCGCCGGTACTCGCCCCGATTAGCGACGTCCTCGCAACCGAAGGGGACCTGATCGAAATCCCGGTCAGCGGTTTCGATCCCGACGGCGACGATCTGTTCTACTTCGCGGACAACCTACCGCCGGGTGCGATCTTCGATCCCGTCGGCCAAGCCCTCCGATGGCGACCGGGCGGAGACGATGCGGGCGTCTATGAAAACGTGACGATGAGCACCAGTGATGGGTTCATCGAGACCAGCGTTTCCTTTGACATCGTCATCGCCAACAACAACGTCGCGCCGACCTTGGCTCCCGTCGCTTCGCGAACGATCAACGAAGGCGACGCGATCACCTTCACACTCTTCGGAGAAGATGAGGACAATGATGCGTTGCGCTACTTGTCGACCACTCTCCCGCCAGGCTCCTTCCTCGATCCGAACACGGGCGTCTTCGAGTGGACACCGGGTTTTGATCAAAACGGAGTCTATGAACTGGACTTGATTGTTGATGACGGGACAACTCAAACCCGTGAAACGACGACGCTGACGGTCAACAATTTGAACGGTCCCGTCAGCTTCCCAACAATCGACCCGGTTGAGATCTTCGAAGGCCAAACGTTCGCGCTGCGTGTTGCGGCATTTGATCCCGAGTTCCCTGTTGCCCCGGTCGATCCGACTTCTGTCACCGAAGACTTCTTCGTCGATTTCGAGAGCTTCTTGCCCGAGCTCACCTACAACGTGACTGGCTTGCCAAGCGGAGCCGATTTCGACGAAACACGTCAACTCCTCACGTGGACTCCTGGGTTCGATGATTCGGGCGTTTATGACATCACGTTCGAGGCAATGGACGACGGTGATGGTACCGGCATCCCAAGTGTCGATAGCGCGACGGTTACGATCACGGTCAACGATGCGAACTTCCGGCCCGAGATCACCGAAATCGCAGCGCAAACGGTTGCGGTCGGTGAGACGCTCGACATCCCGATCGCTGCAAGCGACTTCGAGGGAACCGCACTTGCATTGACTGTCAATTTTGGTGATTCGACGCGACTGCCAGATTTTGCAACCTTTATCGACAACGGCGACGGCACGGGGTTGCTTTCGCTCGCTCCCGTGCCGGGTGATCGAGACGACATCTTGGTGACCGTGGAGGCGACCGAGACCGCAGGTGCTGCTCCATTAACCGGCGAGACGCAATTCACGTTGCAAGTCACCAGCGAGAACGAGCCGCCGGTCTTCGATCCGTTCTTTAATAGCGTGCTGCTTGTCGATTCACCGTTCTCACTCGACTTATTGATTGAAGACGAAGATCAAGACGCACTCGAAGTCACCGCGCAGGGACTCCCTGCAGGTGCGACGTTGACCGACACCGGTGTTTATGGCCGGCATCGTTTTGATTGGACTCCAACGGCCGCGGACCTCGGCACGCACACGATCACGTTCGAAGTCACCGATAGCGGCAACGGCGAAGACGCCAACAAATTGACGGACACGCGAACGATCACACTGACCGTTCGAAACTCCAACGTCCGACCGGATCTAGCACCGATCGGCGCGCAAACGGTTCAAGAAGGCAGCAACCTTTCTTTCGCGGTTTCCGCAAGTGATACCGACGGCGATACGATTTCCTTCACGGCGGGATTGGTCAGCGGTGGCGTGCTCGGCTCACTTCCGACAGGCGCCGAGTTCGATCAAACCACGGGCGCGTTTTCGTGGACGCCGACATTGGCACAGGCGGGCGTCTATCAAATTCGCATCACCGCGACCGACGGCGCGGGGGCTCGAAGCGAAGACGTTCTTGTCACCGTCACCAACCAAAACCAGCCACCAACGTTCAGTACGCTCCCGCGGCTTTTCACCCGCGAGGGCGACCAATTGCTGTTCTCGCTTTCCGCTGGGGATCCCGACGGCGAGACACTCGTCTACGGTTTTGAGGGCACCCCGCCAAATGGCTTCACATTCAGCCCGGATTCGCGAACCGTCATTTGGGATGTCGATTTTGAATCGGCAGGCGATTATTCGTTCCCGTTCAGCGTGACCGACCCGAGTGGCGCCACCGATACGCTCGACGTCGATGTCCGCGTATTTGCAACGAACCGGGCGCCCGTTCTCGAAGCACCGCAGCTTCGAAACGCCGAAATTGGGGCACTGCTCGAAGTGCCGATCACGGTCAGCGATCCCGACGGCGATACCGTCACCTTGAGTGCCGACGACTTGCCTGAAGGCGCGACGCTCGACGCGGACAATGTGATTCGCTGGACCGCTGCGAGCTTCCAAGCCGGCGTGTTCACCGTGCGATTGACCGCTGATGATGGCGACTTGCAAACCCAGCAACCGATCACCTTGGTCGCATCGCTCGATCCGGCGGGTCCGCAAGTCCGTCTCGTGAAAACACCGAGTTTCGCGGGCACCCCGGGCCAACCGATTTTGCTTGAACCGATCGCCGACAGTGATGTTGCGATCGCCAGCACCGTCCTATCGGTGGACGGCGTTGAGTTTCCCCTCGATGAACTCGGACAAGCAACGTTCACGTCCTCGTCTCCGGGCCGATTCGAAGCCACCGCGATCGTCACGGACATCGAAGGTCGCGAGACGACGGTGACGGTTCCCCTCTTTGTACGCGACCCCGGTGACTTCGAAGCTCCTCGCATCGACGTGATGCAGTTGGCTCCGCCGGAGTTCACCGAGCCACGCGACTTGATCGTCGACATCTCCGACACGGGCTTGGCCGAGTATTCGATCGAGCTGATTCCAAGCGGCGGCGGCGCGTCGCTCGAAATCGCGTCCGGAACGACCAGCATCACACGCAACGTGACCGTTGACCCGGCCCGGTTCGCCAACGGTTTCTACACGCTTCGAGTCACCGCAAGCGATTTCGGTGGCCTTGCATCTGAGTTCACTCACGAAATCGAAATCAACTCGGCGAACAAATCGGGTTCACTTTTTGAAGTCTCTCGCGACTTGGAAATCACACTCGACGGAATCACCTTACCGATCGATCGTGTCTACGACTCGCTCGTCATGACGAACGCAACTTCTTCGTTCGGTACCGCCTGGTCACTGCCACTCATCGAGCCTCAACTTTCGCTCGACACGGGTGACGATCAGCCGGATGCTTTCACAGCGTTGACAGATGATGCCCGCGTTTACATCACGCTCCCCGACGGCACGCGAGTCGGTTTCTCGTTCACACCGACCGAGACGACCTCTGGAAGTCTTGAGACTTTCGCCCCGGCATGGACCGCTGACGCGGGAGTGGATTGGGGCCTCGAGAGTTTTGATGCCAATCTTCGTCGCGCCGGCGACGGTTACTTTGTCGTTGGAAGTGGTCTGCCCTACACGCCGTCACTTGTCGATTCCGGCGAGACCGCCTTCACACTTGTGTCGCCAACCGGACAACGTCACGAGTTGGCTGATAAAGGAAACGGTGTGTTCTCGTTGACGCGAATCATCGCGAGCGATGGAAGCTCGTCGCTACGCGCCACCGATAGCGGAATCGTCGCTCCCTCCGGAGACCGTTTGACAATCGTCCGCGACTCGTCCGGGCGGATCAGCGAACTGGTCGGCCCATCTGACGAGCACATGGTTTATCACTACGACCAAGACCTACTAGCTAGCAGCATCAACTCGACAGATGGATCACGAACCTTCTTTGGCTACGACGATGACTCTCGGCTGACGAGCCTGAGCCCAAGCAATCGCGTCGGCCAATCGATTACCTATTCCCCGAATGGTCTTGTCGCGGATCAGACACCGATCGAACGGCACTTGGCTGGAACGCGGGCGTTCCTATCGGCTCCCATCTCAGGCACGCTGGGGAACGTCGCGGACGTCTACACACTCACGGTGACCGAGGGAGAATTGCGGACCAGCCCGACTGGCGGAATCACGTTTGGTGTTGACGCGGACAACGCAATCGCTGAACTCGTCGGGTTCACGGCCGGCTCCGTCGTGACAAACGGAACGCGGACGATCCACACCTACACCATCGATCAGCCTGGAACGTATCGGCTCTCGGTCACCGGATCAGACCAGCAGGCTTACTCGATCGACCTCTACCTCGTCGGCGATCTCAATGGCGATGACCAAGTCGACGCCGCGGACAGCGCGCTGTTTGCACCGGCACTCGGGACGTCGACGCTCGATGCGGAATACCTTCTCCAAGCCGACGCCGACCGCGACGGAACGATTACGCTCTTCGACTCCGCTGCGTTGGATGCAAACTTTGGCATCCTCTCGAACACGGCTCCCGAGCCGATTGACCTCGGCGAGCAGATCGTTCGCACCGGGTCCAGCTTCGTGATTGATTTGGCAAACCACTGGAGCGATTCCGAGCGCGATGCGTTCTTTGCGTCGGCCATCAGTTCGACGGGCGCTCAGACGCGAGCGTTGGGCGGCAATCTCTTGTTGGTCGAGCCCGATGTCGGCGGTGGCCCCGTAACCATCAATTCCATCGCAGATGACGGCGTCGCGGTCTCGGCAATTGCGGAACAACAATTCGATGTTCGATCCGGTGGTTTTGTGTCACTGGAACTCGATACCGTCGATCCGTCGATCCAGGTGGGACAATCCATTTCCGTCGGCGTGTTCGGCATCTTGTCGGATGGGAGTCGCGAACGGATTGCCGTCAGTGATCTGCAATTCCAGTCTTTGAGCGCCGACGTATTCGGCGTCACCGATCTTGGTTTTGTGATTGGGCAGAATGCGGGCGTGGGAGCGTTGCAAGTCACCGCGTTTGGTCTTTCGACGGGCACCGCGGTGGTGGTCGGCGGAGTCGCGAAGGAGTTCGTCGACGTCTATCCACAGAGCTATGTACTCGCTCCTGGTGAAGACAGGGAGTTCCTGGTACGTCGACGTTTGCCGCAAGACGTGTTGAACGTCACATCCGATGCTCAGACGCACTACATCGTCGAAGACCCTTCGATCGCCTCGGTCGACGCATCCGGCGTCTTGACCGCGATTCAAGAAGGCACGACGCGTGTGACCGTGGTTCGTGGCGGCAAGAGTTTCGTCACCGAGTTCTTGGTCATGACTCCGACCATGACGACATCCGTTGGGGCCGAAGGCGGATTGATTGCGAGCCCCGATGGAATTGTTGTTGGCGTTCCTTCGGGGGCTTTGGAGGATGACGCGACGATCTCGATCGCTGCCGCGCTCGAGTCCGATCTCCCATTTGATTTGCCGACGGGCTTTTCCTTTGCGGGTGGTGCCGAAGTCCTTGGCGTTCCGGATCAAGCGAATCTTCCTTTCCGCTTGAA
>JBCBOT010000199.1:0-14772 GCA_039821165.1 Planctomycetota bacterium | reverse complement strand
GGCATGTTTGGCAGTGGCGATGCCGATGCCGCAAAGGGCGGTGAGGCAACCGCGGACAAAGCTGATTCCGAAACGATCGTCGCAGACGAATTGGCCTTGCCCGAACCAGTCGAAGAATCATCGGAGCCAGTCGAGGAAGACGATCCGGTCCGCGACGAGATCAAGGCGCTGAAAGAACGCCTCAAAGAACTCGAGTCCAAACTCAAATCCAAATAGGTCTCATGAGACCGAAGTCCTCCCGAGTGCATGGAGTTCGCGGTAAAGCATGCCAACCGTTAGAACGGCGGCTCCGAGTACGCTTTGCGGCGTCCAGCAGATGAAGATCCCCATCATGACTTTGTCAAACTCTACACCGAGTGGTTGACCGAGAGCCATCGCCGCAACGATGAGGGCGACTGTCGTCGGCGTTAGCAGGGCGACACGTTGCTGCCACCGCCATCCTCGTGGCAGGAACGCCAAGCCGATCAACGTGATCGGACCACAAAGATAAATCGCGGCCAGGATTTCAACACGCGGGGTGAACGATCGCACGGCGGCAACCGTGATTGCGGCAAGCATCGTCGTGATCATCAAACCACGAATCGTGAACCGTAACCGAATCTGTGCGTCAGCCTGAGTCGAGAACCGCGACAGAATGGCATTGAGACGCTCGCGGTGATACATCGCGACTGCTCCGGCAAGCAAACCAATCACGACGGCAGAAAGCACACAACAGCCAAGTGGGATCCAACGAATCGGGTGCGTTCCGTAGCCTCCGGATTCAACCCAGATAGCGAGCGGAAATCCGATCGCCTCGTCATTCGGTGCTCGGTGCCCGAGCAGGCTTCCCCATCCATCGGAGCGGAAGAAGAAAGACACGGCGTTGGCGGCGCCGACGAGGAGCGTGCCGACCAAGAGCCCGCGTAACATCCACAGCCCCGCGGAATCGGCTCGAGCTTCTCGTGCCGCCTCCCCGGTGAGGGTTTGATGATCCATCGAATTGCCTCGCTGAACCGCGAAGAAGAAGAGTTCTTTTTCTACGCGAGACCACTGCGAATTGGTTCGCGAAATCTCCGCGCTCACGGCCCCTCGACTTGACCTAATCGTCACGGTCGCAGAGCCTGACCAAACGTGTCCGACGGGCCGCGATCCTGTGTGTGGTGCGATTCATTACCCTTCTGGAGTCCCGCAATGAGAAAAGAACTCCGCCACGCCATGTTGGATTCGGAAACATTTGTCGTCGAACTGATCTACCGCGATTCGGCGGGAGCACGCACGCGACGTGTGGTCAGTCCGATTCGCTTTGTCGGCGAAAATCGGTTCCTCGGACTTTGCCTGTGCCGTGAAGAGCCACGACAATTCTATTTGTCACGGTGTGAAAGTGTCCGGTTGATTCCCTCCGCCGAAGTCATCATGCCGATGCCGATGGAAACACTCGATACGCCCTTGGCACCCGCGACGACTTGTGCGCTGACCTCGACTCAAACGGCCTGTGTGTAATGCCCATTCCGATCCGCGAGACATATCCGACCGACCGCGATGACCTCCTGGTTCAGGTGACAGACGATGGAAGCCGCACGCTCGTTTGTTCGGGAACCGCAGACTCTTTTCACAGCGGTTGTGGCGCAAAGGCCGAAACACAGCGCGTCTACCTTGAAAACACCGGTCTCGCCGATCGACTCCAACTCGGCCACCAATCCGATGTCTTAGAAGTCGGCCTTGGGACTTCGATGGCGATGCTGATGGCGATGGACCTTGCCGTGACTCATTCCGCACCCATGCGATACGTCGCGCTCGAGCGCGATTGGATCAGCGCACAGACGCTTGGGTTCTTAAACCCGAGTAGCTGGGTGCAACAAACCTGGATTGTCGAATCCTACCTCTCGTTTCGCGAGTCGATTCCGCGTGACGCCCCGGACGGTTCCTACACCTGGCAGGTCGACCAAGATCGAATCGCCCGGATCGAAGTCGGAGACGCGCTGGAGTGGCAGCCGTCTGTGCCCGTTTCATTCGACGCAATCTTGTTTGACCCGTTTTGCGCCGAGAGTGCTCCCCAGTTTTGGACCAAGCAATGCTTGGTAAAGATGCGGCGGTGGATTGCCGACCACGGCAAGATCGCGACGTACAGTTGCAGCCGTGCAGTTCGCGATGCGTTCGAGCAGGCGGGCTGGAACGTTCAGCGGGTCCCCGGCCCGCCGGGAGGAAAACGCGAAGTCCTCGTTGGCGAGCCGAAACTGGACTCAGCAATCAGTAGCTGACTTCCTGGGCCATGCGGCGGGCTTCTTCCAGAATCGCCCCCGAGATGTTCGAGAGTGGCAAAATCTTATCGACCGCTCCGACACGTACCGCTTCTTTGGGCATACCGTAAACGACACACGACGCTTCATCTTGCGCAAGTGTGACGGCCCCCGCCTGCTTCATTGCCAACAGGCCCTTTGCGCCGTCGTCTCCCATCCCGGTGAGAATAACTCCGACGGCGTTGGAGCCGATGTATTTGGCACACGAGTTCATGAGAACGTCAACGGAGGGCCGGAACTGATTGACCGGCGGATCGTCATTCATGGAAACCATGTAGCGTGCGCCACTTCGACGAACAGTCATGTGTTGGTTTCCGGGTGCGATCAGTACGCGTCCCGGGATGATCATGTCGCCCGACTCGGCTTCTTTGACGTCGAGTTGACACTGCTCATTGAGCCGGCGAGCGAAACGACCGGTGAAGCCCGCGGGCATGTGGACGACGACAACCGTACCCGGTGTATTGGAGGGCAACTGGGGAAGCACCTGTGAGAGCGCCTGCGTGCCGCCCGTCGAAGTGCCGATCGCGATGACTTTGTGCGTACTGGTAATAAGCGCGTCGACGGTCTGCGTTTGGGATGTCGGCTCGGGCGTCTCTAAACGTCGCACATGTGCCCGAGCGGCCGTCCTTACTTTGTCCGCAATCTCGCTTCCGATTGTGGCCATACCGTTGCTCACGTCGACGCGAGGCTTCGTCACGAAGTCCACGGCACCGAGCTCGAGCGCCCGCAGGGTCGTGTCACAGCCCTTTTCGGTCAGCGAAGAGACCATCACGACGGGAATCGGTCGCGACCGCATCAGTTTGCCAAGAAACGTCAAGCCATCCATGCGTGGCATTTCAACGTCCAACGTAATCACATCCGGCTTGTCCGCGAGAATTCTCTCTCGAGCTTTGTAGGGATCGCTCGCGGCGCCGATCACTTCGAAGTCGGGTTGTGACGAAAGGATTTTCACAATGATCTGCCGCATCAAAGCGGAATCATCGACGACAAGTACTTTGGTCTTAGACATAAGCTCTCAGCCTTAAAAAAGAGTGATGTCGGTTTCTGGTTCGGGAGGTGCGGTTTGCAACGCAGTCTCAATCGCTCGGTTCGCATCGAGTGCCGTTGAACGATCGAGCAGCTTGACGCGGCAGCGTGCCGTGTCCGTCACGAAGTGGACTTGCATGCCGCGGTCGCCACCAAGGTGTTTCGCCACCATCGGAATCGACTCGGTCTGAAGGAAATTCTCAATGAACGCGGCGTTGCGGTCGCCAATGCAACCTGGACCGGAACCCTCGATGACTTTCGCTCCCCCAAATACTTTGGCTTGCAAACGAAGCCGGTCACCGCCAAGTTGCATGATTTTGTTGATCAACAACTCCATTGCGTGAACTCCGAACGCGGACGTCCCGCGGGCCCCATCGCCGTTGGGTAACGCGAAATGATTCATTCCGCCGATCCGATTGGCTCGATCGAAAAGACACACGGCAACGCACGAACCGAGGACCGTGCTGATCTCGAGCGGCTTTCGGCTCGCCTCGACGTCGCCGACAACAATCCGCTTGAGCGGCGGTTTCACAGGCGGTGGAGGCGGTCGTCGCGTGACGGCGGACGGTTGCGGTGCTTTCGAAGCATCGTAACCCGCATGTTGGTAAACCGTTTTCCCGCGACGCGTGTAGATGTTGCTCAGTTCGGACAGCGACTCGGAATGTCCGATGAACAGTGATCCATCGGCGACTAGGTGCTTTGCCATTCGACTCATGATGTCGTTCTGCGTCTTCTGATCGAAATAGATCAGCACATTGCGAATAAAGATCGCGTCGAACTGCGTCCGAAAGGGCCACGTCTCATGCAGCAGATTGAGTTGCCGAAACGTCAGATACTGTTTGGTGGCGGGTCGGACGACGAGTTCGTTGTCACGAACCGAGAAGTGTTTCTGTAGGATCTCGGGCGGAATCTCCATTTCCGCTTCACGCATGTAGACTCCCTCTTCGGCGCGCTGGAGCACATTGGTGTCGATGTCGGTCGCGAGGATTCGGACGTCCCAGTCCTTCAAGTGCGAAAACATGTCCGAAACGGTGATGGCGAGCGAGTAAGGCTCTTCCCCGGTTGACGATGCGGCACACCAAATTCGCAAACGCTTGGGTCGCAGTCCATGGTCGGCTTCGTCAATGAGACGCCGAAAGACGACGTCACGCAGATGCTCGAAGTGGTGATTCTCACGAAAAAAGTTCGTCTTGTTCGTCGTGACGCGATTGACCATCTCCTGCATTTCTTCGCTTTCGGAGCCGCCATCGCGAAGCATGCTGAAGTAGTCGGCGAATGAATCAATCTCAAGACTCCGCAAACGCTTGCTCAGACGAGACTGAATGAACTCCCGCTTGTTATCCCCGAGCGAAATCCCGGTTTCCCGATAGATCAAATCCTTGAATTGAGTGAACTGCGACGCGCTGAGTTTCGGTTTTTTCAGAGAGGGTTCGCTTGCTTGGTCGGTGGGCATCTTGGAGTCCTAGATCGTCTTGTTGTAAGTCAGTTGGTGTTGTTGACCGACCGTTACATCTGTGTTGTCCGCTGGCGCGCGGCGAAGTCCAACTCGAGTCGTGAACCACGCCGCGCGCCGGTAATCCTTTCTACTTTGAAGCTAGCTCAAAGGAGCGAGCAGACGGTGCTTGGCTGCTGGATAGAAATCTGAAGCCAAGTCGAATCGCCCGACCAATCGGTCCAGCTGCTTCGCGTGGTTGAGAACAGAGGTCGATGTGCCAGCTAACTCTTCGGTTTGATTCGCGCTTGCCTGGGTGACGTGATCGATGTTCGCAACCGTGTCGGTCACTTGTTCAATGGCGGCCAGCTGCTGTTGAGACGCCGTCGCGATCTCATCGACTATGTCGGTGACACGTCGTACCGACTCGACAATCTCACCGAGGGTTTCACCGGAGCGATTGACAAGTTGCGTCCCCGCTTTCACCTTCGAAGTGGAGTCATTGATAAGCGATTTGATTTCTTTGGCAGACGCAGCACTTCGAAGCGCTAACTCCCTCACCTCCGAAGCGACGACCGCAAATCCCCGACCTTGCTCTCCAGCGCGTGCGGCCTCGACCGCGGCGTTGAGCGCGAGCAAGTTGGTTTGGAACGCAATCTCGTCGATGGTCGTGATGATATCTCCGATTCGTTTCGAGGATTCACTCACTTCGGCCATCGCCTGAACGGCGTCGCCGACGACCGTCCCACCGGAGGCGGCGATCTGACTGGAGTCATTCGCCAATGTCTTTGCTTCCTGCGCGCAATCGCTGTTTCGCTTAACGGTGGTCGTGATCGTTTCCAGACGTGTTCGCGTTTCTTCCAATTGCGACGCTTGTCGCTGGACACCGGTCGAGAGTTCCTCGGTCGCACCGCTCATTTGCGTCGAAGCCGAGGCCACCGTAGACGACACGTCGCGGACTTCCGTGAGGGTCTCGCGGACCGCGTTCATTGAACGCCCCAAGGCAGCGGCAACTTTGCCCAACGCGTCGTTGCCGAGTTCCGGCACAATGGCGTTGAACTGTCCTTCGGCGAGGGCGCTGACGAGATCGAGAATTGCATCGACCTTGCGTTGAGATTGCTCCGCCTGCTCACGTTCGAGCCGCGCACGCTCGGCCCGCTCGGCAACACGTTCTCGCCTGTCATCGATGAACTGACGAATGCCGTGGGCCAGCGGCGCAAGTTTGCTCCCCGCATCAATTCGAATGACCGCCGAGGTGTCTCCCTCACGCACCGACTGCATGACTTCGGTGAGGTGCTCGACGTCCAAATCGACGCTGTTGTCCGGCTCGGGTTCGGGTTCGATCTTTGCGGCGTGAATGATACGTCGATCTGATTCCTGCCCCGGCATTGACTGGAATGACGCCCAAACGCGAATGATCTCTCCGCTTCGATCGAGCCAATTGAACTCGCCTGCGAAGGGCGGGCCACTCGCAAGCACTCCCCACCCGACGGTCTCGTCAGATCGATCAGGTGCGAACCACCGCCGCACATTCTGACCCTCGACTTGGTCTTTCGAATAACCGAGTAATCTCAAAGCGGACTCGTTTGCCTCGAGCACCACCCCTTCAGGGCTCATCGCGATCACCGCGACAGTCTGATCGATGGCGGTCAACCGTTGCTGTACAGCCGCGAGTTGATCCTTGAGGGCGGTAACGTCTGCGAAGACGGTTTGCAAACCGGAAGCCATCTTGCCGAATGGATGGTCGCCGGAAACACCAATCTCTTCCACGTAGTCTCCTTGGCTGGCTCGCCGAACGACCTCTTTCAGCGTTTCGAACTGAGCCATCACGTTTTCCATCATCTCAGACATTCCCGTCCCCCCAATGTTCATTCTTGATCGACGGCGAAACAGCGACCCGCGTACGTGGCGAGCGTCCCCCGGCGTTTGTTTCGCGTAGCATTTCGTCGGTTCGCACGATGAGATCAGCTCGCCGCCTGAAGCGTCTGATCAATATCGACGAGGCGATCCATATTGAGCAGCGTGATGAGTCGGTCTCCGGACTTCGCAATCCCTCGCATAAACGAGGTGTCCGCATCGGAGCCAAGCTCGGGTGCACCTTCGATGTTCTCGTCGGAGACGTTCAACACATCGCTAACAGCATCGACCACCAGTCCCATCACCTTGTCACCGATCGTGACAACGATAATAACAGTGAATTGGTTGTATTCGATCTCGGGCATTCCAAACTTGGCCCGCAGGTCAACGATCGGAACGACCGTTCCGCGAAGATTCATAACGCCCTGGATATAGGACGGCATGTTGGGAATCGGTGTGATGCGCGAAATCCCTTTGATCTCTTGAACACGAAGGATCTCGATCCCAAACTCTTCTTCCCAAAGCTCAAACGTCAGGAATTGACTCCCGTCAGCGGAATGTTCAGTTTCGGGCGTAAAGGTGTCGGCGCCGGGCACGTCGGTCTCCTGATGGGAGGGAATGGGGAAGCGTAGGGAAGGTGACAGACTCAATCGCCGCTCTACGCGACGGCGATACCCTCGCGCGGCGGCGCCGGCTCAAGATGTTTCAGGCCAACAATGTCAACGATCAGCGCGACTCGCCCGTCTCCGAGAATGGTCGCCCCAGCGATTCCCGCTACCTTGCGGAAGTTGGACTCCAAGTTCTTGATCACCGCTTGTTGTTGACCGATCAGATCATCAACCAGCAACGCGAACTTTGAATCGTGATCCTCGACAATGACCAAGAGCCCTTTGCTCGGATCGGTCTCACAGTTTTCGATATTCAGAATTCGGTGCAGACGCATGATCGGAACCACTTCGCCTCGAACTTGAACAACTTCCATGTTGTTCGCTAGCCGTTTCACCTCACCGGCACGTGGCCGGAAAGACTCTACAACCGAAAGCAATGGAACGACGTAGACCTCCTCACCAAGACGGACGATCAACCCATCCAGAATGGCAAGCGTAAGTGGTAAGCGGACCGTTACGGTCGTCCCCACGCCCGGCTCAGAAACCAGGGTGACGCTCCCCTTGAGATCCTCGATGTTACGACGCACCACATCCATCCCGACGCCGCGTCCCGACACGTCGGTCACCTTGTCGGCGGTTGAAAGTCCGGCATGGAAAACGAGATCACAGATCTCTTGATTGGTCAGTTTGTCATCTGCGTGGACAATCCCTCGCTCGACCGCTTTGTTGCGAATCGCTTCGAGGTTCATGCCCTTGCCGTCATCCTTGAGCTCGATGTAGATGTTGCCACCTTGGTGGTACGCACGCACCTGCACGTGCCCCGTCGCGGGTTTTCCGGCAGCGACGCGATCCTCAGGAGACTCGATCCCGTGGTCCACCGAGTTCCGAATCATGTGGATCAGTGGGTCACCGATCTGGTCGACAACGGTTTTGTCGAGTTCGGTTTCTTCCCCCGAGACTTCGAATTGAATCTGTTTTCCGAGCTTCCCACACAAGTCGCGGACGATTCGCGCCATCTTTTGGAACGTGGCCGCGACCGGCACCATTCGCAACGACAGACTTTGTTCCTGAAGGTCCCGAACGATCTTGCTGAGCTGAGCGATGGCGGCGGACTCGGTCCCGGAATGAACACTCTTCCATTCCTGCTCCACCATCGAGATGCCGATGACGAGTTCACCGATCTGGTTGATCATGTCATCGAGGCGTTCGCCATTGACGCGCACCGACTCGCGATGGCCCGCTGCGGCGGGTGCTTTTTTGGGTGCCTTTGCTGAAGACGACTGCGTTTGATCTTGCGAATCGGTTTCGTTGGACGCGGGCGTCTCGGGCTCGGCTTCGTGTTCGTTCTCGCTGGGTGTTTCTGCCGCATTGATTTCGACAACGGTGTCGTCGTCGACAAACATGAAAACGTTCTGCAGATCCTCAACCGAGCTCTCGGTCTGCAATGTTAGCGTCCAACCAAGATAGCTGGACTCGGGCTCGATCTGAGCGAGCGGCGGGAGGGCCGAGGTATCGACATTCAGATCCAAAACCGTGCCCTGCTCCGCGAGTTCGCGAACCAAGAGCAACGGATCGAGGCCGAAGTGGAAGAAGTTTTCGGACGGTTTGAATTCGATCTCGTAGCAACCAGCGCCTGCATTCTGTCCCGACTCGGCGTCGGCAGCCGCGTCACCCGGTTGCTCGGACACCTCTTGCCCGTTGAGCTTCTGAAGACTCGCGGCGACTTCCTGGACGTTTTCGGGCTCGGGTGTTCCATCGCGGGCGGCGGAGAGCAAGCCCTCCAAAACGTCCACCGACTTTAACAACAACTCCGTCGACTCTGCCGTGACTTGAAGCTCTCCCTCCCGCATCCGGTCGAGCAAGCTTTCGAGAATGTGCGTGAACTCACCGACGGCGTGAACACCGAACGTTGAACTCGCACCCTTGATCGAGTGTGCGGCGCGAAAGATTGTATTGAGCAACTCACCGTCATCAGGAGTACTCTCCAGCTGCAGCAAGGCCGCTTCCATGCTCTCAAGGTGTTCGGAAGCCTCCTCAAAGAAGGACTCCAAAAACTGCCCCATGTCGATGTTCATGGTGAGACTCCCTCAAATGTTCGACTAGCGAACCACTTTGTTGATGACCTGGATCAGTTGCTGTGGGTTGAATGGTTTCACGATCCAACCGGTCGCACCCGCCGCACGCCCCTCTGCTTTCTTGGTGTCCTGAGACTCAGTGGTGAGCATCAAGATGGGAGTGAACTTGAAATCCGGCTTGGCGCGGAGTTCACGAATCAATGTCATGCCATCCATGACAGGCATGTTGAGGTCGGTCACCACAACGTTCACAGACTTCCCCGCGACGTTTTGTAGTGCTTCCTGTCCGTTTCCGGCTTCGATCACATCAAAGCCGGACTCCTTCAAGGTGAAGGACACCATTTGACGCATCGAAGTAGAGTCATCGACGACCAAGGCGGTGTTAGCCATTTGGGGTACTCCGGGTTAGAAGAGTTCAACGTTGGAGGAATGGGACTGTTCAAGGTCCCCGGCGGTTTGTCCGGTAAGCACGAGTCGTTCGTCGTCGACGCAGTAGCCGGCGGCCAGATGCTCGATCCACTCTTCCTCGCGACGTTTCGAGTCAGGTGTTTCGGGACCGGCAATCGGCCCGACGGTATCGCGAACTTCGCTTAACGTTTCCGAGACGTGGTGTAGTCGTTGGCTGACCCCATCCTGGAATTGCAACGTCATGATCGCTCGCGAGATTGCACTGGCGAGTTGGTCACTGCTTTGCTTTGTCGAAGCCAGGTTAGACTCCAACTCGTTTTGATAACTTGCGAGTCCCTTCAGCATCGCGTCGACCTTTTCTTCGCAAGCCGCGATCGCCGCGCTGTCCTCACGGACTTTCGCTTTGGTTTCCTCGGAAGTCCGTCGTAACGATTGAGCCATGCGGTCAACGACCGAACGAATGTCCTGACTCGTTACCGACACATTTTGAGCGAGGTCTCCGGTCTCCGAAGCGACAACGGCGAACCCGTCACCGTGCTCCTGAGCCCGGGCGGCTTCGATCTGACCGTTGAGGGAAACCATTCGCGAGCGATTGGCAATGCCTTCGATTTGTGCGATGCAGTCCTCGACGTCTTGAAGATCGTTCTCGACGTCGGTCAATTTGTCTGCGGTGTGGTGGGTCCACCGATTCGTCTCGCGAACCTGTGCCAACAAGTCGGACATCACCTCTCGAATCTGGTCCACTCCCGCAACGGAATCACCCTGCTGCGAGCCGGTCGCGGATTGCACGACCGCCTGTGCCTGATTCGCCATCTCACCAAACGCCTGACTCAACTCGTCAGTCGCGTTGGTTCCCTTCAATGCGGCATCTTCAATTTGATGCTCGAGGGTCTTGATCACCGTTAAGCAAGCGTTGACCTCCACCGAGAGGTCACCATGCGACGAGGCTCCGCCACCGAATAAGCTTCGTGTGCGTCCCCACCATTGAGAAACGAGGCTCATTTTTGTTCCCCGTCAGATGTTTCTGTTGACGCTTCTGGCGACTCGGTCTGAACCGGGGAAACGGTTGATTGTTCTTGCGATGCGACAGCATTCGCTTCCGCAGTACTGCCCGCCTCTTCAGCAACAGCCGGTGCGTCGGCGGCAGCAACAGCCGGTGCGTCGGCAGCTGCAGAGGGTGCCGCATCGAGTTGTTCTGTAGCGTTTTCCTGCCCGTCTTCGCTGTGGGGAGCCTCTTTAATGCAATCCCCGAACCCGTACTCGGTAAGAAGATTCGAGAAGGTTTCCGATGGACCAAGGAACTCGACGTCCCTACCTTTTTCGTCAGCGAGCGCCTTCACCGCGAGCAGCACTTGAACGATTGACGCATCGATGTCACGCGTCTCGGTGCAATCAAATGCAATCGCTGACTCGGTCCCGCATGCTTCAGTCACGGTCGCGTAAAGCTCCGCCACGTGTGCAACACCGACGGATCCCGAAAGCGGAATGGCAGTCAATTCCGATGAACTCATCTCAAGGCTTCACTGGGAACAAGGGGGGGAGTTGACGGCGGGCGCCGTCGTCTGTGTCCGTGAAGTGCCGTTTCCGCCATCGGTCGATTCAAGGATGGCCTCGACCATTCTCATCGTCGACGTGGCGAACCCCTCGCGAACGGTGAAGCCTAGGTTCACCTTTGTGGAGCGCTGACCAAGAGTCCGGTTCTTTGCTGTCCGTTTGCGGACAGCAAAGAGAGCTGAGAGAAATCAGCCGCCCGCGCTTCCCGGTTGCTTCCCAAAAACGGATTGAAGCGAGCGAACTTTCGTCAGCACCCATCGCCCCGATGCTTTCGACGCAGTCCCCGTGAGCGTGATGGGGGTGCCACAGTGGTACGCCAAATTGAAATCATGAAAGTCTCTAAACGCGACTTCGACACGAACGGAGGGTTGACCGTCAACATCGACGTAAAAGACTTTTGCCTCGTTCAGATCGTCTGACAGACGCAATCGACCTTGCACCGTGATCGAACCAGATTCTTCTCGGACCCAGCTTTCAAACGGCCGCTCGCGATACGGGTCATAGGGAGAACCATCCAAACCCGGCAAGGGCTCGGTTGATCCGGCGAAGGACTCTTGTGCGACACCGAATCGGTGAAGCAGCGTTAAATGGAGTCGACCGAGACGCTGATTCTCCGAATAGCGTAAATAGCGTCCGGTCTTCAACCATCCGCCACCCTTGCCCGCCAAAATGATCGGCACACGTTTGACGGTGTGGTTGTCGCTATGCCCCATCCCCGATCCGAACAAGACCACGCTGTGATCCAACAACGAGCCGCGATGATCGCGAAACGACTTCATGCGTTGGAGCAAGTAGTCAAACTTCTCCATGTGCCAGAGGCTAATCTTGAGCAACGCGTCCAGATTGCTGCGCGAAAAATTACGGAAGAAGTGTGAGAGATAGTGATGCTGCTCCGTGATGCCCAGGAAATCGAAGATCATCCGGCTGTTGCTGTTCCCGAGCATGTAAGTGACGCATCGTGTCGAGTCTGTCCACAAGGCGAGCGTGATCAGATCGAGCATCGACTCCACCTGCTCGTTCAGGTTTGCGGGTGCAAGCGGCCGTTCAAGAGTGGGCGGCGTGAGTCCTCGATTCGATTCCCCGATCGTCCGCAGGCGTTTTTCGGTCTCGCGAATCACGCTCAAGTACTGCTCGATCGTCTGTCGGTCCTCCGCACCTGCTTTGCGATTCAGAGACCTTGCATCCTCCGCGACCCGATCGAGCACGGACCGAGTCTCCGCTCGTTTTTCTGGATTTGAAAGCGGGTTGCGAAACACGCGATCGAAAATCAACTGCGGGTCGCTCTCGCGCGGGATCGCGTCACCGTTTCGGTCATAGGAGATGTAGCTGCAACCAAATTGGTTTGGAAACAAGCCTTCAGTGGTGAGTTCCAACGAACGGTGTGGTGTGTCGTTACCGATCTCGTCCGCAATCAGTTGATCGATCGAGGCCGTCTTTTTGTTCTCGTGATGCCCACAGAGAAAACGCCGGGTCGAGTTCGCGTGAGACGAGAAACCGAAGTCCCCCATGTTGTCGAGAATCAGCAAGTCCTCTTTGTGTTGAGCGAACGGACGCATCAACGGTGACATTCGAAAGTCAAATTCCTCTCCGCCACTGATGTTCCAACTCGGTGGATGAACCCCGTTAGGCTTGAAGAGCGTCATGAAACGCACGGGCGGCGCGTCGGCTGGCGCGCCCGACGCTTTACGCTCCATCAGGTTCAGGAACGGTAGAGGCAAGAGCGTTCCGGCACCTCGCAAGAAACTTCGTCGGTCGATTTGCCAACTCATGGCGTTGTCTCACGAAATGCGGTGTGACGGAAAGGAAGGCACTCGGTGATCAAATGGATGAGATCACCATACGTCGCGTCGGGGCGGTTGAGGCGGAGCACCATGTTGTCAATCGTCGCGCGGTCTTGCAACGTCAGCTTGCGACAAAGGGCATAGGCAAGCGTGCGCTCCACGATGTTACGAACGACTTGCTCGCGTCGACTTGTCACAAGGATCTGCCTCAGCTCGGAAAAATCGGCGAAGCGTTCGCCACTCGGAAGCGCGCCGCTCGCGTCCAGCGTTGCCGGATCAGGATCCGCCGTTTTCTCGTTCTTTCGTTTCTTCCCGACTCGACCAAGAGGAAGATAGGAGCCCTCGTTACCATAGTGCTGCAGCGCAAAACCCAACGGGTCCAGTTTATCGTGACAGACGGCGCACGCTCGATTCGCGCGATGAATCTCGAAACGCTCACGAAACGAGCGGTCCTCGCCTGGAGCACGTGGCGGGATGGAACCGACATTTGCCGGGGGTTCCGGTAATCGCTCACCAAGGATTCGTTCCAACATCCAAGTCCCGCGCAAAATGGGACCGCGATTCATCGCCAACACTCCCGGCATGGTCAGCAACCCGCCACGATGATCCTTGGTCTTTTCAAGCGTGATCGATTGATTGGCAACCCGCTCGATCTCGATGCCCTTGCTACGTTTGTAGCCAGTCATCTGCGAACGATCGCCCGGATAGAACTTGGCCGTGTGCGGGTTGATAAACGTTCGCTCGGAGACGATCAACTCTGTCAGCAGACGGTCCTGAGTAAAGAGGTCGTGCAGAAAGTCGAGAGGTTGACTCTTGAGCGCATCCCGAACCGGCGGGTTGTTCGAGACATGATCGATTTCATCGAGCGAGAACCACTCCAAACAAAGATGCTCCGCAAGACTCCGCGATTTTGGCGACGCCAGCATGCGTTTGACTTGTGCACGGAGCACGGATTCTTCGCTCAACCGTGATTCCGACGCGAGACGCAAAAGCTCCTGGTCCGGCATATCTGCCCACAAGAAGTAACTGAGTCGCTGCGCGAGTTCGAAATCGTCGACACGCGGGAACCGACTTTCGCTGGATTGAGTTTCCATCATGAGGCCCCGATAAAGGAACCGGGGCGACAACAGCATCGTTTTGAGCTCTGCGCGAACCGTGCTTTCACGATTGTCTGGGTCGGCCGATGCAATTGCATCGAGCGCTTCGGCAAGGTCGGCGTCGGACACGCGACGACGGAAAACGCGTTCGGCAAACGTCACGATGACAGTGCGTGCCTGTTGCGGAGTCAGTTCGGTGCCGACGGGTCCGATGATCGCACGTAGCGCGTCACGTCGATCACCGAACAAGCGATCGAGGGCATTGTCGATCAAGTAGGAATACTGCTCCCAAACAACTCGGGTTAGCGGATTCGCTGAAGTGTCGTTTTTGAATCCACTCGGACCAGGCGGGTCGGTCGGCAACAACTTCATTACCAGCGACGTTTCGGCATCGGTTTGCTCGGCTTCGATGACGGCAACTTCGAGTGGGAATCCGAAGACGGAATGGAGTGTGTTCCGGTACTCGTGAGCCGATAGTCTTCGTGGGCGATGAAAGCCGGGGTGCGGCTCGGTTTCCCGCAGGATGGACTGGTACCACTCGATCAAGCGTTTCCGCTCATCCGCCGTTGGTTGTGCTTCGTCAGCCGGAGGCATGGTCTCGTCGCGGACTTGCGAAACGACGGACTCCCAGTCGTCGAAGCTGGACTCACCGAGGGAC
>JBCBOT010000198.1:0-14777 GCA_039821165.1 Planctomycetota bacterium | reverse complement strand
AACTCCAATAACTACCAGGACATAGGCTTTCGCGCTACAGCCCTAAAGCCATACCCAGGCGAAATATCCGGGCTAGGATCAGCAAGAACCGGATCGAAAACCGAAAACGCTTCAAACGCCGCCACCCAGCTTCACTTGCTATCGGCCCGGCAGGCCATCAGTGGCTCTCTCAGCTCGCGGCCGCGACGACAGATGCCACGTTGATGCCGAAGTGCTCGTACACTTTCGCGAACGGGCCGCTGGCTCCGTAGCCGTTCATGCCGACGAACTTGCCGTCCAATCCGATCCAGCGGTCCCAGCACATTCGCAATCCGGCTTCGACCGCGACGCGGTTGGTGACTTCCGGCGGGAGGACTTGGTTGCGGTACTCTTCGCTCTGCTCGGCGAAGAGGTCCATGCAGGGCATGCTGACGACCCGAACGTTCTTTCCAGCGGCGGTCAATTCTTCGCCCGCGGAAACGGCGAGTCCGAGCTCGCTACCGCTGGCCATCAGAATCACATCCGGTGTGCCTTCGCAATCCGACAGCACGTATCCACCCTTTGCACAGCCCGAAACGGGTGCGTACTTGGTACGGCACAGTGTCGGCATGGATTGACGCGAAAGGATCATCGCGGCCGGATGGTCGTCGATCGTCATCGCCACGCGGTAGCACTCAGCAACCTCGTTTGCATCGCCGGGACGGAACACGTTCAACCCCGGGATCGCACGACAGGCGGTCAGGTGCTCGACCGGTTGGTGTGTCGGGCCGTCTTCGCCGACACCGATCGAATCGTGCGTCAGGATGTAAAGGATCGGCTGGTGCATGATCGCGGACAAACGCATCGCACCACGCATGTAGTCGGTGAACACGAAGAAGGTCGCCGCGTAGCCACGCAGTCCGGACAGGCACATGCCGTTGACGATGCCCGCCATCGCGTGTTCGCGAATTCCGAAGTGCATGTTGCGGCCCGCGTAAGCTCCGGGCAAGAACTCACCGGCGCCTTCGAACTTGAGATCGCTTTTGTTACTCGGCGCCAGGTCGGCCGAACCACCAAGCATGAACGGGACGTTGGCGGCGATGGCGTTGAGAACCTTGCCGCTGCTGTTTCGGGTCGCGTCGCCCTTTTCACTGGCTTCGAACTCGGGAATGTCCTTGTCCCAACCTTGCGGGAGTTCCCCATCGAACATGGCTTGCAGCTCGGCGGCTTTCTCACTGTTCGCCGATTTGTAGGATTCCCAAGTGTCGTTCCATGCCGCGTAGGCCGACTGGCCACGGGCGCCGACGTTGCTGGCGAAGTGTTCGATGACGCCTTCGGGGATGTGGAACTTTTCTTCGGGTGGGAAGCCGTAGGTTTGCTTCGCCAATTCGACTTCGTCCCAGCCGAGCGGAGCACCGTGAGCGCCGTGTGTGTTCTGCTTATTGGGTGCACCGTAACCAATGATGGTCTTGCAGATGATGATCGTCGGTTTGCCGGTGCAGCTCTTGAACTCGGAGATTGCCGCATCAAGGCTGGCCAAATCGTTGACGTCCGCGACGCGAACCACATTCCAACCGAGGCCCTCGAATCGTTTGCCGACATCTTCAGAGAAGGCGAGGTCAGTGTCGCCTTCGATCGTGATGCTGTTGTCGTCGTAGAGCCAGCAAAGGTTGTCCAGCTTGAGGTGTCCCGCGACCGATGCCGCTTCGCACGCGACCCCTTCCATCAGGTCACCGTCGCTGCAGAGAGCGAACACGTCGTAGTCGAATAATTTGTGTGTGTCGGTGTTGTAATTCTCGGCTAGCCACTTTTGGCTCATCGCCATACCGACGCTGTTGCTGACACCGGCACCGAGCGGACCGGTCGTGGTCTCGATGCCCGCCGCCTCGGCGTACTCGGGGTGACCAGCACAAACGCTACCGATCTGCCGGAAATTCTTGATGTCGTCGAGCTTGATCGACAGCTCATCCAGCACGTTACCGCTCTTGTCCGTGGCTTTGACACCCGCCAAGTGAAGCGTGCTGTAGAGCAGCATCGAAGCGTGACCACACGACAAAATGAAACGGTCGCGGTTCGGCCAAAGAGGCTGGGCCGGATCGTATTGCATCACGTGGTTGAACAGCTGATACGCGATCGGCGCGAGCGCCATCGGCGTGCCGGGGTGACCACTATTGGCCGTCTGAACCGCGTCCATGCTGAGGGTGCGGATGGTGTCGACGGCGAGGTTATCAATGTTGGTCGATGCGACGCTCATTTGGCTCTTCTACTGACTCGTTTTTGCGTTTGGAGTGCTTTGCGTAAGGCAAAGAATCGTATCGAAATCCCCGCGATTTCGAAAGCCCGAGGGGGTCGGGCGACTGACTCGGTCAGGTGGCGGCGAGACATGGAATGCCGCGAAATAGATCGACCCCCGTCGGACGCAGAGAGCGTTGGTCATAGGTGGTGGTCCTGTCGCCCGTAGCGATCGCGTTTTGGGGAAATTGGACAACCAACGTCGCTCGTCACTCGGGCTCCGTCGGCCTCTCGCGTTCGCGAACCAAGACTTCGTCCCCCTCGATCTTGACCTCGAAGCAGTCGACTTTCAGTCGTGGATTGTCTTCCCAAGTTCCATCCACGATTGAAAAACGCCACGCATGCCAGGGGCAGCTCACCGTGTTGCCGTCCACATGGCCTTCCGCCAACGAGGCTCCCTGGTGCGGACAAAGGTCATCGATGGCGCGCCAACTGCCATCCTCCTGCCGGAAAACCGCGACCATTCGACCGTTGACCGGAAATGCCTGGCCGCGACCGATCTCGAAATCGTTGACTTTACCGACCGATTCGAACTCACTCACCGTTTCGATTGTCCTGTCTTTTTCGGTATCTCTTGCGTCAAAGACGCTTGCCAGACCACACTTTAGGGCGAATCGCTCGGTCTCACCACTCCTCGGCTCGGCTCATGATCCATCAACAGCGACGCAAACTACTCGAATCCCGCGTGTGGCCTCACGTTCAGACGCCGGCACAATACGTCGGCGGCGAACGCAACATCGTCGTCAAAGACCATCGCGGCTTGCGGGGCAAACTGGCCATCGGTTTTCCCGATGCCTACGCGATCGGGATGAGTCACCACGGGCTGCAGGTTCTATATTCGCTGATGAACCGTCGCGACGATTGGTGCGCCGAGCGGGTATTCACGCCGTGGCCGGATATGGAAGCTCTGCTCCGCGAGCACGACATCCCGCTTTACACGCTCGAAACCTTCAACGCGCTGTCGGACTTCGACATCGTCGGGCTCAGCCTACAATACGAAATCAGTTCGCCCAACGTCCTGACGATGATCGATCTCGGCGGCATCCCACTCGAGGCCGTCGATCGGACCATGGACGATCCACTGCTCGTCGCCGGTGGTCCGTGCTGCCAAAACCCGGAACCGATGGCGGACTACTTTGACGTCATGATCACCGGTGACGGTGAACCGGCGCTGCCGGAGGTTTGCGATCTGTGGATCAAGTTGAAGGAAAGCTACCGGCGTGAAGACGGCAGCTTTGCAACCGGGGCCGAAGGCCGACAACAGCGTAGCGACGCACTCGCCGAAGTCGCTCGAACGCTCGAGTACGCTTACGTTCCTCGATTCTATGACCCGGTCTACAAAGACGATCGCATTCACTCGCTCGAACGAACCCGCGATGACGTCCCGATGACGTTCGCACCGAGTGTCATCAAGGACCTCGACGGCATCCCGCTGCCGACCAATCCGATCGTGCCATACATCGATTGCGTCCACGACCGGATCGCGATCGAAATCATGCGAGGCTGTCCGCACCTGTGCCGCTTCTGCCAAAGCACGGTCATCAAGCGACCGCTGCGGATCCGCGAAGTCGAAACGATCGTCGACGCCGCGTGGGAAAGCTACCTCAACACCGGCCACAACGAAATCAGCATCCTGTCGCTTTCGAGTAGCGACTATCCGCACTTTGAGCCGCTAGTGCGACGATTGCACGAAGTCTTCAAACCGCTCGGCGTCAACATCAGTGTGCCCAGCTTGCGGGTCAACGATCAACTCAAATCACTGCCGCAGTTGATCGGCACCGACCGCCGAAGCTCGCTGACGCTCGCACCCGAAGTCGCCCGCGATGACATGCGGGAACAGATCCGAAAGAAGATCAAAAACAGCGACTTGATTGAAGGCTGTCGTAATGCGTTTCAAAACGGGTTCGACAGCGTCAAGCTTTACTTCATGTGTGGTCTTCCGGGGGAACGCGAAGTCGACTTGGATGGAATCGTCGACCTCGCGGAGACGATCGCGACCGTCGGCAAGGAAGTTCGGGGACGATACGCCCGCGTCACTGCGAGCGTCTCCAACTTTGTTCCCAAGGCACACACGCCGTACCAATGGAACGGGATGCAACGTCGCGAGTATTTCCATTGGGCGCACAAATACATGTGGAAGCGCCGCAAGATTCGCAGCGTCAACATTAAGTGCCACGATGTCGAAACGAGCCTGCTCGAAGGTGTCCTCAGCCGAGGCGATCGCAGGACGTCCAAGGCAATCCGCTTGGCGTGGGAACGCGGGGCACGAATGGACGGTTGGACCGAGCACCTCGATCCCGAACGCTGGTGGACGGCGATCCAAGACGCGGGCATCGACGTCGAACGCCAAGTCCACGAGCAATACGATCTCCTCGACAAACTGCCGTGGGATCACGTCAACGTGAAGTTCGGCCGCGGCTATCTGGAGAAAGAGCAGAACCGCGCGACCGTTCAACTTCAAGCGATGGCCAACGCCACGTGAGGTGGAATATCCGGAACACGAGCGTCTACTCCGACTTCATGACGTCGATCAGGTTTCTGACTTCGGCTCGCAAGGCACGCAGTTCCGTGGTGAGACCGTCGAGGTTTTCGCTGAGCGAGGAATTCGATTGGCGGGCGATCGGTTTCGGCGTCGCGTTTGACGTCAACTGGCTGATGACGTTCGGGTAGTATTGCTGTGCGACTGCGACGACATCGTCGATCACGCCCGGATCGACTTCCCCGCGAAGAACCACGGCAGCCGGCAGGATGGTCAACTCGATCGACTGACTCGGGAAGAGTTTCCGGAGTGCGACTTCGAGGGTGTCCAGCGACTCATCGGCGGACGCTGGGGGCACGGAGGGCCGGCGACAAGTGATCTCGAGCTTGATGCCATCGTCCGAACTGTGTTGCGACACCGACGTGACTTCGCATGGCGAGAAACGATGCAAACCCGCGATGATTCCAGGAATGTCGCTCTGGTTATAGACCGTGCCAATGACACAAACGTGGTCTTGCCCAACCTCGATTTTTTCGATTTCTCCAACGTCGCCACCGTAGAGACCGATGAAATCGCCCGGGTCAAACAAGGATGGCGGGTCGGAAACGGACGCATTCTTCCTCGCGGAACCCAAAACAACCTGACCGGTCCTAAGCACGTGAGCCCTTATGAGCAATGGTTCGGGCGAAACGAGCAGAACAAGACGCTCACCCAACCCACGCACCGCGAGTGTTTGGTCCCAATTCATGTTCGCTGCCGTCTCAACGCTTCGCGTAAACACCGCGCCGCCATCGCCGAGTATTGAATGCTCGATTTTGAGTTCGACGCCGAGTCGCCGGTCCTGCGTGATTTCTGGGCGACACTGCAGTCTCAGTCCAACCTGACGGTTTTCGAATTGCTGGCCGTTCCGTTTAATTGGGACTTCCTGTCCGACCTGAACGGTTGCTGCTTGCCCATTGAGCGTCACCACTCTGGGGCTTGAGAGAACTTTGGCCTCGCCTTCCTGAACAAGTTGCTGAACGAGCTTGGTCGCTGAAGCTCTCGTCAGGAACTGCACTTCATTTGCTTGTTCGATGGTCCCGAGCACCACATCGTCTGCGAGCCCCACTTCGATAATTTGGAAATGCAATATGATTTGAGCGTCCTTGCCCACGTTGTGTTTGGCTTTAGTCGCGGCGTGTGCAGGTGTCGCCGGGTTTGGAAGCACTGGAGCCGTTTGAGGAGCTGGCGGACCGAGCGCTATTGGCGGCGTTGTGGTCGGATGGCTCGACGCCGCGCTGTCTAACAGCGGCGGTTGATTCGCGTCTTGACCGACTACCGATCCGACTCCGATGCCAACGATACACACGAGCGTTGCGAATGCGGTCTTTCTCATTGGTTTTCTCCCGTTCCAAATTGGGTAGTGATTAAATCCCTTCTCCGTTCAATCGCTGCCGCCGCGGCGGACAGTGTTTCGATTTCTCTGACGTGCTCACCCGAAGCCACCGCCAGCTCCATTGCGACCTCGAGGTCTCGAAGAAGCCCTTCGAGTTCACGATCGAGTCTCGACCAAGCTTCAAACTCAGTCCGTGCAACATCGCTAGCCCGTTCGGACTCGGCGGTCGCAGGCAACTCACGCATGAATTCACTTTCTTCTGCGCGCAGTGGATGCGGATTCGTCATCGGGGGCTCAAGCGACTTTGCTCGTACCGATGGAGCGGCGAACATCACGGCCAACGCCGCGACGAACCCGATAGCATTGATGAATCGAAGAGCCGATTTTGATTGCCACGCGGCTTCGAACTCCGTCTCTGCAAGTAGCCTTTCGATCCGCTGCACCAACATGGGTTTGGAACCTGTCGCCGAAACGGCCACGATCGACGACTGCCGCCGCCGCTCGGCGAGCTGCGTCAAAGACTTTGCCAAACTGAGTGGCGAGGCACCGTGTTCGGTGGCCCACTGGTCACAAAGGTGCTCCGAGGCCCGTTCCCAATTTCGGCGAGCGACAAAATTGAGCGGTTGAAAACCTGCCATGGTGCAGAGCAAATGCCCGGCAAGCTTCCAAGCAAAATCGCGTCGCACCAGGTGCCCGATCTCATGCGACAGCACGCTGCGAATTTCTTCGTCGCTGAGCGATTCGGCGATGTTGCACGGCAACACGATCGTCCAACGGAACAGGCCCAATGCGAGAGGCTCTGCCCTCGCATCGGAGTCCAAACGCAAATCGATGCGTTGCTCGACTCCGTTCTGTTGCTTGACCGCTTCAAGAGTGCGATGCAACGAGCATGATGTCGCCAAGGGCATGGCGCACACCCGTGCGTATGTTCGGGCGAGTCGGTAGAGCAGCCATAGCAATCCGCACGCACTCCAGGCCACCGCGGCGATCACGGCAACGGTTTGCAGACGCAGTGGAGTTGTTTCCTCGGGCGACACCGCAGCCGGCTGTGTTGCGATGGTTGAGATTGTGTTGAAAGACGAGGCTACCGGGTTTGAGTCCACTCCCTTTGCAGTCTGAGTTGGTTCCAATGGTTCGAGTGATGTCGTCACTTTCCACTTGGACTTCGGCCACTCACGTTCGGATGCGGGCGACTCTTCCGGTGCTCGATCAAGCTCTCGTGGTGCAACCAAGTTCGATGCGGCGACGGAATAGCGGACTGGGATGCGATCGCCGAGGCCGGCTTGCGCGAGCGTGGTGACCAATCCCGCGATCGCCGCGAGTTTCCAGGCTCGTTCTTCCAGTGCCGGCGTCGTCGCCCTGTGCCAACGGAGCAACAGCCAACAAAGAGACAACAGAATCGTGGAGTGGATCAGATACGTTGCGATCCACCCAAAAACAGTATCGGAACTCATGGATCCAGCTCCTTCTCACGCCGACGAATCTGGCGGCGAAGCTCGGCCAAGTCATCGGCCGTGAGTTCTTGGTCATCCAACAAGTGGCAAACCATCTGTTTGATATCGCCACCGAACAGCCGCTGCGCGAGATCGGACACCATGGTTTGGCTAACTTGTTCGCGGCGAATAGCGGGACGATAGACGTTCGAACGTCCCTCGCTGCGATGCCGAACGTGCCCCTTTTCCTCCATCTTCGTCAGCATGGTGCCGATCGTGGTGTGCGCCAGATCGCGGTCGGGCGCGAGAGCCTCACGGACGTCTGAGACCGTCGCCTCGCCGCGTTCCCACAGCACCTGCATGATCGCCAATTGCAATTCGGCGAGTTGATATTTCTTGGCCACCTTCACCTCCCTGGATTGATCGCGAGCGTCTACTACCCGATTAGTAGAAATCTACTACCGCGTTAGGAGTTCGGTCAAGAGAGATGTCGTTCGGCCCGGTTTAAGCCCGTGGCGAGCGGTAGGGGTTTCCGTCTTCACGGATACCACGCCGCCTTTCTGAACGCGTGGCGAATGGCGAAAGATTGGGGTCCGGCGGCGGGAGCACGTCTTCTTCGTCGTCCGACATATCGTCTTCATCGACCATCAGCGCCTCGAGCCGATCACGACTGGCCCGACGAAGCGCAGCCGACTTGAACATGGCATAGCCGGACAAGATTCCGAGGACCGGAACAAGCAGGTAGAGACAGACGAGCAGAAGGTTCGTGTTCAAATCGATGCCCAACGTGACCGATCAGGGGTCGCGTCGAAGGTCACTCGGCGACCGCATCAATTGATCTGCGAAGTATCTTCGCCACGCTCGCTTGTCGTAGCGAAAGTCGACATCATCGGGTGTGATCATGCGCAGGAGTTCGACGGCTTCCGGGTGCTGAACAGTGTCGATTTTGACTTCTTTCTTGCTTCCGAATCCGAGACCGCTCGAACCATTGCTCCCGAAGCCCGTGCTAATCCCAGGCCCGCCCGAAGAGACGGTTTTGTGCTCGGTGATCAAAGCGTCGACATAAAGACGCCACAGTTCGGGATCGGGAAAGAATTGAAGCCCGCGGAGCGCTTGCTTGACTTGCTGTGCGGGTACGCCGGGCTTGCGGAGAATCGCCAGGTAGGTTGCGACCGCCGAAGGCGCGCCGTTTTCCTGGAGTCGCTCGAGGGCAAGATCGCGAATGTGTGCGTCCGGTTCCTCGAGACCCGTTTTGACCAGTGTCGCAACGGCATTGAAATCCGCCAGTTTCTTTACGTAGAGTTCGCGGAGCTTTCGCGGATCGGTGTTCTTGCCTCGCGATGATTCCAACGCTTTAACGAAGGACAACCCGGCAAACGGATCGTCGATGGCTGCGAGTGCGTCGAACGCCTCTGCAGCCCGCTGGGCATCGTTCAGCTTGACCGCCTTGAGGTAGTTGGTCCGAAGTCGCTTGAAATCGCCGAGCCAACGTTTCGATTTCTTGTCCGCTTCATCGCGCGACTTCTCGATCGCGTACTCCTCCGGCACCCTCCATTTTCCCGTGGCGTAAATCAGTCCCCGCCGACGTTGCTGCTCAGTGAAGAGAATCCAATCGCTGCCGTCGGGGACGTAGCCGAGCGCGCGCCGCGCACCTGGATGATCGGGGTTGATCTCGATGGCTCGCCGGTAGTGGTATTCGCGTTGGGCGTCCAATCCGTTGCCCTTACACGTTTTACCCAACTCGAAATGTGCGTCTGCATCGTCGCCGACCGCTTTTGCCGCGGCCGCGTACGCGGCAAGTTTTTCATCTTCATCCGGAATTGACTTGCGAATCCGACTCTTCGGGATGGCGATGCTCAGGTCGTCATCCACTCGGATCACGACGTAGGTGACCTCTGCGACGACGAACTCCTTCTCGATTTTGCCATCGACCTGCGTGCCTCGCGAAAGCAGGACGGTGTCCGAGAAAGCCTGTGTAGAACAGCCAATCGCGAGTAGGGCCAACAGCACGGTTTTCGGCGACATCTCGATTCCTCCGACTGCATTTTAGGCGCTTCCCTGGGCCGTCGATCTGGTAAATCACCGCGCTCGGCGGTTTTTACCCGGGACCAAACGACCGCGGCGTGAGATCTAAACGGGGTCTGTCCCCCGATGGAAAGCTTTTCATGAGTGAAATGGAAACCCGACGCGTCAGCGAGGCGATCTCGTGAAGGGGCTGCCTTTTTTTGAGCTAAGTCATTCCCTCACTGACGTTTGGGGTTACCAAAATCCAGCAAGCGAGACTTCGCGGGTTGCAAACGGGGTCTGTCCCCGCAGAGCGGACTGCGGAGAATGGGTAAGATGTGGGGGTGCGTTCGCGAAAGCGGTCGGCGGGGCCCGAATTCGCCGATTTCGGCTCAATCCGGCCAACCGCTTCCACCGATACTATTCTTGACTAAACGGATCAGCATTGTAGCATTCAGGGAACGCGCTGTTTGGATTACTGAAAATGCCGACCACAAAGCTGAGCTTGCCCGTCGCCACGCTCGACCCGTCGGACCCGCTGTCCACCGACTCCGGGACGCCCGCTGGCGGTGCGCTCGTGGCCGATCCGCCTCTGGAACCAACTCCGGAGTTGCTAGCCGAGTTAGCGGATCACAGCGCCAGGCTCGAAACCGCGACACCACAGCAGATATTGGAGTGGGCCGTTGATCGGTTTTCGCCCAAGTTCTCGATGGCCACCGCTTTCGGGCCCGAGGGCATGACGATCATTCACATGCTGAGTGAGATCGCGCCCCAGACCCCGATCTTCAACCTGGAGACCGGGTACCAGTTTCAAGAAACGCTCGACCTCCGCGAAACCGTCAAGGAACGATACGGGATCGAAGTGCAATACCTTTATCCGGAGCAGACCGTCGAGGAATACGAGGCTGCCAACGGTGGACCTGTCTACAAAACCGACCCCAATCGATGCTGTTTTGATCGTAAACTGAGCGTGTTGCATCACGCCGCGAGGGGACTGCACGCTTGGGCGAGCGCCATTCGTCGCGATCAAAGTCCGGATCGAGCAAAGGCGCCGATCGTCGGTTGGGATAAGAAATTTCAACTGGTCAAAGTCAGCCCGCTCGCCAACTGGACGAAGAAAGATGTTTGGGGACTGATCAGTAAGGCTTCGATTCCGTACAACCCACTCCACGATAAGGGCTACACCAGCGTTGGTTGCTGGCCTTGCACGCGAGCGCGTCTGCCCGGTGAAGACGAACGCGCGGGCCGTTGGAGTGGCTTTAAAAAGACCGAATGTGGTCTCCACGATTGAGGAAGGGCGATGACGATTTCAGCTCGCGTACACTACGCCGCACTCGCCCTGGCCGAACTCGCTATTCAGAGTCAATCCTCGGCGCCGGTCGCGGCGTCCGAGATCAGTGACCGGCACGGTATTCCTGGTCCCTTTCTGGTCCAAATTCTGAGAACGCTTCGGGCGGCGGGATGGGTGCAAAGCCTTCGTGGAAGCCAAGGTGGATACCGCATCGCCATCGACCCGGCCGACCTGACTCTTTTGGAGGTCGCCGAAGCTGTCGGCTGCAGTGATTCGGCGCGGCCGGTCGAAGGCAACGACTCGCCCGTTGGTTCGGCGCTCAATGCAAGTTGGGCGGAGGCCTCCGAGGCTTCTCGCACGGTCTTGGCCGAAACCACGCTCGACCAAATTGTCACCCGAGCGTTGAGTGACCGCGAATCGGTGATGTTCTACATCTGACAAACGCTCGGCCTGTGCGGCATTCTCGTGGTGGCGGCACGTCGGCAACCACGCTCCATTACGACCGGACTGACTACGCGGCATTCGCTGAATTCCACGCCCGTAGCGGTTGAACGGAAGGGGCGTCTGATTAGCGTGCATGGTGGGGGGAATCTCTCAAATCCCGTCTCTGTGAGTCCACATCATGAAACGCATTCTGCTCGCCGCGGCAATGTTGGCCGGTTGCGCGTTCGGTTGTTCGTCAACCGCGTCGGCCAATCACCCGTCGGCATATCCGTTTTTCCCATTCGGTTTCTATCAACCGTATGGCGCGCGGTTCGGCACGTCGCTGCAAACACCGCCCTACTTTGCGACCAATCCACCGGTTTACTACGGCGCTCGTCACGCACGACCGTACGGGATGAGTCCGTTCGCGGCGCCGCCGATGGTCAGTGCACCGGAAGGCTATCGCGGCCGCCTGCGGACGGACTTTTTCACGCCTCCGCAACCGGCAGCGGTTCACGCGCCGACATGCAGCCACTGTGCTACACCAGCGGAATCACGCCCCGTGGGTGTCGTGCGGACGAATCCGTTCATGACGGAATCCCAGGTCGCCAAGAATTAGCGAGAGGTCAGCGAAAGCACCGACCCGGTCGAAATCACCTCGGCCGAGTCGTGTTTTCGACCGGCGGATGAGAGAAATTCTTGCCCGCTGGCGGCGACCCCCACACAAAGCTACACCGCTTATGGCTGCTCCACTTAAGTCCTGACCAGGTTCACGATTCACAGTCGTGAAGGCCGCCACCAGCGGACAAGAGTCGCGGAGTTTAGCCGACTGGCGGGGAACTGCAAACCGCTAAAGCGATCTGCGACAGTCGGGACCTACGGCCATGATTCTGCTTGGCGGCCCTCGGGCGGTAGGACATAATGTGGGCTTGAGTCCGAGGTGCCCACCTCAACGTGAACTTGCAACTCGTGAAAGCCGCGCCGACTCGTCGACCCACTCCCTGTTGACTTCGGCCACCCGCCTCGCCTCCCTCCCCATCACTTCGGAGCACTCGGTTCGTGCGATCCATTTTTGAGTTTCCGCTTCGTCTCGCCATCGGCTGGGGCATCTCTCCTCGCATTCTCGGTGTCCTCGCAATGGGGATGCTGGTGATCTTGCGCCTTTCCATCGGCTGGCACTTCCACAGCGAAGGCCTCGAGAAATATCGCCAGGGCGACTGGGATGCCGCGCCGTTCTTTGCGAATGCCAAAGGCCCGTTCGCTGAATCCTTCAAAGACCTCGTGTGGGATCGTCACGGAGAGAACCGTCGCGATCTTGTGTTTCACGAGTGGTGGTTGGCCCAGTACAACGAAAAGGCATCGGCCTACTTCAGCTTTACCGAAACCGAAAAGGTAGCAGCCGAGGCAAAGCTTCAGCAGCTGCTCAAAAACGTCGACCTCATCCTCAAGGACTACGAGGAGGACCTTCGCGAGTATGACCTCCGCCGGGAACGGATTGCCGACCTGAAGTCAAAAGGCGACTGGGCAAACGTCGACAGTTTGTCCGGTCAAATCGCGACGCTCGAAAAAGAAAACGCATCGAAGCTGGCTCCGCCGATGAAGGAGATCGATGACCTCTGGGATGCCTACGAGGTCAGTATCAACGCGCTTGCGGCGCCGAATCAAAAGGAGGAATCGCCAGCATTGCGACTTGGCAAACCTCGTACCGGTCGGGTCGATACCAGTATCATCAATCCTTACGTGCCGTACTTCGATCTCGCGATCGGATGGTGCCTGATGCTCGGTCTGTTCACCCCCCTGGCATCGTTAGCTGCGGCCGCATTTCTCGGTTCTGTATTCCTAAGCCAGTACCCACCAGGCACCGGGCCCACCAGCAGCAACTACCAACTGATTGAAGGCATGGCCTGCCTCGTCATTGCGGCGACCGGCGCCGGTCGATTCCTCGGACTCGACTATTTCCTTCACCTTTACATTCGACGCTCCCAGCAGCGGCAGAGCTAAACGCGCCGCCCGACCGATCCCCCCACCTTCCCTCACAAGGAATGCCGACCATGGTCGACAAGCTATCCGCTGACGCCCGCGAAATCGGGAAAGACAACTTCAACCGAGTCGTCAACAGCTACTACAACGTGAACCGCCGCGATTTCCTTCGCAGCCTTGGAGCTGTGGGAGCAGCGGGCGGTGCCGGGCTCGGCGCAGCCTACTTCGGCTACGGTATGGTCAAGGATCCTGTCCGCGTTGCCGTGATCGGAACCGGTGACGAAGGCAACGTTTTGATCGGCGGTTGCAACCCGGACTACGTGGACGTCAAAGCGATTTGTGACATCCGCCCCTTCAGCGTCCACCGAGCCTTTCACGGCGACTGGAGCAGCGATTCGGCGATCAAGCGTCGCCCCGGGCTCATGTCGGTGGCGGGATACAACGATGAATCGGAAGCCCGCCGGAACGTGAAAGTCTATGACGGCTCCAACGGCGGCATCATGGCCTGCCTCGATGATCCCGACATCGAAGCCGTCATCATCGCGCTGCCGCTCTGGTTGCACGCGCCCGTCGCCGCACTTGCGATGAAACGCAACCTGCACGTGCTGACGGAAAAGCTGATGGCGCACAACGTCGCGCAGTGCAAAGTCATGGGCCAAATGGCGGCAGCGAGCAAGGACAAGAATGGCTTCCCGATCCACCTCGCGACGGGGCACCAGCGTCACTACAACGTGAAGTACGAAGACGCAGTGAACCTGATCCGCTGGGGCATGCTCGGTCAACTGCACCACATCCGCGCCCAGTGGCACCGCGGTAACTTGCCCGGCCGCGACAGCTGGTCGATGCCAATCCCGGGTGGCTTGAATGGAGTCGATAAGATTGCCACCGAAATCGGCAAGATGCGCGAGGCGATTTCAAAGGCCAAGTCAGGCGCCGACATGGACAAGCTCGAAAAGAAGCTTGCCCAGTGGGTCGCGTGGGATGCCGACCAAGGCGTCGATCCCCGCAACCACGGCTACGAAGACTTTGCCCGCGGTGACAAGCGATTCTCGGCCGAAGAAGAACTGCACCGCTGGCGTTTGTTCGACCGCACCGGCGGTGGCTTGATGGCCGAACTCGGTAGCCACCAACTCGACGCCGTTAGCATCTTCCTCTCATCGCTCCGCAACGACGGTAAGAAAGTCCACCCGCTTTCCGTTCACGCCGTCGGCGGACGTCACATCATGCCGCAAGATCGTGACGCCGGCGACCACATCTATTGCATGTTCGAGTTCCCTGGACCCGAGTACTCCGAAACGTTCGACGTGGGTTACTACGACAAGGCCGAGAATTATCCCAAAGACAAGGGACCGGTTCCTGGCTACGAGCAAGACCCGAATAAGAAGGTCGTGGTCACCTACAGCACGATCAACGGCAACGGTTTCGGCGGCTGGGGTGAAGTCGTGATGGGTACCAAGGGTACGCTCGTCTTGGACAAAGAGACCGACAGCTTGTTGTACAAGAGCAGCGACACGAGCAGCAAAGTCGGTGCGAAGGCCACCT
>JBCBOT010000197.1:0-14823 GCA_039821165.1 Planctomycetota bacterium | reverse complement strand
GAAAATATTTCTGGGGGTGCTCGGGGCAGACATACGATTGGGAGAGAGACTACCTGACGGCAGATTGTCTCGTTACGCGGTAGGCGGAACGCCAATCGGCGTCGGCGATGACCGGCACATGATTACGATCGCCGGTTCACGAAGCGGCAAGGGGCGCGGTGCTTTGGTCGGCAACGCTCTTTCGATCCCAGCATCCATGGCCATCGTCGATCCGAAAGGGGACATCGCACGGCTCACAGCCACCTGGAGATCAAAGACGCAGCGGGTCGCGGTGCTCGATCCGTTCGATGTTTCAGGCGCCCATACACGCCAGTTTCGCGTAGCCTACAACGCCCTCGAGACGCTCATGCGTAGCGATGAACGGACGTTTGTTCCCAATGCCAAGCTGATTGCTGACTCGGTCATCGTCCCGAGCGAAATGAAGGATAAACACTGGGATGAGACTGCCCGAGCGATTCTGGCCGGACTCTGTGCCCATGTGGCAACGCATCCGAACTACGAAGGCCGGCGTGATTTAGTCACGGTCTGGGAGCTGGCGTCGGAACTAGCGCGGCCTGACCCATCTGACCCGCAGCACTATGTTCTTGAAAAGGAGATGATATCGAACGATGCAGCGGGTGGCTTTGTGCGATCTGCGGCACGCGCATTCTACGATCGCACTGGAGGTGAATTCAGCAGCGTCTTGTCGAACCTGCGCAAGCATCTTGACTGGATTGCTATCAAATGTGTTCATGCTGTTCTCCGCGGCCAGTCGATCGACCTTGCCGATTTGAAGCGATCTCGTTTGACGCTCTACGTTACGACACCCGCGATGAGAATGCGCGATATGAGCGGGTGGCAACGACTGGTAATTCAGATGGCCTTTGCAGCGCACGAAGAGGAGCAAGCGGCCGATGGTCCACAGACGGTCTTCCTACTCGACGAGTTCTCTGTCTTCGGCAGGCTTGAATGCGCCGAATCGGCGATCGCACAGTTGGCTGGGCTCGGGGTGAAGTGTTGGATCGTGATTCAGGACTTGTCTCAGTTGAAGTCCAACTATCGAGAGAATTGGGAGACGTTCATCGCAAACTCGGGCGTGTTTCAATTTTTCGGCGGTGCCGATGACACCACGCTTTCATATGTCTCCAAGCTTCTGGGAGAAACGTCGACGCTCTCCAGGTCGGCGAGCTCGCCCAGCTATGAACAGGCCGTGAATGAAGCCGCGACCGGTCAGTCTTGGTCGATTGCGAATCAGCCTTTGATGACTGCGGCTGAACTAGCGCGGTATTTCGGCCGCGATGACAGGCTGCTTCGACAGCTGATCATACGACCCTCGTACAAACCGATGATTTTGCAGCGTGCATTTTACGACAAACACGAGCTGTTTCGCGGGCGGGCCTATGAGGGTAAGTCATGATTGCGGTTACCTCTGCGGGTCTCCCCGATTGGCCGACGCTTTGGTTTGACGCGCGTCGGAAACGGGCCTTTATCGAAGCGAGATCGCCAACATGGCGGGGCTACGAGTGGGGGATGAAATGGGCGAAAGCGGGATACATCGCAGGTTTGTTGCCTGCGGCTTGGATCGCGTTTCGCTTGACACCCTCTTTTGATCTGCGTTTTTTGGAGCTGATCTGGGGCACGCTTCTTTGGGCTGCCGTCGTCAAGTTTTGGTATCTCCTCCTGAAACGAACGTTGCCGGGCGTGCTCGCTCGGCAGTTTTTTGCACGGACGGTGAAGCTCTGGTTTACCACGGGGGCGATCGCGTTCCAAAGTCGGCTCTATCAACGACCCGTGCTTCTGTCCCGAACTTGGGACGGCGATGCGATCAAGATGAGCTTTGCGATCGAGAAAGATAGTGCTGCTGAGTGCGCCGAAGCTTCTAAGAAACTGGAGCCGGGGCAGGGTGCCGAGACGTTTCATTTGAAGCAAGCGAGACGACTGAAAATGAACATCAGCGGTGTGTCTCAGCGGCATCGCGTCGAGGGGCCCGCGAGCCTGATTCGCAGATCGATTCCGGTGTGTGAAATGCCGGAGCCGGCACTTGAAAAGCTCGTCGTCGTGATTCACGCGGCCCAACTGCTCACCGAAGAGACGTTTGACCTAACTGATTTGAACCAAATTGAGGGCATTGATATCGATGGCTGATCGACCAAGTGGAGTGTTCTACACAGTGAAACAGATTGCGGAGAAGCTGCAGATTAGCCTGAGTATGGTCTACGGGCTTCTCGCTCGTGGAGAGCTTGCCTGCCATGAGTTCGGCAATTGTAAACGGATCAGCGAGGGAGACCTGGAGAGCTTTCTGTCCAGTCGTCGAAACGACGGGCCGAAGCGTCCATCGCCACGCGGGAAACACTTTTAGGTCTGATCACGGAGGGAAAGCTGATGTCTTGGACATCATGGCTATTGCTGCCGATCGGGACATCCGCCGACGCGTTTGCGATTGCTGCAACGCTTTCGGTGGCACTTAGAGGGACGAAAGGAGCGACGACGTGCCTCGCATTTGGATTGGCGGCGTTCGCGATGACCTTCGTGGGGGCAGGGGCTTCTGAAATGGTGACTTTTCGGCGGATTGAAGATATCCGGCTCCTCAGCGTACTGATTCTGATCGTGCTGGGTTTGCGCGGACTGAGAAGCGGTCTCACATCTGACGGAAAGACGAACAATCAAGCATGCCGTAACGCGATCGCCGCCGCCATTCTCCTCTCAAGTATTGACTGCTCCGTCGTTGGGGCAGGGGTCAGAAACGAGCCCGGACTCGTTTTCGGGCATGCGTTGCTGCTTGGAGTTGCCGCTGCTCTGGCGAGTGCGATGGGAGCTTGGATGGGAAACCAAGCGTCGGCAACGCTCAGCGAGAAGACCGAGTGTTTGGGCGGCGTGTCCTTGATCGCATTTGCATTGCTGACGCTCCTCGTGACGGCATAGCCGGTCACTGCCGGCTTTGTCCTGATCAGCAGACTGATCTCCGGCTACTTCTGAGCCTGTTTTTCTCCGTTTTTGGGTTTGTCTTTGGTTTCTGGTTGAGGTTCGTGGTTTCCGCCGCCGTTGGTCATGACCTGCTCCGGGGTATCTGGGCTCGCTGGATGTAGACGATAGTCTGTCACTTTATCCTCTGTAGAAGGATCGAATGCAAGTGCTCATTTTCTGTAAATGGATGCACTTGAAGTCAGATTTGGCAAAACCGTTCGCAGATTGCGGGAGAAACTCGACGTCTCGCAGGAGGAGTTTGCCGAGCGTGCCGGTGTGCACCGCACCTATGCGAGTTCAATCGAGCGCGGCAAGGTGCAGGTGAGCATCACCGTCGCCGACAAACTGGCGGTCGCACTGGAAACGACGCTCAGCAAGCTATTCAAAGAGGTGGAGAAGTGCGAAGAATGAGTGCGTTTTGCGTCGTCAGGAGAGCTTGGACGCGGGCGTAGTACTTCTTGAGGGTGTCTCGCGAACCGAGGAAAAGCAGGAGGGCGAGCGCCACCGCAACTAAGTCAGAGATCGACGGCGAGAAGGTATTTGTGACTCGGTAGCTCGCATAACCGATCACAACAGCCACGAGACTATTGCCGTAGAACTGGTAATACTGGTAGTGGTTCTCTTCGATCATGCGGTACGCCTCGAGGTTCGCTTGCAGCAGGCGAAAATCACGCCTCGCCGGCTCAACGCCGGTCCGATGGTGAATCGCATCGAGAACGAGCCACCTCACGGTGCTAAAAAGCAATCCAAGAAGCAATGCACCAAACGCGGCAAAAAGGAAGCCGCCAACCGAGGCTGCTTCATCCGACGCAGGTCCACGGAGCCATGTCTGGACAACAACGAAGTGTTGACTCGCGGCCGCCATCCCAATTAGGCCAGGCAGGAGGTAGGCGATCACAATGCCGAAGTTGCTGCGCGAGATGTCCTTCACGCCTACGAGGATAGACTGTACGGCCGAAGTGCGCAACTCTCTTTCGTCCGGCGCCACCATTGTCGATGGTTGATGCGTAGGACGTGGTCAACGCAACTCCTCAATGAGACAATCTTGCTATTCGTTGTCGTGCCAGCAGCTGCCAGCAGCCAAGGACATCGCAAAAGAGTTTGGTGTCTCCGGCTCGTTAGATCATGGAGTATTCGGCCTGAATGTGGCCATCCCATTTTCCTTCAAGATAAAACACGAAGAAGTTTGAGAACACGCTGATGTAGCTTACGTCGTATCGACACTGTTTTTGCAGAGCCTGCTCGGTTTCATCCGAAATGAAGTCATCTGGCACAGCAATGTTGATTGATTGAATGCAGTTGGTTGCTCGGATGAGATCCTGCATAGCATCCATTTGTGCATCGAGCGAGTTGGATATGGTCGCTGTGATTGTCGGCTCCCATTCGCAGAAATCGCGGTGGAAAGCTTTTTCTAATTCGATTTGTCTGAGGTTCATAACCTTCTCCTATTGCTTGGGTTGAACATGCCAAGCGATCGCCACGGGTTTGCTGAACGCAAAAGCCGAAAATTGGGGGGACCTCAGGGGGAACCGATTTTCTGCTTGCCGGCGGGCAGCAGAGTTGTGGCAGCTTCGCAATTGTTCAAACAGGCAATGGGAGGAAAGTGCCGGGCTAGCGATCAATAGCTTTGACTCGAATCAGCGGTGATGGCATCGTCGGACCATGACCAACGACGTATCTATCCCCCTTGAGCGAATCGAGAAGAAGATCGTCCTCGTTCGCGGTTAAAAGATCATGCCGGATTGTTGAAAGATGGTCTCCGGGAAAGGAGAGTTCTGCCTTCGCAATCTCGTCGGTTGACACCGACGGGGAGACCATCATGAATGAAGTAAGCCTTTTGGAATCACTTGGGCAAGTCTCTTCCTCTCAGGCCGGGCAGGTGTTTCGCACGTTCTTGCGGGTGCTGAGGCCCCAACCTCGGCCGCCGGAGTATCGAAACGCGCATCGGTCTTTCGCACCGCAAGCAATTGACGGATTCCATTGGACGCTGAAATTTGTCCAACCGACTGGATTTCGCATGTGACGAAACTCGCGTCGGTCGATGAATCTAAAGCGTCCATCTGATTCGCCGAATCTGCATCGACCCCCGATTCGATGCAAGCTACCGGTGGTCTATCTTTATCAAAGGAGTGCGATGGCTCTTCGCGTTGCGGCGAGGTAGACAAACGCGATGTAGGTGCAGCGCAGTTTATCGTATCTCGTTGCGATTCGGCGGGATTCCTTGAGCCATCCGATGGGCCGTTCCACGATGTTGCGGTTGCGGTAGGACGCTCGATCGAAGGAGTCGCTGCGGCTCTCGTTGGAGCGTGACGGAATCACAGCGGTGATCGATCGGCTCGCGATCAGGTTCCGAATTGCTTTGCCGCTGTAGCCCTTGTCTCCGGCAATCGAGTCGGGACGTTTGTTGTAGCGGTAACTCGGTAGGTTGCCAATTGTGTTGCGTCCAATCAAAGACCAATTGCCAAACAGTGCCTAGCATAATGATCACTTCTTTGCGATTCTTGACTGTCTGAGAATCGTCCATGAAGCTGACCAATCCCAGGGGTCCGACGAGAATTCCATTCATACTCCATTGCTTATTTCGCGACTTATCTACTTGCTGTCGCATTGGCGATCACGCGTATAATCACAGACAGACTACTGAAGGGCGAGCTGAACGCTTTTTGACTGCGCAGTAACGTAGTAATGAACTTCACTATTCAACCTATCGGTTACGAACATGCCCATTCGACTTCGACAGTTTCTTCAAGACTGGAAGACCTACGCCGGAATGCTCAGCGGCGCGGGAGCGGTAGCACTAAACTGGATCGATGGATTTGACGACCTGCCCGCGCCATTGAAATGGCTGAGCATCTGTGGATTAGCGTTTGTAACGCTGTGGGCCTTGCTGTCGTCAATGTCTCGCAAGTCCACGATGCTGCGCCCTGACCGATTCCTTATCACGACCGAAAAGCCTGAAGAACTTGTAGGTAGAGAGACAGATCTTGCCGATTTGCTCAGACAGTGTGAAGCAAGTCGCCTAGTGTTCATGCCAGGGGAGTCGGGATCTGGAAAGAGTGCGTTAGCTAAGGCAGGGCTGGTTGCAAAGTTGAAATCGAATAGTGCAAACCTGCTGCCGGTCTACATCGATGCTTCACTTTTGGAGTGGAGGGATGGTCTCGCAACCGCATTGACAACCGAACTGCTCAGGCTCTCCGAAGATGAATTAGTTGCGATCGGCGTTGGGCCTAAGACCGGAGATGAACAAGCCTCTCAAGACAAATCGCTCGAGCGTCCGACAGTCGCATCTCTCTCGACATGGCTCGAGACGCTACCCACCGCAGCTCCGCGCAAGTTGTTGATTGTCGTTGACCAGTTCGACGACTACGCACGACGCTGGAAAGAAAGGCTGGTAGTAAATGGCGCGGTGATCGACCAATCGGAAATGCGAAAAAACTCCGACTGGCAACTCCTCGCGCGTGGCGTGCTAGACAACCGGTTCCATCTACTATTTACCTGCCGGAGCGAGATGCAGTGGGCGCTAAAGACCGTGCACTTTGAAGATAAACGCAAAGACCCATTGAGGGTGATCGACCGTGTTCCACTGGCGAGGCTGGCTCAAAAGCACGTTCAACGTCTTCTCAGTCGGCTAACAGAGGACGACGGTAGCGGCGAAGTGGTACTGCACCCAGCCTTTGGTTGGGACCAACTGAAGGATCGTTTGCTTGCTGATTTGTCGGCGGAAAGTGGGGATGTACTTGCCGTCCAAATGGTGGTAGCGGTAGGAGGCTTGCAACAACTACGGTTTCTCACCGTCGGACAGTACGATCGCAATGGCGGCTTGACAGGATTGGAGCGAGCATACACCGAGGATCACGTTGCGGCGGCGGCACTTTGTGGACAAGGCGAAGGGAAGGTTCCATACAAAAAGTTGCTGCGCGGTTTGGAGATAACGTTCTTAGCGGAGGATGGTCAAACGACGAGGCAAGCCACGTTGAATGCCCTAGCATCAGAGGTGTTGAACGAAGGTTCCGACCCTACTCACCTAGAACCTGCGATCAATTACCTGGAATCGAAACGAATTCTCCGTCGCAACGCTTTAGCTGATGGCTCCGTGCAGCTGACTCTTTATCACGCTTTCTGCGCTCGTGGGGTTCGAGCTGCCTGGATACGTGCCAACAATTCAGACTCGCTCCTACTTGAGCACAGTCAGAATCTTCAAGCTGCTGTGACTTGGTCACAGTCGTGGCAAGCCCTGCTTTCGCCCAAGGAGCAAATTCGCCTTGGCTGGTCATGGGTGCGAGGCAATCTTAAATTTGGTGAACATCGTGCACTTGTTTTGTGGAGCTTGTTTCGATTCACTCCGCACATAGTTCTCTTATTCGCTATCTCCATTAGCGTGTGGCAGTGGAAACTCGATTCTGATCGAAGAGCAGCGATCGCCTGCCTCGCGATCGGTCAAGCTGACAACCCTACGCAACGAGAGCTCGAGAAATGGCGTGATTTGTCAACGCTCCCTCAGAGGGCTCGCATTTATGCGTTGCAGTATGCTTTAGAAAACCAACCGGGTAACGTCACTGGTAGAGCATGTTGGTTTATGAATGCTGTTGCTGGACTCGATCCAACAGGACAAATTCGTAGGCAGATCGCATCGGATTGCATTTTACCTCAGCTGGAGAAATCCAGGATTCGCGATGAAAAGGGGTTGGCGTGCCTTGCTCTGCTGTCACAGATCACAGCTGAGCCTGGAGACGAAGTGATCAATGCGATATCAGACAGAATTAGGACTGAGAAGGACGCCGGTGCGATTGCCTCCCTTGGATTCACGTTGGTCAAGTTGGGTGCCAAGTTCGAATCGGAAGATATCCGTCCAATAGCCAAGGTCATTGGTGATCGGATGCAGAAAGAACAAAGCGTCGAAACGCTTGTTTCGCTCGCAGCGATTTTGGGAGAGTTAGGCGGAAAACTCGATGTGAATGACATTCGACCTGGAGCCCAAGCCATCGTCAACGGAATCGAAGATGAGAACACCAGTGATGATGCAGTCCTGGAACTTGCAGAGGCACTAGCGGGTCTGGGGAACAAGCTTGACCCGGACGACCTTCGTCCGGCAGCCAAGGTCTTGATCGCGAAGATGAAGGTAGAATCAGACGGCTCCCGGGTATCCAGATTTGGGGACACGTTTTCCGGATTGGGGCGCAATCTCGCGCTCGCGGACGTTCGGCCTGCGGCCCAACTTCTGGTCGAAAGAATGGAAAGCACCAAATCCCGCCAGACGCTTTCCGACCTAGTATTTGCATTGGAGTCGCAAAGAGACGATCTCGATGTACGTTACTTCAGTATGGCAGCTAAGGCGGTAACCAAACAAATGAGCACCGAAGGGACGGTGGCTTGGAAAAAGATTCACGGGTCGACACTTTCACGTCTTGCGCACAGACTTGAGGCAGTTGACCTAAGACAGGGTGCTGAGATGCTGATTGCGTTGATGGAATCCGCAGAAGACAGCTTCGAGTTTTTTGACCTTATCGACGATGTGGCAACGCTAAGCGCCAAGCTAGAACCAGCCGACCTTCGACCCGCCGCCAAGCTTATTACCGATAGGATAATTGAAGAACCAAAGGGCTACTCAATGCCGCAGCTTGCAGAGGCTCTGTCGTCAATAAGTGACAGGCTCGACCCGGACGAACTTCAACCTGCGATTGAATCTCTGGTGGAAAAAATGAAGATCGAAACTGATGACGACAAGTTTTTTCGCCTCGCGATCGCGCTTTCTGAACTGAGCGAGAGTGCTAGAGCTGAAGATGTCCTTCCAGGAGCTTTAGTTGCGATAGATTGGGTGAAAAATGAGCAAGATCCCTGTCCACTCCGCTATATTCCGCCATATGTGAAGCAGCTTTGTGCGAAGCTCGAAGTCGGTGACTTTAGTCAGAAAGCTAAGGCCTTGGTTCAGAGAATTATTGTTGAACAAGATTTGGATATTCTTGCAAGCCTCACGGAATTGTCGACATTGCTGAGCAATAGTGTCGAGTCTTCCGACGTCTTACCTTTGGCTCGTGCCTTAGCTGAACGCATGAAGTCTGAGAAAGATGTGCGGAAACTCTCATATGTGAGAGCAATGCTAGTTGATCTGAGTAGCAAACTACACTCGGATGACCTCCACTTGCTGGCGCTGGTTCTCGTTGATCGGATGAAGATTGAATCGGATGGAATTGTCGTCCAGGAAATCAGCGAGGCCATGTCGGTACTTGTAACAAGGTTAAAATCTGAGGACTTGCGCCCTGTTCTCGAGACACTTGTGGTGAGGCTGAGTGGCCATTGGGACAGCATCGATGTGACCAGTCTTGGTAGGGTTTTGTCTGTATTGAGTGAGAAACTCGAGCCTTCGGACTTGCGGTCCCTTGCCCAAGCCTTGGCTGACAAAGCAAACACTGAGCTAGATAGTAAGAGACTACTAGTTCTAGCACAGGTGTTTTCGACACTGACTGGCAAACTCGAAGTTCAGGATATGGAGCATTTCGTCAATGCTATCGTCGAGAGGATCGAAACGGAACCGAATCGCGAACTCTTAGCAGGACTTGTCGAAGCCTGGCTTACGTTGGACTGCGATCTGGCTGGTTCCAACTATGATCATCTACAAAACGTTCTCGAGATTCTTAGCTTGGCAAACGTCAGTGACAAACTTGGGGAATTCAATGGTATCCGCAGCTCAGTACTCAAACACCTCGAAGAACAGCATGTAGTTAGGCCAGCGAAATTCGATGGAAGCCACTGGGAACTTGTCGAATGGGTTAAGTCCAGTGACAACAAAAAAATCAGTACTCTAAATCTAGATTTTCGCCAACACTGAATTTTCCCGCGAATGATTGGGGAGTCGGGGGAAGCTCTTTTGAGCAATGGCCAAGACGGACGACGTCGAATACTTGACAACTGAAACGCGGCGGCGATTCAGCATCACTTATAGGGTCTATCGAGCACGCAGCTCCAACAAGCCGACGCAGTTCCAAAAAGATAATCCTGTAACCAAAACTTTGACTACTTGGTAGTCGAAGCGTCCGTAGGAAACCTTTGCTGCCGACAGGCATGTATCAGGAGTGAGCAACTGAATTTCACGACATTTTAGCGTGATTGGTTTGAGAGTTTATAACGAAATGTGAGCCTAGCCGGTCAGGAGACTGATGCACTTCTCAGGGTTAACCTCGTACGTTCGGTGTGAAACACCTACGCGGATTGGAGTACTCGCCAAGTTGCAGCGGTTGCATCGCTGAATGGCACTTAGTTTTTCGTAACTCCTTTTAGTATCTGTCGTTTGGCTTCTGCCCGCGGCACCGATAGTGGGACGTAGTGTTTGTGTCGCCGCTTGATCCGCCTCGGCTCGATACGGTCGGGTCGATCGCCGACCTGATGAGTTGCAATTGCATCCAGCAGTAGTTCGTAGTGCAGCAGACGAGAGGCTGTTTCACGCTTGCCCCTCATGGCGAGCATGGGCTGGAATGCTTCAAGAATCTGCAACGTGCCTTTGAAGCTAATGCATCGAGGTTTCATGAGGTGTCTGCTGGCCGCCTGAGCCATGATCGTGCGGGTCAGGTTGTGAGCCAATGCGTGTGCCCAGATTTCCTTTCGAACCATTTCGGGCGTCTTGCAGCGTAGGCACTCCATCTGCATCACCGATTTGATCGACCTCAAGTCCAGCTCGTTGTTCCATCGTTGCCGGTAAAGACGCGCCAGTTCATGCTTCGGGTATTTGATTGGATCCAGTAGAGTCGTCACGATCACAATTGATTTGGTGCGGAACCCAGGCTGCTCGACGTAGACACGTGCTTCTCGAACGAGGATGAAGTCGGGAAGCGAGTGATAGGTCGGCCAATCGATTGAGCGGATCGATTTAGGTTTGCGCCAAGCCACGATGTGATCGTCTTTTCCAAGCCGCTTGCCGCGCCTGAAGTCGACCCTTCGAAGTGCTTTGTTCAATCTTGTAACGGTGTCGACCCCACGCTTCTCGAATGAGTGCAGAACCCGCCAGTTGCACATCAATGCGTCGGCCAGTAGCACGTCGCCTCGAGAGAAAACGTCAGATAGCTTGTGAAGCAAGCTGACTTCGCCTTGACCCTTCCCTGCATATTTTGCGATTCCCAAGTCGAGAATCTGGCGTGCTCCCCAAAAAGTGATCCAGCGGTTATGAAAGTTTATCGGCCACGACGGCCAAAGGAGACTTTCGATGACCAAGAAGCGGAAACGACGAAGACCCGAACAGATCGTGAAAGCCATTCGAGAAGGCGAGGCGATGCTGGCCGCGGGAAAGACCGAAGCCGAGGTGTTCCAGTCGCTCGAGATCAGCGCGACGACCTGGGAGCGTTGGCAAAAGCAATACGGAGGGATGAAGTCCGATGAGGCGAAACGCCTTCGTGATCTGGAGATCGAGAACCAGCGTCTGAAGGAACTCCTCGCCGAGGCCGAGTTGGACAAGAAGATTCTCAAGATGGCCGCAGAGGGAAACTTCTGAGCCCGACGCAACGACGCGAGGCAGTCACCAAGGCGCAGAAGACCTTCGGGGTGTCGGAACGTCGGGCATGCAAGACGCTTGGCCAGTCGCGTAGCACTCAACGCTACCAGTCGAAGACCAAGAACGACGAGGAGTCGTTGATAAAAAGGATCCACGAGTTGGTTCGTGACTTCCCACGCTACGGCTATCGGATGATCACGCGTGTCCTTCGTCGAGAAGGCTGGACTGTGAATTTCAAACGGATCTATCGAATCTGGAAACGCGAGGGTTTGCGAGTGCCGCTCAAAAAGACCAAAAAACGCCGACTGGGCACCTCTGACGGCGGGATTGCACGTCTTCGCGCGGAACGCCCGAATCACGTTTGGTCGATCGATTTCATCTTTGACCAAACCGTCAACGGACGGTCACTCAAGATTCTGTCTTTGATCGATGAATACACTCGGGAGTGCATCGCGCTCGAGGTGTCCCGCCGTTTCACCGGCGACGACTTGGTGGATCTGTTGGTCGACGTGTTTGGGATCCGCGGCGTTCCAGCATTCATTCGCAGCGACAATGGCCCTGAATTCATCAGCAACCGCGTTCGCACGTTCCTCGCTCGCATCGACGTAGGCGCCTCGTTCATCGAGCCGGGAAGTCCTTGGGAGAACGGCTACGTGGAGAGTTTCCACAGTCGGTTTCGCGACGAGTGTCTATCGTGCGAAGCGTTCAGCTCACTTGCCGAAGCTCGGCATGTCATCGGTCAATGGCGATCCAATTACAACCATCGACGGCCACACAGCTCGCTTGGTGGCCTTACCCCGGCGGAGTTCGCGGCCCGTTGTGCCGCTGCAACTCCAGTCGCTGCGCGACTTCCGTCGCAGCGGCACAACGAACCTGATTCAACTACCCCATCCCTAACTTCATAACGGTGGATCAACTTTCGGGGGCATCCCAAATCACCCCGCACGAAAGCGAGAAAACGGCGGCAACGCGCGCCAGTGGCATGCCAGCACCGGCTTTCTGATTCCAGGTCTGTGGGTAGGCACGCTGGTTGGCTTTGGTATCCGGCATCAGCGTCGTCGTGCCGTCAAACAAGTACACGTGCCGACCTCTCCAGAGCCATCGCTCGCTGGCTTGGTCTTCCAGCTTTCTGCCCATCGGTCGTACGAGCGTGGAGAAGAACTGCTCCGGCAACCGCTTTCTCGCTTGGCAGTAGGCACCCGTTTCAGAAGAACACGGGCGGAGTCCTTGTGACACCCGATGTGCGATCAATCGGGCAACCGCATGGCGACAGGAATGATCGGCGCTCAGAACCTGACCGAGAAAGACCCAGAGCGTTACCAGCGGTGTGTAGATCCGCTCGTTCCAGGTAACGTCGATCGTGTCCAACGCCTCTTCAACAGTTTCACGCGACAAGACATCGGTGAATGGCAATCCGCCATCCTGCAGAAACTGGCGTCTGAGAAATCCGAACTGACACCGGAACAACTGCTCGTTACAATACCGCACCTTGGGCCTCCTTGCCGTTGATGAACTTTCGCAAATCCATCTACGCAAGCGAGGCTCTTCTTGTATATGTCACTCCTGGCAAACGACTTAGGAAAATCTACGTGCCATTCGTTGCATCGCTCGCCAGCTGCAAGGCGTGTTCGAGAACTGCATCGGCGATTGCATCGATGCAGATCGCGGACAAGTGCCCTCGGTGCCCCGGACCTCGGTGGCCTGGCGTCGTGGAAAACCTGCACGTGATTGTCCAACTTCGGCGTTTAACATCGTCGGATAAACCGCATCGGTTGTTGCGCGCTTAGAAAAACCCAGGACTCCCAATGAAGCCAACCCGGAAGAGTCGAGTGTATGGAGGAGTCGACCCGCGGACACGAGACGACTCCTCGCCCACTGCAACTGAGCCACCAGCTCGACCAACCCCCGCTAACAGGAGCTGCAGCAATCGGAATTATCGCTTTTCAACGGCCATTGATGGAGCCGCTACAATCGTTCGATATTGATATATCCAGCGGGAGGGCAAACGGTGGCCGCAAAAAAGAAGGCGACACGCTCGGCATCAAAGAACAAATCGTTTTCGTCGGAGCACGTCCTCCAGCAAGTAATTGCTGAACTGCTCGAACGATCTGGGAAGGAGAAAGTACAGATTCTTCAAGGAGCCGTTGAGTTTGGGAAAGACATCGTATTCAAAGATGTAGGACCGCTGGGTGAGACGATAGCATGTGCCTGCGTTGTCAAGAACACGAAGATCACGGGGAACGTTGACTCCCGGTCTGGTGCGAGAACCGTCTTTCACCAGATCGAACAGGCATTAGACACACCATATCTAGACGGAAATGGCGACGCGGTTCGCGTTGGCAAAGTGTATGTCATTAGTCCCACGCCCATTTCGCAAAATGCGTTGATGTCAATCGTGGGCAAGTTGCACTCGCGTTCGGGGCAGGTGCAGTTCGTCTGCGGGAGCGATCTTTTCGAACTTATTCGCAGGCACTGGCCCGATTTCTATGCCGACGAAACCAGCGTGGTCGATCGTTATATCCAGAGACTCACGCAAGATCTCAATCACGCAAATAAGCTTGCGAGTGTTACTCTGGATTCCGGTCTCGGTGAGATCGAAGACGCCGATCATCGGATCTACGTACAGCCCTCCTTCTTTCGAACAGTCAACTACTTTGATCTCCACATTTCGGCGTCTAGCCTGATACTAGGTGGAAGATCGCTGATGGCTGAATGGATGAGCACGGATTTGCGTCACATCGAAATTGTTCATCAAAACCTCGTGAAACTGCTTGTGACTTGCAGCGATTGGCAACTGACGTCGACCGTTCTAAGCGAGAATGATATTGCAAACGTCGATTCGGAGTTGACCGAACTACGCCTGGGAATTTTGGCTTGTTGGGAGTCGTGCCTCTCCAAACTTATTGGCCAACCATACCTGGAGGATGGAGATGTGACTCCTAGCTCAGCTGCGCCGGTAATCGAAGTGGTCGCTGAAGGTGATCTAACGCAACAAGTTGAATCGCTGGGCGGTGAGATACTCAAACTTCTTGATCCACTTGTCAACGCCTCCAAGCTCTCAACTCCAACTCGCGAAGTTGTGAGTTCAGACGCTGGAACGCTGGCATCCAAGCCTTTTCGCGGCATGTGTAAAGTCAGTGACTGCTGCGAGGACCTTCCCGAGATCTTCCTAGACTTCAAAGGAACAATTCGCCACGAATTCGACAAGTCGCTTTTTTCGCAATGGAATGAATCAGTCTTGGTGTCAGGAGGACCTGGTAGCGGAAAAACTGCATTTTGCCGTTGGAATGCTCTTTAAGATGCTGAAGCGTACAGCACAGGCGCGTCGACAGTAGTTCCCGTGTATGTGCCGCTGCATCGAGTCGAAAACACCGCGCAGTCGAAGTTTGGGGATGTATTCC
>JBCBOT010000196.1:0-14849 GCA_039821165.1 Planctomycetota bacterium | reverse complement strand
GAACATGGTCAAGGCTTACGCTTCGATCTGGTTGCAGATGACGATGATTCGTCGGGGCGCAGGTAGACCGAACTCTTCGTGACACCGAGGTACTGGCTGCGATCCAAGCACTTGATGAGGATTTGAACGCGTCCGTCTTCCGTCACGAGTTCCTCGAAGACGTCCATCGGCTCTGGATTCTTGGGGCCCGGACGAAGGTTGCCTTCGGCGTCAGTACCGTCCATTGTCAAATCCAAAACGCGCTCGTCGACGGCATACTCGTCGACGATAAACGCGATCGGATTGGACTCGGCTTTGGTGTCGGGATTGCGAATCGTGATCGAGCCACGAATTCCGGTTTCGATGTCGCCTTTGTAAGAGCGATACGCGCGAATCGACATATCCAGGGCGATGCCGTCCTTGTAAACGTCTCTCGTGACGCCCTTGAAAGTGAATTCGGCCATCCCCAAGGTGCCGCCTTCGACATATCCATGCTCGACCTTCCGCGTCCCTCGTGTGACGCCGATCAAGCGCGAGATCCCGGCACTGCCGTAACCGCCCGCGAGCCGTTCGTTCCCGACATCGATCCCAGCTTCCTTGGGCTTTCCGTCCCGTCCGTAGAACTGAATGTCGCCGTAGACGGGGATGCGAGCCCGCAAGTGTCCGGTAGGGGTGCCGATCGAGAACTCGCTTTCCCCCGTCTGCGTGACGACGTGTTGGTGGCCGCGGACGAAGTTACTCAGTCCGACGTTCTCTTCGTCTTCAATGTTGAACGTGTGCACGTGACGACGGACAAAATCCGTTTCACCTTCGATCCCGCCGCGGACTTCCTCGGCCTCGACGACTTCGAGGTGCGAGTGATTGAGGCCACGAGTGACGAAGACGTAACTCGCCAGCCCCATCGGAATGAGCATCACCGTGCCCACGGCGATAAATCCGAAGATCCGTCCGAGCACAATTTCCGTCGCACGCACGGGCTTCGTGACGATCGTGTAGATCGTCCGAGACTCGATGTCTTGGGGAAGCGAAAACGCGCTGATGAACAGCGCCAAGGCGAGAATCAAATAGTTCGTTGCTGTGAGGACGAAGCTAATGTAGAGACGTGCGGGATCATCGCTGTCCCCGTTGAGATACCAACCGGCGAACAGCAAGATGACGATGAACAGCCCGATCACGAACAGGACCTTGCGTCGAATCGCTTCTTTGAACGCTAGCCGTGCGAGCGCAAAGATGCGACGAACGCTGGTTCCCGGCAAGTCGCGGAACAGCAGGTCTCGGATGGCCCGCGCCATTGCGTAGAAACCTTCCGAGGGGCCGTGCCGGCCGGCCGAAAAGATGTAGCCGACGAGCAGTCCGAGGACGATCGCGAGGACGAACAGCACGATGCCTTGCAGCAACGCACTTTCGAGAAACTTACCAGGACGGAGCAACCACTCTTCGAAGCTCCAAAAATCATCGGGTTGCAACTTCATGATGCGTCGTTTCCTTCGGCGGCTTCGTCGGCCGTTGCGGAAACGCGACGCGCTCCCGGACGCTTCTCACTTTCGTAGACAATGTTCAGGAACAGGTCTTCCATCGTTGTGGTCGGATTGTCCAACGATTGAACTTCGCCGCCGTGACGGGCGATCAAATCCCGAATTTCCTGTTTGGCTTCGTCGGACAGACCCTTCGCGTGAACTTCGGTGACGTCTTGGACCTTCAAAAGGTCGGTCACGCGGCCGAGTTCCTTCAGTTCGCCTTGATGGAGGATCGCAACGCGATCGCAGACGTCCTGAACATCACCGAGTTGGTGGCTGCAAAGCAGTACGGTCTTGCCTTGGTCACGGAGCGCGAGGATCAAGTCCTTCATCTCGCGGATCCCGATCGGGTCCAAACCGGTCGTCGGCTCATCGAGCAGGATCAAGTCGGGGTCATTGATCAGAGCTTGAGCGAGTCCCACACGCCGCCGCATCCCCTTACTGTATTCCCGCAGTTGACGATGGCGAGCACCCTGTAGTCCGACGAGATGCAACAGTTCCTCGATCCGCTCACGGCGGCGAGCACCGGACATGTTGAAAAGTCGCCCGTAGAAGTCGAGCGTCTCTTCCGCGTTGAGGAACTGGTAGAGGTACGACTCCTCGGGGAGGTACCCGATTCGCTCATTCTTTCGCGTCTCGGTCGCGTCCTTGTCGAAGACCAAAACGCGGCCACCGGTGGGGAATAGCAGCCCGAGAATCAGCTTGATGGTGGTGGATTTGCCGCTTCCGTTGGGGCCCAGCAAACCAAAAATCTCGCCCTTGCGGACTTCGATGTCGAGCGATTTCACCGCGTGGACTTTCTTTCGCCCCCAAAAGTCCTTGTAAACCTTGTTGAGGTTGCGGGTTTCGATGACGACGTCGCCACCAGAAGCCGCTGCGGGAGAGGCCGACGGTTGGCCGTCAGATGAAGTGTCGGCCGCTTCGGCAACGGCTGTCGAGTCAGTACGCACGAACTTAGGCTTCCGTCTGAAGTGAATTTGGCGGGATGAGGCGGTAAATTAGGGCCTACCGCATGAAAAGAAGACTTTGATGGTGAAGCTACGTCGGTCACCGCCGCCTGGTTCACCTATTTCCGGGACCCGTCGGGAATGATTTAGCCCACGCCGCGCAAAGCTCCCAGACACGTTTCCGATCCTTCCATCCTCGGGCTCGTTGCTTCTCTGGCAATCACCCGCAACAATGCCGCCGAGCGAGCCGACGCCCCGGCAAAACGTCGTCCCGGCCGCATTTACTGTCTCCGCCGAACCTTGATCGCTGGCAAGTTGTTGAGCTACGAAGCCGCCCTCGCCTATCTCTACGGGCGTATCGATTACGAGCGTGCCAAGGATGGGAATCGCGGGCACGATTTTCGGCTGCAACGAACGCGAGAGCTTTTTGAACGCCTGGACCTGGGCCGGTACCTCCATCAGGAGGATCATCCGAGCCCCCCGGTGCCCGTGATCCACATTGCGGGAACCAAGGGGAAAGGCTCGACGGCGACGATGGTCGGCGACATTCTTGGGACCGCCGGGTATCGCGTGGGAGTCTACACGTCCCCCCATCTCACGGACCTCGAAGAACGGTTTCGCATCAACGGAGTGCCGTGCCGGCCCGAAGAGTTGATCGAATTGGTGGAACACGTCCGTCCCGTGGTCGACGCGATGGACGAAGAGGAAACGATCTCTTTCTTCGAACTCACCACCGCCCTCTCCGTCCTGCATTTTGATCGCAATGACTGTGAAGCGATCGTTCTCGAAGTCGGTTTAGGCGGACGACTCGACAGCACCAACGTTTGTGCGAGTCACATCGCGGCGATCACCTCGATCGGACTGGATCATCAGCGGGTCCTCGGAAATTCTCGCCCCGAAATCGCCGCGGAGAAGGCCGGCATCATCAAATCACCGTCGCCGGTCGTCAGCGGTGTCCAAGACCCTGCATCGGTCGCGGTCATTCGAGCGGTTGCGGCTGCCGCGAATGCGACCTTCCATCAATCTGGCGAGGCATTTCGGGTCGAAGACTTTGAGCCGCTGAGCGAAGGCTCGCGATTTCGGTTTGTCACTCACTCCGAATCTGATGCTGAGTCCGAATCGCTGGATGTGGTGCTCGGGCTCGACGGAATTCACCAGGCCGAAAATGCGGCCGTCGCGATCGCCATTTCACGGCTGCTACGGGATCGCCTCGACGTGGATGACGAAGCGATCCGACGGGGACTGTCACGGACACGTTGCGCGGGACGATTCGAGCGGTTTCCCCTCGGTGGCCGACGTCAGGTCATCGTGGACACCGCCCACAATGAAGATTCGATCGCGGCGCTTTGTGCAACGATTCGTGGCTGCGTTGCCCGCGAGAGCGTTGCGTCGCCCGTCGTGGTCGTCTTTGGCAGCAGCCGTGACAAGGACGTGGCAAGCATGGCTTCGCGCCTCGCCGTCTTGGCCGATGAGGTCATTTGCACTCAGTTCACAGAACCGCCCCGGTTCCTGGATGCGGCGAGTGCCGAAAAAGCATTCACCGTCGCTGGTGCCCGAAAAACGTCGGTCGAACCGAATGCCAAGCGGGCGTTGGATGCGGGACGACAAAGCATCGCCAATGGCGGAACGCTCGTTGTTTGCGGATCGTTTTTCCTGGCGGGAGAGTTGCGACCGATCATCTCCGATTGGGAGGCGTCACCGATGGCGGAGCCTGCGTGCAGCGAGTCCGACGCGTGACCGTTGACCTTGCCTGCGTGCGGGTTTGGCACGCCGCGGCGTCTTCGAGCGCTCCAGGAGAAACGGAGCGACGGTGCGAAGCATTGCTCGACTCGGAGGAGATCTCGGCGGCGGACCGCTATCGCGTCGCAACGGCTCGCAACCAGCATGTCGTCGGACGTGGCATGGCACGTCGGCTTCTCGGAGGCGAATCGGTCCCTCCGGCCCAGATTCGATTTTCCGCGGGCGACCATGGAAAGCCGTTTGTGATCGAACCCGAAGCCGCGCGTCACCCGTTCAACATCGCCCACACGGATGGACTGGTTTTGTGTGGCGTCGCCGAAGACACCTCGGTCGAATTGGTGGGCGTCGACGTCGAATCCGTTCACCGCCGGACCAAGACAGATTTAGCCGAACGCTATTTTTCGGCACCCGAAGTTGCCGCGTTGCGGGCGCAGCCATCGGCGGACCAGAAGCGTTTCTTCCTCCGCATCTGGACGCTCAAGGAAGCTTTTATCAAAGCTCTCGGAACGGGGCTTTACACGCCACTGGCCGATTTCGCGTTTCATGGGGTGGAATCGGATTCACCCGAGATCGAATTTCTGAACGCGGACCTGAGAGATGGACGACCCTGGCGATTTTTTTGCTTCGAGCCACGCCAGGGCTTTGTCGCTGCGGCTGCGGTGGTTTCCGAAACCGACAGCGAGCCGCAAATCGATTGCCGAGCCTTTGAACCGCTGCTCGAACAAGACGAAAAACTCTAGGGCTGCGAAAACCGCTTTGCACTGGGTCTGTGTTCGCCTTTACTTTGACATTGGGGGGGCACTTATGCGACTATGTGGCGTTCCCCACTTAGCCGACCGAGTCCCGCTTTTCTAAAGACGATCTATGTCTGAACTTTCGGTCACACAAATCCTAAAACTACTTCGCGATGGCGAACGTGACGACCGAGAAGCGGCCGCCGCGGCGCTGTTCGAGCGCTATCGTCGACGCGTGGAGCAGATCGCCCGCGGTCGTTTGATGTCGGGCGGCGGGCTCGCCGACGAGCAAGATGTGGCGCAGAGCGCCTTTCGAAGTTTCTTCGGGCGAATCGACACGGGCCAATTGGATGCTCTCGTCTCGGGTGGTCAAGCCTGGGCAATCCTCGCGCGGCTGACCCGTAACAAGGCAATCGACTCGGTTCGGTATGAGAACGCCGTTTGTCGCGGAGGCGAGGGATCTCGACGACAGGCGTCACCGACTCCGCCCGGTACCAATCGTCTCGGCATTGGTGATCGCACGGCGACGGAGTCGACGGTTCGCGCCGAGGCACGGCGGCGATCGAGCAACAACCGCCGCGAAGAGGTTCCGTTGGAGGCGGTGCGTGATCACTCGCAGCGCTCCGCGGAGGACGAAGCGGTCTCCAAGGAGGTATTGGAGCAGTTTCTCGAACAACTTTCCGAGGCAACGCTAAGGGGCATCGTTGCGCTCAAACTGGAAGGATTCACGAACGAAGAAATCGGGGAAAAACTCGGCTGCGCCACTCGAACCGTTGAGCGCAAGCTGAATCTGATTCGCCGCTTGTGGATCCCGTTTCTAGAGGACTCTGATGAACAGCCCTGGGAATGAACCCTCAACAGACTCACGCGAAAAATGGATCACCATCGATCGGCTCTGTGACGCCTATGAAGCGTCGTTGCAGGATGGATCGGTAGAGCGAGCACCCTTCCTCGCGGGTGTTCCAACGGAGTGGCGCGAACAGCTGTCCAGTGAGTTTGACGCGATCGACGCTTCGTACCGCGACGCGAAAGAGACCACCGAGGACGTCCCGCATGCTGCCAAACCCCATCCGCCCTTGGATGCCAGCGAGCTCGAACTGGACTGGTCCACCAATCCGCATCGGTTGCCAAATCTGAGCAAGCTCGCGGCGATCGTCGATTCCGGAAAGAAGGCGGGATGGCTCGGCCGCTTCGAGGTCAAGGAGCGGCTCGGCTCCGGTGCGACGGGGAGCGTTTGGCGGGCCCGCGATGATCGACTCGACCGCTGGGTCGCGCTGAAGGTACCGCACGCGACCCGCGTGATGAGCGACACGACGGCGGCAAGGTTTAAAACCGAGGCCCGTGCCGCCGCCGCGATTTCGCATCCCAATGTCGTGCAGGTGCACGAAGTGTTGATTGAAGACGGGTTGCCGATTTTGATCCAACAGTGGATCGATGGTCCGTCGCTCGCCAGTTCGCTCAAGCAGAGCGGACCGATGGATTGCGACCGCGCCGCCGAATGGATGATCCAGATTGCCGACGCCGTCGCCTGTGCTCATGATCATGGAATCGTGCACCGCGATCTGAAGCCGGCCAACGTGATGCTCAGCAACGGCCGTCCCATGGTTTTGGACTTCGGCTTGGCGAGCTACCCGGAGTTCTCCTCGGGTCTCACTTCCGAAGGCACGATGCTCGGCACTCCGGCGTACATGAGTCCCGAGCAAGCCGAAGGCAAAGATTCGAGTGAACCGACGTCCGACGTCTACTCGCTTGGTGCCATGCTGTACGAGATGCTCGTTGGCACTCCTCCCTTCGTGGGAAAGACGAATGACGTCCTTGAGTCGGTGAAGAATGCGATGCCCGTCGCGCCGCGAGCGCGACGATCAAATATTCCACGCGATCTCCAAACGATCGCGCTCCGTTGCCTCGCCAAGTCACCGAAAGCCCGTTACAGCTCGGCCGCCGAATTACGCGATGACCTGCGGCGTTTCCGCGAGCGCAAGCCGATTCGTGCTCGCAAGGTGACATTGCTCGAACAAGGCATCGTCTGGGTCCGGGCGCGCCCCGTCGCCGCCATGCTCTGGATAACGTTGCCACTGATCATCATGTTCGGTGCGGGGTACGCTTTGACCAGCGTCCAGCGCTGGGAACTAAGCGATCGCAACGATGATCTGGAAAAACAGCAACGTGTTGAGAGTTTCCGCAGCCAATCCTTGTTGGCCGAACGGAACAGTCTGTTGCTCGCTCGGGCGTCACAAGAGTTATCACACGGCGATCGACGACGCGGTCACCAAATGCTCGCGGACATCCCAGCCGAGCAACGCGGTTGGGAGTGGCAACTCCTCAGCGCAGCTGCCGACAGTCCCGCAATCAAAGTGCCGGCGGAAGTTCCAGGAGCCTCACTGACAGCCCTCGCCTATTCGCCTAATCGCAAGTCGCTTTATGCCGGAACCAGTTTCGGGCAGGTCATCGAAGTCTCATTCGGCGATGCAAGTGCACCGAAACTCAAACTTCTGAACCAATGGAAAGTGGCTGTCAACGGGATGACGTTGAGCCCCAATGGTAGATTTCTTGCGTGGATCGACGATCGTGGAACGGTCGCTGTCTATGACCTTGTGAAGCGGTCTTTCTCTGAAAAAAGAGGACCGTTTCAGCCCGGATATGCCATTGCATTTTCGCCTGACGGCCGTTGGCTCGCCGTGGGTGGAGGCAAGGCGTCCTCGAGCAAGACTTCGAGCACCCGTAGCTGGATGATGACCTTTGCCGTCGACGAGGCAGGGCATCTCGGAGTCTCCAAAGAACTCTTCACCAACGAGCAAACTCAGGTCAGCTCACTGCGTTTCGTATCACCGGATCGACTGCTGGTTGCCCGTGGCGGACGACGCATTGACGTCGAGTCGGTGGGGGCCATCGAGATTTGGCAAGTCGCGCAGAAAACAATGCAGCGAATGGATACGCTTTGGCGAGGCCTCAACGCCCGCGGTTTGGATTACCACGCGGGGCAAGGACTCGTCTCCTGGTGCGATTCGGTCGGGGTGTTCTATCTGTACGATCTCGAAAAGACGCGTGTCGTCAGCCGGCGCAGGGCCAGTGTCGGCGAGTTGTATCAAACAAGGTTTTCCGTTGATGGCCGCCAACTTTATTGCGTGGGGCAAGAACCAGAAGTCTCAACGTGGTTGATCGCGGTACCTCACAAGCCGATCAAGGACCGTCGAAAGAGGATTCCGACGACTCGGCAATCTGACCTACGCGGACACCTCGGCTCTGTTCGAGACATCGTTTCGATACCCGCCACGAAGCTGAAGACGGGCGAATCCTGGCTCGGACTTATCACGGCGAGCGACGACGGAGCCATTCGCGTCTGGCTGGGGAACAACCAAACCAATGTCAGTCGGATCAAATTCGGGAGGCATGTCAGTAGCGCTCGTTGGCTCAACGATTCGACCATCGCCCTCGCCTCCTTTGCAGATCCTAAACGCGACGACGAAGCGCGGTTCAACCGAAAACTGGAAGGCACGGACATCGTTGTGGATCAGCGTCACGTCGCGCGGTCGGGCCCCGTCGCGGTTTGTGATGGCGATCGGTTCCTCGTGTGCTGCCGGGAAAAAGTCAGCGTCTTTGACTCGCAGACCGATGAACCCGTGTCCGTCTTTCGGCTCAATGCCAGCCTCAAACCCACGATTCGTTCCGCCGTGTCGATCGACCGAGACACGATCGCGGTCGCAGCGACGCTACCGGATGCGGAGGAGGCCGGCGCGGTGAAAAGCTCATTACACCTCTTCCGCATCGGCGCTAAAAAACCGTTTCGATCAATCGAGCTTGAAAACGCTCGCCCCATCACCGCCATGGCGTTATCGCCCGACGAAACGACGATTGTTGCTGGAACCGACACCGGCAACATGCTGCTGATCCCCGTCCAATCGATGCTGCGCGGACGGCGCGACCCCGTGCGTGCAAAATGGCGGGCCCACGCAAGCATGATTAATGACATGGTTTGGCTCGGCCAAACCCGTCGCTTGGCGACGGTCAGCTCCGACGGATCGCTCGCGATCTGGTCCCTCGACTCCGATCGGCTGGAGGCTTCCGAGGAAGGTACGTTTGAGATCAAACCGGATCATGCGATCCAGGCCAGCCGACCGATGATTCGGATCGAGTCGTCGCCGTCCGGCGATCGCGTGGTGACGGCTGGCGAAGACCGTGTGATCCGAGTCTGGGACACGGAAATGGGCTATGAACTCGTCTCGCTTCCCCAACGTGCCGAAGACGTTTACTCGCTGGACATCAGTCCCGACGAAAAACACTTGATGATCGCCGAACTCCACGCGGTCGAAGTCATTCGCCTTAAAGACTGAAGCCGGTCGGTTCTACCGGCGCGGCGACAGATATGCGAACCGTGCGAAGAGCCAAGCGAGGTCTTTACTCGTGACCTGGCTCCTCCAAACGTAACCGTCGTTCGCTCTTACGCTTCCACTTCGAAGATCGCTTCGATTTCGACGGCGATCTTACCCGGCAACGCGTTGGTTCCGATCGCGCTTCGTGCCCCCACCCCATGATCTTCGCCGAACACATCGCGGAATAGCTCGCTGCATCCGTTGATGACCGCTGGTGCTTCCGCGAACCCGTCGGTGCATTGGACCAAGCCGAGGAGTTTGACCACCCGACGCACCTTGTCGAGCGTTCCGAGATTGTCGACCAGTGTGGCCAGCAATCCCATGCCCGTCAGGCGCGCCGCGTCATAGCCGGCTTCGACATCGAGGTCCAAACCCAACCGACCGGTCACGAGTTTTTTGTCGTGCCCCAATGGTCCATGTCCGGAGAGATAGGCCATTGATCCGGCGATCACGATCGGCTTGTAAACGCCCACGGGCTTGGGCGCGGGTGGAAGTTCGATGCCGAGCTCGGCAAGCTTGCTTTGGTGGGACATGACGTCAATTGTGCGAGCGTTGAGATAACGGTGACAGTTCGCAAACCTAGCGGTCTGTCAATCGATTCGCAATTAGTCTCCAATTTCGGCCTGCTCACTCCAGTTCCCGCAATGGGCTTCCTTGTGATGGCCGTGATGACCGAACCTTGGTACGCGATCGAAAATGTCGCCGATGTCCCGTCGCCGACGATCCTGGTTTATCCCGATCGAATCCGCGGCAACCTTGCCAAAATGATCCAGTGGGCCGGCACCGCGGGCGTCCAACGATTACGACCACACGTCAAAACGCACAAGATCCCGCAGATCATTCAACTCAAGCTCGAGGCCGGAATCACGAAATTCAAAACGTCGACGATCGCCGAAGCGGAAATGACGGCGAGCGCAGGCGGGCGAGACATCCTGATCGCCTACCAACAAGTCGGCCCGAATATCGAACGTTTGATTCAACTGATCCAGAAGTTTCCGCAGGTAACGTTTTCGACGCTGATCGATGATCGATCCATCGCCGATCAATTGAACACCGCAGCGAGCCACGCCGGTGTCCGCGTCCCGGTCTTCGTGGATGTCAATGTCGGGATGAACCGCACCGGCATCGCACTCGACTCCACCGCCAAACTCTACCGCTACCTCGATGGCTTGGACGCTCTCGAAGTCGCGGGGCTCCATGCCTATGACGGCCATCTGCATCTCGCGGACGAAACGAAACTGCGGCAGGAGGCCGAACGAGCGTTCGAGCCCGTCTGGGCGTTGAGGCACATGCTTGAGAACGACGGCGTAGCGGTACCGAGCATTATCGGTTGTGGCACGCCGACGTCGAAGTTCATGGCGGAGCAACATGACATCGAAATTTCAGCCGGGACCTCGGTGCTTTGGGATGCCGGTCAACCAACGTTTTCGCCTCGCGTCGATATCGAAAACGCCGCGATTCTACTGACCCGTGTGATCAGCCGACCGACTGCTGACACGCTTTGCATCGACTTGGGGCACAAGGCCGTCGCTTCGGAAATGACGCCACCGCGAGTTCGACTACTCGGCCTTGAAGACGCCGAGCATGTGCTGCACAGCGAGGAGCATCTCGTGGTGCGAACGGAGAACGCGGCGGACTTCCCGGTCGGGTCAGCCCTCTACGGAATTCCGTATCATGTTTGCCCCACGATGGCACTTCACAGCGAAGTCTGGTGCGTTCGCGATGGAAGAGCTGTTGAAAGATGGCCCGTCGTCGCCAGAAGCCGTCGCTTAACCCTTTGAGAAGCATTCGGACTCACACACCATGAAGCGACTTATCGGACGCAAAGTCTTGATCACCGGAGGCACATCGGGCGTCGGCGCCGCGATCGCCGTGGCGGCCGCGAACGAGGGTGCCGATCTGCTGTTAGTGGGTTTGCGACGCGATGACACCGCAGAGGCGACGCTGGCGAAATGCAGAGAGCACGGAGTGCATGCCGATTGCGTAGTGTGTGATTTATCTCGGCCGCCTGCGGAATACCTCGACGACTTGCTCACCGAGGTCGACGCGCGATTGCCCGGCATCGACTTACTCGTCAACAACGCTGGAACCTACATTGATGTGCCGTTCCTCGAGATGGATTTCGCTCGCTACGAAACGACGCTCCGCTTGAATGTGACCGCTGGCTATTTCTTGACGCAAGCATTCGCGCGACGCTGGGTTGAGGACGGTATCGCGGGACGCGTTTTGTTCACGGGCTCAATCAACGGACTGCTCTCTGAACAGGATCACACAGCCTATGACACCAGCAAGGGTGCCGTTGCGGCGATGGTGCGATCACTCTGCGTTTCCCTGGCACCACATCAAATTCGGGTCAACTCGATGGCTCCCGGTTTGGTGCGAACCCCGTTGACCGCTGCGGCCATTGACTCGGGCGGACTGGATGCATGGATGCAATTGCACACGCCCAATGGTCGCGTGCCCGATGCGTCGGCGTGCGCCGGGACGGCGATCTTTCTATTGTCCGATGACGCGGAGCATGTTCATGGACAAACGGTGTACGTCGATGGCGGAATGAGCGCCTGGCAACAACCCGATCCGCCGGCGGCGTTCAACAACGACCACCAGGCATGATCACCCAAATGATCACTGCGGCCGTGTGACGACGACCTTACCAGGGAAGGCCAACATGGGATCGCGTCGGGCCAGCAGCGATTCAATCAGATTCGCGGCGGTTCGTTTGACCGTCCCCGAAAAGCACTCCTTTCCGTTCCAGCGAATGGTCACGGCTTGATCCAAGTCGACGAGCCGATCATCCAGCATCACGCCAACTCGTGCGGCTTCGACATCTTCGCTCGAAAGCTCAATGATTTGACCGTTGATCTCGGCCTTGAGCGTCTTGTTCTTTAGATTCTCGGCGTTCGCGAGCCAGTAGAACGTCGAATTCGATCGGCCATCGACACGCCAAACGAGCTTGCTCGGCGTCGTTCGCCGCGTCTTTTCGGCCATCCACCCAACGGCCACTGCGTCACGACGTTGCATCCAGTGTCCCATGTTCGGATAGATGCGAACAAAATGGTCATAACCATCTGGATCTGCTTTCTGTAATTCTGCAAGCCGGACCTTCCATTGCTCAGCCACCTGATTGCGTTGATAGGCCCTATCAAGGCCGCCGACCTGAAGCGTAAACGGCACGTTTCGAAGGTTGAGCGGAGAAGCGCCGTTGGGATGTCCCGCCATCATGGAAGCCGCCGCCCATCGATCCGCCATTCTGGGGGCGAGTTGGTAAACACCATCGCCTCCCGCGGAGTATCCCATCAGATAAACGCGATCCCAGTTCACCTCTTCAAATGCCACCATGCACTGGATCAGCCGATCAAAGAGCACATCGATATGCGGTTGATGCCAAAGGTTCCATGTATTGGTGGGCGCGCGCGGTGCGCAGTAGATGCCTTCTTCGGGGGTGTAAAGACGCTTTTGATTCTCCCACTGCTGATCATTGGCCCGGGCCGTCGTCCCACCACCGCCGTGCATCGAAATATAGAGACTCCAACCATCAGCCGGCTTCTTGCCGAAGGTCTTGAAGAAGAAGGGCATCTTCCATTCTTCATGTTTCAGCTCACGTTGATCCCATTGCTCCCGCAACGCTGCTCGTACGCCATCTTCCAAGCGATCCGCGGACTTCACCGTGAGACGTTCGGCTTCCGCTCGAGTCAGCTCCGATTGCGCCTCGGGAAGCCGCGCGAGCTCCGCGAGTTCAACCGTGGAGTTCTCCAAACGTGTGAGCAGGGCCTCGGCATCCGAGGAAGCTTGTCCTCGCGCGGACGAGCCGAGCACGATGAAGCTGAAAACAGTGACAAGCAGAACGCAGAACAGGCGCATCGTTGAAGCACTTGGAGTCGAGTTCGGGACGCAGAGTCTCAGCGACTACCGCTCGCGGAAGAGCTCGCTGATCGATTGATCATGGTGAATGCGTTTGATCGCCTCGGCCAGCAGCGGCGCGACGGAAAGCTGGACCATGTTCGGTAGCAGCTTGTCACCCGGCACCGGAATGGTGTCGGTCACCGTGAGCGAATCGACGGGGGCTTCACGCAATCGCTCAATCGCGGGACCGCAAAGAACGCCGTGCGTGCAAGCGATGTGAATCTCGGCGGCACCTGCATTGTGAACTTGTTTTGCGGCACTGCAAATCGAACCCGCGGTGCTGATCATGTCGTCGAACATCAAACAGATTTTGCCATCGATAGGCCCGCCGATGATTTTCGCATTCTTTTCGACTTCAAACGCATTGGTCCGACGTTTGTCGACGATGGCAAGCGGCCCGCCGAGTCGTTGCTGGTGCCCCAGGGCGCGTTTGATGCTGCCTTCATCGGGGCTGACCACGACGATGTCTTGCTCAGTCAGTCCACGCTTGATGAAGTGTTCGTTCAATACCGGCGCGGCATACAAATGGTCGACCGGAACGTCAAAGAATCCCTGGATCTGCGCGGCGTGCAAATCCATCGTCAGAACGCGGTCCGCGCCCGCACGCGCAATCAAGTTTGCGACAAGTTTTGCGGTGATCGGAACGCGTCCTTCGTCCTTGCGATCCTGTCGAGCGTAACCGAAATAAGGGATCACCGCAGTGACGCGCTCGGCGCTGGCTCGTTTGCAGCAGTCGATCATCACGAGCAACTCGAGCAAGTTGTCGTTGACCGGAGGGCAAGTCGATTGAACGAGAAAGACGTCTCGTCCGCGAACGTCCTCATCCAGTTTGCAAAAGTTCTCGCCGTCAGGAAACTTGCCGAGCGAGATCTTGGCGGGCTCAAGATGCAGATGACGACAGATCTTGGTTGCCAAATCCGGATTGGCCCGGCCGCTAAAGATCTTTAACTCACGCATATCCCATGGCCCGCATCTGCTCATCGACAAGCTTGAGTTCGTCCGGGTTGTTGATCGACAACGATTCGCAAGGCTTCAATGCCGGCAAGGCCGCGACTGGACGTCCCGATTCGCGAAGCAACCTAGCGCAATCAGTGAGATAGTACTCGGATTGGGCGTTGTCGTTCTTGAGCATCGACAAACCGTCGAGGAGATCCGGTGTGTGGAACAGGTAGGTGCTCATGTTGACCTCCGTGATTTCCAGTTGCTCCGGCGTCGCATCTTTGTGCTCCACGATTCCCAGGAATTCGCCCGCATCGTCGCGGACGATTCGGCCCAGCCCCGTGGGGTCGTCCTTCTTGAGCGTTCCCAGCAAAAGAGCCGGCTTGGTCTCCGCGAAATGTTCCAGCAATTCGGTCAAACTCGATGACTGGATCAACGGCGAATCACCCGCGACCACGATGGTGGGACCCGTCTGGTCGACAAGATGTTCGCGACAGCACTGAACCGCATGACCGGTGCCGAGTTGCTCTTCCTGCAATGCGAACTGGAGCGCATCGTTGCCGCGCGTCGCCAACTCGGCCTGAACGGCTTCGGCTTGATAGCCGACGACGACGATTTGGCGTCGAATGCCGGCCGCCTCGAGCGCGTCGAGGACGAAATGGATCATTGCGCGTCCGACCACCGGGCACAGAACCTTTGGAAGATCACTCTTCATGCGAG
>JBCBOT010000195.1:0-14856 GCA_039821165.1 Planctomycetota bacterium | reverse complement strand
TACCTTTACGTTCTTGAATTGGCCAGGTTTCTTTTCGTCGACTCGCTTCCATTCGGCAACCGAGTTGGTCAGGCGTTTGTACCAGTTGTCGGGGCGATCCCCGAAGCCAGGCCACGCGGGAAGTGGCAGCTGATCGACATCCGCAGGAAGTGAGTTCTCCACCACGGCTGCGCGAATGGCTTGCAGATTGATCGCTTCAACGAAACGGTTCTGCATGCGATGCTCCGCCCGGTACACGGCTCGTAGTGCGGGCAAAAGCAATTGGACTGTCCATTTCGCAGGGAGCACCGGCGAACCCATCATCGGTTCTTCGAGCTTGGACTCCGCCGCGGCAAGGTACGGGTCGCGGATGGATGTTGGAAGCAATGCCCAACTGAAAAACTCATCCACCAATCGCCGGCATTCCGTCTGATTGGCTCGTAACACGGCCTCCGCATCAGAGAGTTCATCCACGCGGTCTGCCCAGGTGGCATCGTTTTTGAGCATCTCGCGACAACCGGCCGCGGCGCCGGCGACATACAGTCCGCCGAACATCTGGGCGCTACCAAGGTCGAAGTTGTTGCTGCTGCCTGAACCGCTGATCGATCCGATGTTACGCAGCGTATCGATGGTCTTGCGTAGCTGGGTTGCGGCGGCCGCGGCTCCGATCGGTTCATTGGGAAGTGGGTCGATGCCGAAGATGATCAATGGATTTTCGCGTTCCCATTCCAAGGCACGCTCGACGTCAAACAGTCCTTGTGGAACGCTCGCCAACGCCCAGTAAAAATTGGGGCAATCTTCGAATTGAGAGGTGGACTCGATCAGATCGAGTGTTACCGAAACGATTGCGTAGCGAACCAGACGCCCGACCAGAAACGCATTGTCGTGTCCCGCCATTTCGGCGACTCGAAAAAGCGTCGTCACCGTTCGGCTGAATGCGTCCCAATCGCCGGCACGGGCTTCCGTGTGAGCACGGACAATCAGCAATCTCGCAAGTGACCGGCTCTTTTGGACTTCCGGAAGCAGCAAGGAGATTCGTTCCATCAAGTCCTTGTCGCGGATGTTGAGGTCGAAGTGGATTTCCATGCAATCGGTCGCCCGTTCCAGCTCATCCTGGACCGATTCCCGATTGGCCAGAATGGCTTCGGCACGGGCCTTGAGCTCGGGGGACCAATCACCCTTACCGAGCAATTCATAGACCTCATTCAATTCTTTGCTCGTTTCCGGCGACTCCTCCATCATGAAGCAAGCGCGGGTAAACATCGGCATCGCGCTGACCGTTTTGCCTTCTCTCACCGAAGGCCAGAACCGATAGTGCAACGCAGGGACAGGGGCCTTCGCGGCACTGATCGTGACCGACTCGGTTTCCGCCTCCTGTCCTCGGCAGACGGCAAGGCTGCCGCAAACATTTGCGATTGTGAGCGCGCATACCGCGAGCCCGGACCATTTCCATTTCACCGGATCACCTCCGTAGGAGTCGAACGTAATACTCAGATTTCCGTTTCAATTTCCGAGAGGACCTCAGAAGTCCTCCACACACTGCCGATCGATGTCGGCGCGGACGATTCTTCGAGTCGCATGCCACTCGCCGTCAACGTGAAGCTGCGCGGGGCGGCATTCCAAACAAAGTCGATCGATGGAACACCGGAAGAATCCGTCGCATCATCGGGCGACTCGGAATCTGCCGGGCTCGACTTGGAATCGATGACCGGAGTCATCGTTGTTTCGCTGGGACGTACCTGATCCGCCTTCGCATGTTCGATCGTTCCCGCCACCATGGCTTGGTCGCGAGGCGACGGTTTTGCGATCAGTCCGAGCATAAAGGCGAAGACAGCCGCCAGCAGACTCGCGCTCACGGTCGTGCGGAAACTCCCGATCGAGCGCGGCGCCAGCTCATTCCGGGCTTCTTCCGCGACGCGTGCGGCGTAACCCATTTGGTAGAACGTGGATCGCGGGTCCGGTTCCGACGGCTGCATCGGGAACTGCTCGCGGAGCAACTCGGCGTCACACATCGGTTCGTTGTCTTGACTGGACATCAGCTAACCAACTTGGCTCGAGATGTTTCGGGGTTGGACGGTGGGGCGTCGCCACGTAGCGCGACCCCAATCTTCTTGATGGCGTTGTGGTAGTCGCGGTGGCAACCGCTGGAGGAACGATCGGTGGCTTCGGCGATTTGGGTGAAAGACATTTCCCCCCAAACGTGCATCACGACCACCTCGCGTTCAGCCATCGGTAGTTGCTTCAAACAGTCGTCGAGACGTTGCCTCGATTCGCTTTCAATCAATTGGTCGCCGACGGGTGGTGTCACCCAAGGGAAAGACGCTTGTTTCGTTTCGGCGTAGTGTTGCTCACGCGATCGGCGTCGCTTTTCGGTCTTGTGCCGGTCCAACATTCGGTTTCGGGTCACTCGCACCAGCCAAGCCATCGGTTCGGCGGGCGGATGCCGCTGTTTCGCCAGCTCGATAAACGCTTCTTGCACCGCATCATCGGAGCCTTCTCCGAAACCGCGTGCGATCAAGGCGAGTCGATCTCGGCAGCGATCCCAGATTTCGCAGAGTGACTCGGGGGCGATCGGCATGAAGGTTTGTCGTTGCGATTGAACGGTGAGAACAAAAGGATGACGACGCCAGGCAGCCGTCGTCCCGGCATCGGTCGAGTTTTTCATGAAGAAAATGGGCTGCCCAGAAACTCAGCGAGAAAAGTTCGGTGATTTTCAAGTCGTGAGCGCGTTCGCGCTTGCCGCCGCCCGGGGATGTTATCATGCCACGCGTTGGGCTGAGTTCCGTTTCGAGGGAGGAGTGTTATGAGTCGGTGTGTCGTCCCAATTGCCTTCACGCTCGTTCTGGTTCCGTTGATTCAGCCTATTCAAGGCGACGATTGGCCTCAATTTCTGGGACCAAACCGAAACGGAGTCACCTCCGAAACGGGACTGGTGGATTCGATCGATGGCGCCGTGGAGGTGGTTTGGAAGATTCGTGGCGGGATCGGCATGTCCGCGGTCGCCGTCGCGGGTGGCGACGCCGTGACCACTTGGAATGCGGGGGGCAAGCAGTGGCTCGTTTCGATGGATTCAAAAACGGGGGCGCGGCGATGGGCCACCGCCCTCGCACCGAGCTACGGTAACTCGATGGGCGACGGGCCACGCGCCACGCCGGTGATCACGGACGACCGAGTCATTGCCTACACCGGAGAAGGAATTTTGGTGGCGGTCCAGCGGAAGTCGGGTAAAGAGCTTTGGCGGGCTGCACCGTTTGCTTCGAGCGGCAGTCCCCACTCTGAGTATGGCATGTCGTCCTCGCCTCTGATCGTGGGCGAGAATGTCGTCGTTCACGTCGGCGGTGCACGTCCGACTGTACAAGCCTTCGCCGTCTCTGATGGTGCGCCCGTTTGGTCGTCGGGTACGGGGACTGCTGGGTATTCGTCGCCGACGTTGTTGAATGTCGCCGACAAGTCTCAACTCGTTTGCTTTACGGGGGCCGGCGTTATCTCGCTGGAAGCGACTTCGGGCAAGGAACTTTGGCGATACCCGTTTAAGACGCCCTACGATTGCAACACTGCGACGCCCATCGTGGTCAATGGCGGGGTGTTTATTTCAGCCGGTGAAAACCATGGCTGTGTGTTGCTTGATGTCCGCAGTCGAAACGGTGCTTACGAAGTCAGCGAACGGTGGTCTTCGGTTGACACGAAGAGCGTGATGCGGAACGAGTGGCAAACATCGGTCCTCGTCGGAGACTATCTCTATGGCTTTGACAACGTCGGCAGTGCCGGCCCCGTCACGCATTTGAGCTGCGTTGAGGCGACCACGGGAAAGCCGGTGTGGCAGCAAAAACGTTTCGGCAAAGCCAACTTGACGCTTGCCGATGGCAAGTTGTGGATCACGACCATGAAAGGTGAACTCGTGTTGGTCCGAGCCACGCCGAAAGGCTACGAGGAACTCGGGCGAGCGCCGCTGTGCGGCAAGACCCGTCAATCGCTCACCGTCGCGGATGGTCACGGCTACATTCGCGACGACCGTGAGGTCCTCTGCATCAAGTTGTCCCAGTAGAACGCCCGATGCTCTTCCAATTCACCTTCGTCGTTAAGCGATGAGCATCGCATCGCCGTAGCTGAAGAACCGATACTCGGATTCGACGGCTTTGGCGTAGGCTTCGAGTGTCAATTCGCGTCCCGCCATGGCGCTCACCAACATGAGCAGCGTGCTTTTGGGCAGGTGAAAGTTTGTCATCAACGCGTCGACTACTTGAAACTCATACGGCGGGCGGATGAACAGGTCCGTTAATCCCGTCCACGCATCAAGTTGTCCGAGTTGTTGGGCGGCGCTTTCGAGGACTCGAACGGCAGTCGTTCCGACGGCGACGCAGCGTCCGCCACGGCGTTTCTCTTTCACCACCGCCGCGTTTTCGGCGGTGATCTGCCCCCACTCGGTGTGCATTTTGTGATCGTCCAGACGTTCGGTTGAAACCGGTCGGAACGTTCCCAATCCGACGTGCAGGGTCACCGAAGCGGTTTCGGTGCCATCGTCGGTAATTTGCCGCAATAACTGAGGCGTGAAGTGCAAGCCGGCCGTCGGCGCGGCAACGCTACCGGGGGCTTTTGCGAACACCGTCTGATAGTTCTCAACATCGGCGTCGACCATGCGACCGTCGCGGATGTACGGCGGGATGGGAATCCGGCCATAGCGATCGAGCCAATCCGCTGGACGCTCGAAACCGTCGGTCTCACCGAGGTCTTCTTCGGGAGCCAGCGGGAACACCAACAAGTGGCCTTCTTCGGTGCGGGAAACGACTTGCAGACGCATGCCCGGCAAACCGTTGCGGTCTTCGATCGTGATCGTCTCCCCTTCGACGAGTGTGCCGCGGGTCTTTGTCAGAACTTCCCAGACTCCAGCCTCGGTGTCCTCGCGTAAGAACAACCCTTGCCATCGGCCACGGGTCCGCGTTCGAAAGCCGACCAGTCGCGCCGCGATGACGCGACTGTCGTTTAGCACCAAGACGTCTTCGGCTCGAAGCAGATCCGGCAAATCGCGAACGTAGTGGTGCTGAATTTCGCCGCTGCGCCGATTCACCACCATCAATCGAGCATCGCTACGATTTGCGAGTGGGTCTTGCGCGATACGTTCACGCGGCAGTTCATAGTCGTACAGATCGAGTTCGCTCATGCCGGGAGTGTAACACGCGGAGGACTCTGTCCCGAGGCCAGCATCGAACGAGTTACTGGTCGTCAAGCGCCGCCGCAATCCCCGCGGCGCGACCGGTGCTGAAGGCGGCTTGAAAGTTGTATCCGCCGATCCATCCGTCGACGTCTAAGACTTCGCCCGCGATGTAGAGCCCGGGCATTATTCGGCTGGCCATCGTGCGGGGATCGACTTCCGGCAAAGCGACCCCGCCCGCAGTGACCTCGGCCTTGGCGAACCCACGCGTGCCCTCGACTGGCATCTCCGCCCGTTTGATTCCATTCACCAATGAAAGCAGTGACTTCTTCGGCAATTCGGCAATCGATGTCATCGAATGGTGATGCGTCGCGAGCGCAGTCGCGAGTCGGTTCGGGAGCCAGTCCGCGAGCACCGTCTCGATTCCCCGGCGACCACGATCTCTATCAGTCAACGCGGCAGTGATTTCCTCGGTGGTCCGTTGTGGGAGCAAGTCCACCGATAACACGACGTCGCGCAACGAATCGGCCGCCGTGAGCACTCCGCTGACATCCATGGCCGCGGGACCCGAAAACCCAAAGTGCGTGAACAACCAACTCGAGCGGCGACGCACCAATGGCTTGCGTTTTCGGTCCGCGCGTTCGTGCACGGTGGCTTCGCACTCATCGAGCGTCAGTCCCGAGAGCTCACGCGTCCACGCATAGCCGCCGACGAGCGGCACGAGCGCTGGTCTCGGCGGGACGATCGTGTGGCCGAGACGACTCAGCCAGCCATAGCCGTCGCCGGTCGTGCCACATCCAGGCCAGCTTCGCCCACCGGAGGTCACAATCAACCGATCGCAAGCAAGCGTTTCCCCGTTGGCGGTCACGTGCCACTCGTTGCCGTCGCGATGAAACGACTCGACGGGTGAACGTAGGTGCAGATTCGCTCCCGCGTTGATCGCCAGCCGTTGCAGGGCGTCGCGAACATGTAACGCACGATCCGATTGGGGGAAGACCTTTCCCGTCGCTTCCACTTTGGTGGCGACGCCCGCGTCGTGAAACATCTGCACGACATCGTTGGGGCCGAAGGCACCGACCGACTTTTGCAGGAATCGACCCCCGCGACCGAACGCCTCGGCGATCCCTTTGGCATCCGTGTTTTGCGTGATATTGCAGCGGGTGCCGCCGGACATCAGGATCTTGACGCCCGCCTTGGAGTTCTTCTCCAGGATGGTGACGTCCGCTCCGCGGCGTGCGGCTTCGGCGGCCGCCAGCATTCCTGCCGCCCCGGCGCCAATCACGATGATGCGACGAGATGTCATGTGGCTTACGCTAGGGAATGCTCGAAACCATGAATTGTGCGCAAACTATTGCGGTTCGGTCGAGGCCAGTCAAAATCGATGGGTCGGTTTGACGATGACAAACAGACCAATCACCTGGCCTGTATCATTCCCGTGGCCCGGCTCGCCGACTTCACTGTTTCACACCCCGATAGCAAGCCATGTCCGCTGAAACGCCGTCCGTGCCCCAAGCGGCAACCGACAACCAAGCCACCAAAAAGTTTTCGTTCGCAGAGGCTCGAAGTCTGATCGGCGATTTGACCACGCCGAATCCGCGAGTCTATTGGACCGATTTTTTGCTGTCGATTTTTGGTGGCTACGCCGCGCTTAAATTGACGGTGTTCTTGCCGCAGGAATTCGGTCCGCAACCATGGGTGATCGGCTGCGTGTGCCTCACCTATCTGGTGACCGTCATTCTCTTCATGCGCTCGGTGATGTTCACCCACGAGTTGGTGCACTTGCCCAAGAATGGGTTCAAGGGGTTTCGCATCGCGTGGAATTTGTTGTGCGGAATTCCTTTCTTCGTTCCTTCGTTCCTGTACTATCCGCACGTCGATCATCATCGCCGTAAGCACTATGGGACGGACCACGATGGGGAGTATCTGTCGCTCAGCCACAGCAGCCGGTGGATGATCGTCGGATTCATCGTGCAAGCGTTGATCATTCCGATTCTGGGTTTGTTTCGCTTCGTTGTGCTGAGCCCGATTTGTTGGCTCATCCCGGGAGCGAGGCAACTCGTCCACCGACACGCGTCAACGATGCTGGTCGATCCGTTTTACGAACGCGACGACGCGACGCCGCAGTTGATGCGAATCGTCGTCTTGCAAGAGTTTCTGTGTTTTTTGGTCGGTGTCGGATTGATCTGCAAGCACCGCATCGTGTTTGGGACGTGGTTTGATCCGCTTTGGGTCGTCGCCTACGCGGTCGCGATCGGGTTACTGGTCGTCAATGAAGTCCGCACGTTGGGCGCGCACCGCTGGACGGGCGACGGTAGCGAAATGACCTTCGAAGAACAGCTACTCGATTCGGTGAACTACCCGCATGCTCCCTGGTTGAGTGAGCTGTGGGGCCCGATCGGAACCCGGTACCACGCGCTACATCATCTGTTCCCGCGGTTGCCCTACCACAACCTCGCCGAAGCCCATCGCCGACTGGCGGAAGGGTTGCCCGAGGACTCGCCGTACCATCGTACCGTCGCACCGAGCTTGACCAGCGAGATCGTGGCACTTTGGAAACGCGCGAAGGACCGTCGCCAGAAGGACAGCACGACGCCTTCCTCGCCCTCCATCGCGGCCTAGGAACCGCTTCTTCGTCGACGCACCGTGGCCAAGACCGACGGTGCGATCGAGTGCACCTGTCGACTGGCTCGTCTACGGACGCGCGTTGAGTTGTCGGCGGATGGGAGCTGGCGGATTCTTCCGCACACGTCATTTCGCTACATTGACGACACATGAGGCGACACCGACTTCGGTGTCCGATGTCCCAAAACGTTGCGAGAAGACGGTTGGAAGGGGAAGAGCAGATTCACACCGGATACGAGTATGAATCCGGGATGTTCGCGAGGGCTCGCAACTGGGTCGATCTTGCGCCCTGGGTCGCGCTCTTACGCGTACTGCGACTCATTGCATCACCGACGGCCGTCGCTCTGGCGACTGTCGGATGGTTGATCACGCGTTGGGCGTTTGTGACTCTGGTGGAAATCAACAGTCCGACCGACTTTCCGGAGGTCGGGCCGAACGCGTATCCGAGTGCGTTCGTCTTTTTTACTTCCGCGGTGGTCGGTATCGAATTGCGTGACCTCGTTTGGTTCGTGATCGTTGCGCTCGTCGTTTGGATTCCCATTGCGGCCCTGCTCACGAGGCAAGGCGCCGCATTGACCGCCGGGCGCACGCTGCCCGATTTGGGGCAGTCCGTCGAATTGCTCGCCGCTCGGTGGTGGCGTTGCTATTTGATCCCGCTCGTGCTCACTCTCTGTGTGGTCACGTTTTGGTTATTGCTGCTGGTCGTTCGCGTTCCGAGCATGCTGCTCAGCATCGGTCCCGTTTCGACAGCGACCGGATGGTTGATGGGTGTGCTCGTGATTCCCGCTGGGCTTTTGGCGTTCGGGGCATTGGTTGCCATTCCGCTCGCGGTCGCGGCCATGATGGTGGAGCAAGACCCCGATCCGATCGATTCTCTCTCCAGAGGTTATGAATACCTCCTTCGCCGTCCGCTCAACCTGTTGTGGTACACGCTGATTTGTGTTGCCATCGGATGGGCGTTTCAAACCGTTTTCACAGGCGTCGAAACGACCTCCGATTTGCTCGTTCGCGGGGTCGCGTCGGTTTCCCAGCCGGATCCGACTCTGGCGGATTCGGCATCGTTTGTGGTGAGTTCGATTTGGATCGGGGCCCAGATCACGCTGCAACTGGGGCTGCTCGGCGGGGTTTACTTGCTGCTGCGACGGGATGCCGGGGGGCAACACGTCGAGGAGTTTTGGACTCCGAAACCAAAGCCTGTAGAATCATTGCCGGAACTACCGGAAAAGGCATACGAATGAACTCCGAGCAACCAACCAACGCCCAGGCCTCTCCCCTCCCGCGAGTTCAGCTGAGTTTGACGCTCATGTTGCTCTTGATGGTCGTCTTCGCCGTCATCTCGGCGGGACTGTTTTATGCATCACAGGTTCCGGTGCTGCGTCAGGAACTGAGTATGTTGGTGACGGGAAAATCGGAGGACGCGGGTGAGGACGTGGGGCGTGTGGCCCATCGCGCGTTCATCATGTTCACGTTCTCATCGCCACTGCTCGTCGCTTGTATCGTTTCGATCGCGGTGAATGTGTTGAAGCGGTTCGACCGGGCCCCTTCGTGACGCCTGAGCTCGAGCACGACGAATCGATCCGAAGGGCGCTCGGACGATTTGCCGAAATGCCGGAAGGCATCGATCTATTTCGCGAAGCCTTGTTCGCACATTACCCGAGTGCCGCCCGGCTGCGTTTCGGAGAAAGCGAAACGGAGTTGCCGTTCGCCCACGAACCGGTGCCCTGGTATTCGCTCGGCTTTCGTTCGACGTCACCTGAAATCCGACCCAGTCGAACTTTGGCGTATGCCCGTGGCGAGTTTTTTCTCCAAGATGCCGGATCGATGTTGGCCCTGGCGGCGTGTGATGCGGACTCCTCTACCGAACGTCGCCTGGTCTGTGATCTTTGCGCAGCTCCGGGCGGCAAAGCGAGCGCGTTGCTGGAGTCGATCGGTGAAGGTTTCTTGCTCGCCAACGAGCCCATAAGAGCACGCGTCGCACCCCTCGCGTACAACTTGGCACGGACCGGCAGTGATCGCTACGTGATCACATCGCTCGACCCCGAAAGGCTCGCCCAACAGCTTGGTGGTGTTTTTGATTTGGTTCTTGTCGACGCACCGTGTAGCGGTCAGGCGCTATTGGGCCGCGGGAAACAGAGCCTTGCGGCGCTCTCGATGAAGCAGATCGAACACAGTGCGGCGCGGGCACGACGGATTCTTGATTCGGCGATGATGTTGCTGCGTCCCGGCGGCCGGCTCGTTTTGAGTACCTGCACGTTCGCCGACGCTGAGAATGAAAGCCAAATCGAGTGGCTCGCGGAGCGGCCGGGGATCGACGCGTCGCCTTGCGAGCGGTTAGCTGAATACGCGAGTGGGGCACCGGCGTGTTACCGACTTCTTCCGCAACGTCATCACTGCGCGGGGAGCTTTGCCGGCGCTGTTCAGATGAGCGAAGACGTATCAACTACGAGTCGGGAGCCGGCGCCGACGCGCAAGAAAAGCAAACGCGGAAAGCCTCCGAGACTACCCGTAGAGATTGCGAGCCTGTTTGAAACGTGTCCGTCGCGTCTTCATGGAACCGATGCGGTGCTCTGGGGATGGCCGGACGATGCGCCGAGTTGGGTCGAGTCGGTGGCCATCGGTGGTCCCGAACTCGCGTACCGAACCGGGAGTACTTGGAAGCCGTCACACGCCGCGGCGCTGCAGCGGAATCTTGCCGCGCGTCAAACCGTGGAGCTCGATGATGTTCACGCGATGGACTATCTCCGTGGCCAAGTGGTGCCCTGCGAGACTCAATCGGGATGGACGGTCGCGACCAGCGGCCAACGACCGATCGGTTGGGTCAAATGCTCGCGAGGAACGGGGAAAAACCACCTCCCAGGGCACGCCCGTTGGTGATTTGCTGTGGCGTGAATGGGCCCGCGATCGGTCTATACTAGTGACCCCCTCCAATACCCACCTCGATCGCCAACCGTCGGCATGTTTCGCCGGCTTCGAAGCGTCACCTCAAGGATTCCGATGCAAGGATACAGTTTCATCAAAGGTTCCCTCTTCGTTCTGCTAACACTGGTGATCGCGCCGCTGGTTGGTGTCGCCGGAAAGCCGCTTGAGATCCAGCCCGGCCAGAAAGTCGCGTTGGTCGGCAACTCGCTCGGCGAGCGGATGAATCTTTTCGGTCACTTTGAAACGCGATTTCATTTCCGTCACGCAGACAAGCAAGTCCGCTTTCGCAACTTCTCGTGGCCGGCCGATGAAGTCGGTAACCAGCAGCGTCCGAGCAGCTACACCAAGATTGATGACCCCATGAAGGTCTTCGCACCGGATTTGTACCTGTGCTTTTTCGGAACAAATGAATCCTACGCCGGCACGTCACCCGAAAACCTCAGTGACTTCAAGCAGCGGTACCGCGACTACCTCAGTCGCATCAACACGGAGTATTCGGGTGGTAAAGCGAGGTTTGTGCTCGTCAGTCCGATTGCATTTGAGTCGACCGGCGATCCGCTTCATCCCGACGCAGCCGAGCGCAACGTTGCCCTCGCCGCGTATCGTAACGCGATCCGTGAACTCGCCGACGAAATGAAGCTCCCGTTCGTGGATGTCTTCGACGACACCAAGACCCAGTTTGAAGAAGCGGCGGGGCCACAGTTCACCATCAACGGTCTGCATCTCAATGAGCAGGGTGACCGTCTATTGGCTCAATTGCTTGATGAAAAACTCTTCGAGTCATCGATGCATTTCGCACCGGAGTCGTACTCGAATGTGCTGCGTTGGGTGAAGGACAAAGCTTGGTTGCACCTCCAAGACTATCGAATGCTCAACGGCTGGTACGTCTATGGCGGTCGACGTACTTGGGACACGGAGACGTTCCCGAGCGAGTATCGCAAGATTCGCGAAATGGTGAACGTCCGCGATCAGTACCTTTGGGATCTCGCCGCTGGCAAATCGGTTCCCGCGGAGCCCGATGATTCCAAGACCGGTGATGTCGTCGTTCCCACCACGATGTTCGGAACACGCGATGACAACTTTCGCAAGATGCGCGAGCCGAAGGAATTGGTTTACCCGACACCAGAAGAATCCATCGACATGATGACGGTGCCCGAGGGCATGGAAGTCAAACTGTTTGCTTCGGAGAGAGAGTTTCCCGAATTGGCCAATCCGAACCAAATCGCGTTTGACGCGAAAGGTCGGTTGTGGGTGTCGTGCATGCCGAACTACCCGCAGTGGCAACCCGGTGCGGCACCGCCGAGTGATCGCCTGTTGATTTTGGAAGACACCGACGGCAACGGGATGGCCGACAAATGCACAACGTTTTACGACAAGCTCATCTGTCCGACGGGCTTCGAGTTTCATGACGGCGGTGTCCTGGTGGTGGATGAACCGCGCATCCTGTTTTTGAAAGACACCGACGGCGACGACAAAGCGGATCAGGTCATCAACCTCATCGACGGGATCGCGACCGACGACACGCACCATACCGTGGGTGCTTGGGAGTGGTCGCACGGCGGGATGTTGCACATGCTCGAAGGCATCGCGCTGTCGACGACGATGGAGACACCGTGGGGACCGTTCCGAAACAAGGGTACCGGCGGTGCCTATGTGTTCGATCCAAAATCCCAACGCGTTAGCCACTACCGAACCCCGGGTTACGGAAACCCGTGGTGTCTGGTGTTCGATGAATGGGGAAACGGGATCGTTGGCGACGGCACCAATGCAAAACAGCACTGGATCGCTCCGCTGGCGGGAAAGGAAGTTGACACGCGTAAGACGCTGGAACCGGTTTTCAATAACGAAGGCATGCGGCCTGCCGTCGGAAACGAGTTTCTTCTCTCGCGTCATTTACCCGATGAATTCCAAGGCCAATTCATCTATGCGTGCGTGATCAACATGCACGGGATGCCTCGATTCAACCTTCGATACGAGGAGGACGGTGCGGGATACGAAGGCGAACGCATCGACGATTTGCTTTCGTCCACCGACATCATCTTCCGACCTGTCGATCCGAAAGTTGGTCCTGACGGAGCAATTTGGTTCGGTGACTGGTGCAACGCGTTGATCGGGCACATGCAATATTCGCAACGCGATCCGAATCGGGATCACACCCACGGCCGCGTCTATCGATTGGTCAACAAGAACAAACCACTGCTTCCCGTCGTGGACCTGACAACGAAGAACGAGGTCGAATTGCTCGAACACTTGCTCGTTCCCGAACTCAGGACGCGCTATCGGGTGCGACGTGAACTACGTGATCGAAAGCAAGATGACGTGTATGCGGCGATCAACACTTGGCTCGGCGATACCACCGATGCTCGCAAGCTCTGCGAAGCGATGTGGATCCAGGAGAGTTTTCGTGATTTAAAACCGGGCCTCATCGATCGAATCTTGGCCAGTGACGACTTCCGAGCACGGGCCGCCGCCGTCAACACCGTGACCAATCAAATCCACCTTCTCGGCGACGGAGCAAAAGCAACGTTGGCGGCGGCTCTCCACGACGCTCACCCGCGCGTCCGACTCGAAGCCGTGCGTGGCGTGAGCTATCTGGAGTCAGCCGATGCAACGGCCCTCGCTTTGTCGGTCGTCGAGAAGCCCATGGACTATTGGTTGCACTACACGCTCGAGCACACTTTGCACGCGTTAGAGCCGATGTGGTCGGAGCAGCAAAAGCAGGAAACGTTCCTCGCGTCCAGCAGCGACAAATCCCGCAACTATTTCAAACGCTACAAGCAGATGAGCGGCCCCGGCGGTGCGGCGGTCGTCCCGCTCGAGATCGCTGATGATGTCGATGCCAAGGAGGCGGATCGCTACACCGCAATCCGAGCGCTCGCCGGGATTCGAGGTGGGAATGCCTCACGTGGTGAAGGTGTCTTCAAGCAGGTCTGCTCGGCTTGCCACATGATCGGCGACCTCGGCAAAAAGTTTGGTCCCGAGTTGACTGACATCGGTTCTCGAATGAGCACCGAACAGATCATCAAAACGATCGTGATGCCGAATGCCGAGATCAGTAAAGGCTACGAAACGGTCAGTGTCTTGACTGTGGATGGCGATGTGCACAACGGTTTTGTGATCGCCCAAACCGAGGACACACTCTCGCTCGGAGTCGCGAATGGAAAACGTGTGGACATCGCGATCGACGACATCGATCTTCAAAAGGAAATGAAGGCGAGTTCGATGCCGGAGGGTTTGGTCAAGCAAATCGCGCCGATCGAGTTTCTCGATCTCGTGTCCTATCTTTCGAGCCAACGTGGCGTGCGGCAAATCAAACGCGATGGTTGGTACTCGTCCGAGTACCGCAAGCCACCGACACTTCGTGAGCACAATGGTTCGCTTGAGATCTCGCGTGATGCGGGGATTCGTTTGGGAAGCCGGTTCGGAAACAACTCTTGGAACTCGCAAGCCGAAGTGATTTTGACGCCAACCGGGCATCCCCACAACGACTTTTCCTTTCATTCGGACCACGACATCGAGTCTCCGGAGGTCACGGTGCGGCTGAAAGGCAAAAAGTCGATCAAGCACATCTGGCTCAAAAATCGCCTTTCGTCACAGTTCTATTCGCGGGCCGAAGGCTTGACGGTCTGGATCAGTGACGACGACAAACAGTATCGCGAGGTCTGGAAAGCAAAGAAGATGCAAGGAGAGTGGATGATCGACCTGCCTCCTGACACGTCCGCCGAATACATCAAAGTCGGCCTCGACGGCAAAGGCACATTCCACCTTTACCAGATTGCGGTCTTCGGTGAGTGATCCTTTGAAATGGCAAAGTCGAACGAGAAGAAGCTCTACTACTTCATCGACATCGACACACAATCCCGGCAAATACTGAGCTGGGACGTTGAGTCGAAAGAGACGGTTCAGGTGACTCCATCCAACGGCTGCCACCGCGTGTTTCTTTCAAAGGGACAGTACAACAAGCTTATCAGTCGGCTCGAATCGGGCGACTGATGGCGACTGATGGCGGGTGATCTGGTTACTCTTTCGATCCCTCGAGCTTCTTCCACCAGTCCGTCGGTGAGAGCCGAAGGTCGTCACGACGTTTGTCGATCGCGCGATTGAGTTTGTCGACGATTTTCTTGTTGTAGTCTTCGATCAAGATTTCGTTGGCGACTTTCTCCGCGAGCTTGCCCCACTGCTCCGCG
>JBCBOT010000194.1:0-14982 GCA_039821165.1 Planctomycetota bacterium | reverse complement strand
CGACCCGGTAGTTGATGCTCTCGCGCCAGCACGGCGATCGACGGCGGCCGGTCACCTTCAAACCCGATCCACGCTTCGGTGTCGAGCGACTGTCGCCAACTCTGGCGGTCGGCGTGATATTGAGGCGGCTTCATCCGGCCAGTCACGTTTTCAATGACCAGCAGACCGGGTTTGCCGTTGGGCCCGGCGTGAAGGTGCGCGACACGAGGGTTTTCAATGATGCCCTCGAGCATGAACTCCGCAAGCAATTCCGGCGGGCACTTCGTTTTGTGCTCTTCGGTCGGAATGAAGTAGATCAGGCCGGCGGTCATCATTCAGTCCCCACTTCTTGGGCAAATCCAATCGGTTGCCGTGTAGCAGCGTTTTCAATCTCAAGTTCGCTGATCCAAGCAGTAACGCGAGTTCTTCCATTCCACCAAGTAACTTCGTAAGTGACGCCGCTAGCACTGATGCCGATTTGGGTGATCCGACCTTCGATGCCGTCTCCGATCGAGACGGTGCTACCAACGGGAATGACTTCGACGGGTTCCATGGATCATCTCGGGGGTAAAGTGGATCTGTGATCCGGCAAACCATCTCAGCTTGTTGCCATCTCAACGCTGCTGGTGTTGGCCTTCGCGACGCGTGGGGGTGAGTGGTGAGCAGGATTGAGACCCACACACTCGGGTTCCTGAGTAACGACGGCCATGCCACCGCCGCCCCGCCGTCAAACCGGATCACTCGCCGAGTTTTGGCTCGGCGTTGTTTGGTTTGCCGCGTTTGCTCTTGGCTTTTGCGGCGTCGCGTTTCGCGGCATCCTTCCGCGACTCGGCATCGACGATCAATCGGCTGATCTTGTCCGCGTCACCCTCTTTGTAGGCTTCGCAGATTGCTTGCTCGAGTGAAGCGTCATCGAGTTCCGCGAGCTTTGCGATCGCGGTCACAAGCGAAAACGCTAGCGTCCGCGTGAGAATTCGCGCGGCGGTCGGTTCGGGCTTTGGTTTGCGTTCGGTGGGCATGTCGTCGAATTCCCGGGGGCCGGCGTCGGGGTTAGAGTTCCAGATGTGCGGGTCCATTACGGCAAGGCGACGTCAGTCGCCACAACGATCGGCGTGTTGGTCCCGTCGTGATGGGTGTCGATGCGGATTCGCTTTTCGACCCTTGCGTTGGCTTGGGCGCTGAATGCTTGCTCCCAATGCGCGATACCGGCGGCGGTGATGTTGATGTGATGCGCCGAACCGGCGGCGGTGAATCCCGCCGCCTGTTTGGATCGTCGCCGCAAATAGAGGTCCGTGTCGGCGTGCGTGGTTGCCGCGCCGGCAAGCCCGAGCGTCGCGCCGAAGGCTGCCACGTTTCGTCCGCCAATGATCACGGCCGGTTTGACTTCGACTTCGCATTGGTCGTCCCAAGGCTCGCTGTTATCCGCGAACGGAGTGACGGAGTTTCCGAAATCAACCTCGAAACGCGTGTTCGAGGGCAATGATTGACCGGCAACTTGGCACGATGGGCCGATCGTGTATCGCTCGCCGGCGGTGAGGCCCGTCGGCAACGCTTGGCCCGTCTCGACCACGATCGGAAGATTGGCGGCGGTGTAATCCGTCGCGTTGTCTTTCAGCGCATACAACGTGACATCGATCGTCGCGTCGGCGTGGTGCTCGGCTGTCAGACGCGTCGGCACCAACAAACCACGACTCGCGGTCAACGTTCGGTGCGTCGCGGTGGTGAGGGCGCGACCGGTGACGGGATCGACTTGAATCTCCCAAGCCTTCACCGATTCGATCGCGACTCCTTCGGTACCGATCAGGGCCAGCAATGCCCCGATGTCTTTGGTCGTGAAAGTTAGTTCGTTCTTCTGGGCGTTGATCGTGACACAACGCGGATAGACCGATCCCGCGTCGACATCGTTGGAGACTTCCGAACGGCTCGTGATTTCTTGCCGACCGATCGCGGGAATGAGCGCCGCCGAGGCCGATCCGACGGGATCAATTTCAATCAGATATGCGGTGTGACTCATTGCGACGCCGAAAACGGGGCGAGGGTTGTTTCCCTAGCCAGTTCACGCCGCCGCGTCGTCATGTCCCGCTATTCGAATGCCGCGTCGAGACGCCGATCGAGGATCGAAACGAATTGCATTTCCTCTTCGGGCAACGTCCGTTCGAATTCCTCCCGCATATCAATCGGGCTGCTCGGATGACGGCGGTTGAAACCGCGTCCGCCGGGATACGTTGCCCGCCCCCGTTTCGACGTGCTCGTCAAACGGTACTGTCGGCCGACGCGGTCACGAGTTTCGCCCGAGAACTCGAGCGGTCGATCGTGTCCCCAGCGTCGCCGCTTTTGCTTCATGTAGCCGGGCTTGCGGATCCAATAGCCCGCCGCCGACGCGTGGGCCTTTGTGAATCGACGATCCCGCAATTGAAAGTGAAAGTACTCGACCGTATCAAACAGCCCGGCTTTCACCGCCTTGTTGTGGGCCGACTTCATCCGACGCGGAATCGTCCCGCGGTGACGATGTTTGATGTGAATCATGCGTCAGTCCTGCCCAGAACCTAGAGATGGCTATGACCTGTTAGCTCTTAATCAATGCTTTATACTCGACCGGTGATCTCAGCTAGCCAGAAGTCCTGACTGTAACTCAGACCCGAAAGGAATTTGCTCATGGTTCAATCGACTCTGCTAATGCTCATGCGATGCTCTGTCTTGGTTTTGGTTCCATACTGCACAGCCACCTGTGATGCTGGAATCATTTACAACGCTACTACCGATTTCGGTTTCGGATCAAATCCAAACGGAGTCTGGTCATACCATTATTCGAACGATACGCTTCGTGACGGAGCATATGAGCTGTTCACCGAAGTTGACCCGTTGGTCGGAGGAGCCGCCGGCGGCTCGCTTGTTTGGCACGCCGATCCAGGAGTTGCCACCGCTCAAAGGCCATTCGCAGGTGTGAATACAACATCACCCGGCGTTAGTTCTTGGCAGGTTAACGAACTTGCGATTCACCCCGGTCAGAGCGGCGGTGGCGGTGGTGCAGGGCTCGCTATCCTTAGCTGGACAAGCCCGTTTACTGGGACTGCGAATGTCGATTTCTCCCTGGCAATGGGGCTCTCCGGAGACGTACTGTGGTTCTTTGAGCAAAACGATAGCACCAACACTTTGGCATCTGGTTCGATGTCTGGATTCTCCGATTCCGACGCGTTTTCACTTACCAACATCTCAGTCAACATTGGCGATCGATTGAATTTCGTCGTGGACAGCAATGGCAGCGTCGGCAGTGACCTTGTCCGTTTGAGCAACGCCACCATCGAAGCCAATGCGGTACCGGAACCGTCATCGTTGCTGCTGACCTTGGTTGCATGCCCTTTCGTCTTGCTACGACGGTCACGAAATAGGAAATCTCATGTCGAGAATTGAACGTAGGTCGGCGAGAGTGTGACCGTGCCTTGCTGAATCGTATGCCGGCTGGATCCGATCAACGCTTTGAGCGTGTACGGATACCGGCCGGCAGTGCCCTGCAGTCCAGATTTGTCGAATGTCGCCGTCACTCGCATTGATCCGACCGCGAGATTGGAAACGGCGATCGTCGTCGGTGTGATGGTCGGAGAGCCGGGCGTCTGCCCAGCACCGAACAAGGCCCCGCTAACGCCTGTGAAATCGGTACCGGCTTTGGTGATGTCCCAAACGATCGCGAAAACGCCGCTGTAGTCGTCGTCTTGGAATAGCTCGATGTTCGCGCCGTCAAACAATCCGCCGGTCGACGCCAATGAGCTTGACCCGGCCGACGCGGGCGCCTGTGTGTAGATAACGCTCGAGGGTTCCCCGATCAGTTGCACGCCGTTTGCGGTCGTGATGGGGCGGAAATCGAGTTCGTACGCGTCCGTTTCGGCTTGCAACAAGTCGAACACGTAACGGCCGGTCGTACCCTTCTCAGTCGGGTTCGCTTGATTTAGCGCCGCGGCCGCTGCGCCATCCTTTGCGAGCTCGCAAGTGATTTGCGACGCGATGCCCGAAACGGTCCCGTTGTTGCCGAACGCGGTGACGTGAAAACGCTGATTGGCGACGTTGCGAAGCATGGAAATGAACTTGCAAATATCGTTTGCAAGTTGGAGTTAGACGGCTTCGAAAAAACCACCGCTAGCGAATTGGATCGTCAGATTGTTGCCGTCCGTCGTGACAACGGTATCGAGTTGCAAGATCGGGATTCGGCCGCTGTCGTCGGTCACACCGGTCGGCGTGTGAAAGATCACCGCATCGGTCAAATTGTTGTTTGTCGCGCCGCCGGCCGATGCGAAAACGACATCGTTGGCGTCGACGAGTGTTTTGTCGTTCGCTTGGTCTTGGAGTTGAGACAGTGCCGAGAGTGTTTGGCGGCCGTAGTTGGTGAAGTCCGCCTCTTCTGTGTTGCCGTTGGCCAAGATGTCGGCGATCGACGTCAAGTCTTGCAAAATCGCATCCGCGTCCGCCGCTTTCAACAACAGCAAACCCAGCGTTCCGCCAGTGCGGACGATTTCGGCGAGCCGGCCTTTTCCGACGTTGTAAACGAAATTAGCCATAGTTCGCGAAGTACTCGGGGATGAGGGAATCGCCGGACGTTGTGACGATTGCCGATCGGGCGTTGTTGGTTTCGATGGCTCGCCCCGTGGTGACCGATCGCGGCGATTTGATCGTGACACCGATCGCGACGTTGGTTTCGATCGCTTTGCCGACGATGATGTTGCGACCGATCACGAACGATGTCGGACCGCGGGCGTTGTTGGTTTCTTGTACCCGCTGGGTGATCACGTCCCGCGATACCGAAACCGGCCTCGGCGTGTTGGTTTCGATCGCTCTTCCAGTCTGGATCGATCGAGGTGCCTCGATAACGACTCCGATCGCCGAATTGGTCTCGGTGACGCGCGCGGTTTGAACGGAACTACCTCCGCCAGACTGGAGCACTGTTGCGGCTCGCGCGACATTCGTTTCGATCGCCCGGCCGGTGACGATCGTTTGCCCCGCGGCGGCGTAGGTGACCCGCAACGTCGGGACGTCCGAACCTCGCTCTGTTGCTCGAATGCCACCGTCAAAGTTCTCGAGCTCCACATAGGCGACCAGTGCGTCGCCCGTCGGCTTGCCCGTTCCGAATTGGCTCGCATACTCCGACGAGATATCGATCGCGTACCAGGGCCCCACCGAAAAAGGTCCCGTGATCGGGTCGATTTGGTTTTCGCCGGTGTTGTATCGGTTCGCGAAATCGAATCCGCTCGCCGGTTGCGATTGGTCCGACGTTGCGAATCCACCGTAAGCGGTACTCAGACCGTCGTTGATCAATGCAAAACTGAACTGAAACCGGATTTCGACACCAGTGATCTGTCCGGTGATGCTCGAAAGATCGAACCGAAAACCGGTCAAAGGGTCGGTAACGTCTTGGCTCGTTTGGTCGAAGAAACTCCCGTTCAGTTGCGAGTTTGCATCCCAAATGGCCGTGATGTCCGTCGTCGGCATCGCGTCACCCCATCGACCAGTGAAGATGCAGGAAGACCCGCTGCGCGTCGCCGATCGCGTCGACTTTGTCGGGAGCGGTTCGAGTGCTTTCGAGGTGTTGGATCGAACGAATCGGCAAGTGTTCGAGTTGACCCGCGAGTTCCATCAAACCCGGTTCGGCCGCGTTGCCGCTGGCCATGATCGCCCCCCAAAGGTTTTCAAACGACCGATCGGCCTCGGCATAGTCTTCACCGGTGGGAACGTTGCGCTGAATCTCGATCATGAGATTCCCGGACGACATGAAGCAATCGTCACCGTTGACCGTGTCACGCTCCACGCGATAGCCGTTGTCGGCGGTCCAAATCAACGCGTAGGGGCGCAATCCGACGAGTTCGGCTTTGCTGTGCGATAGAGCGCTGGGCGGTGGCAAATGGTTGTGATGGACCATCGCGCCGCTGAGATTGGACCAGGCATGCGTCGCGTTCAACATGTTTTCAAGCGCGACCGCGGTTCGCGACACGGGCGACGATGCGTCGGCGAGTGCCATGTCGGACTAGCTCCAATCGGTCGAATTCGGCCGCGAGACTTGATCGACGGCGTTGCGAGTGAGTAGCAAAACTTGGCAACCGGACGCCGGCGAGCGTTTGACGGTTTCGGCCCGATAAGCCACCGAGTCGATGATCGCTTGCGAGCCGACCGGGATGTCCGCGACATCGCGAGGCACGACGACGCGTCGGGTGATCACCCGATGCCGTGATCCCGAGTTGCGGTTTGGATCGGATCGCCAAACCGTTTTTTCTTCGAACAGCGTTGCCGGTGTCACTTCGGCCGTCGAAGTTCCTAGCCGAGTGACGGACAATGCCGACGCGTCGCCGTGATACGCTTGGACGATGTCGGCACCGAGTTGATAGAGTCCGTCGAGCTTGGCCACTGGATCACGTCAACAGAACGTAAACTTTCGTTTGCCCGGCGGTTTTTTCAAACAACGCTTTCCCGATCACGGTGCCGCCGGATGCGACGACACTGGTTCCCGCCGCATCGATCCGAACATCGGCGTTTTTCGCCAGCACCAAGGAACTCGGCGCGTCGATGACAACGCTCGGACCCTTCGAGTGCCGCACGGTGATTTCGGTTCCGACGATAACATCGGAGAGTTTCAGTCCCTGGACGATGCAGGATCCCAAAACGCTATCGACGATGATTTGCCCCGATGCCGGCGCGGCGACCGGGGAAGGGATTTGGCATTCGTGGGCAGGCTTGAAGTTTTGAACGGACATAGCGAAAACGGGTGCGAGTGAAGCGGGGGCGGGCGCTCACTCGCACCCGTCTCGAGGTGCCTTGATGATTGGGCCGAACGGGCGAACGTCCCGGCTAGGACTGCGCCGTTTCGGTTGGCGATTCATCCGTTTCCGCGTCGGCGGGTTCTTCATCATCCATCGGCGACGCGAGGAAATCGGCGAGCCCGAACGTCGTCTCGAGTGCCTTCGCGGCGTACCCGGGGCCGACGCCCTTGAACTGCGTGATCGATCGACCATCCTCGGCGGCCAGCCATTCACGAAGCTCGCCGGCCGTTTCGATGTTGTTTTCGGCGAGTATCGTCGGAACATCGCGACCGATTGCGGCAACATCCATGATGTCGGCGAGAACACTGTCTGCTGTGACGGTGTGAACCCCTTCCGGAGTCATCATCGAATCATCGATAGCGTCGTGGACGTCATCCCCCGACACCGTGCTGAGTGCTTCGCGTAGCTTCTCGAGTTCGTCGACTTCCAACTCGGCGACGACCGTTGCCCAGTCTTTGGGCTCGGCATCTTCGGGCGACGGACTTGGCGCAACCGCCCTGCCGAGTGCAAAGGTGAGGTCGCCGGGATCAGCTTCGGAAACATCCACCAAATGGGATTGCTTCAAAATGCTCGTGAGCGTCCCGACCCGGCAAGCGTCATGCGGAATCAGAATCACCGCGATCTCTTCGCCGGCGGGAACGCTGTGTTCGCCGATCGCGAAATCGCTTTTTGCGGAGACGATGTAAATCATCGTGGTACCTGGGTTGGAATTAGAAACGGTCGAGACAAAAGAAACGGCGGGGATGTCCCCGCCGTGTTGTTGAGCGTGCGACGTGGCGTTTACGCCTGGGCGCGATAGAGGCCGCGCCAATCGACCGCTTTGACACCGAGGTCGACGTTGACGCGATACACGATCCCGTAACCTTCGGAAGTCGGAAGAACCCCCGATTCCATCCGAGGTGCGCGACCGGTGCCGCGTCGCCAGCCGATTTCAATGCCCGCCCGTCCGCCGGCCGTTGCCCCAAACCATGTGGACGAAGATCCCGCATGGAAGACGTCCGTCGCCGGATTGGTAACGCCATTGTCGAGTCGCGCGTCGAAGTGCGACGACGCAGTTCCTCGAGCCGGGTTACTCGTTCCCGTCTCGCCCGATGCACCACGATTCTCGGCGGACGTCAACAGTTGGTTGACTTCGAATTCAAGCAACTCGGGAGCGATCACGTGTCGCAACGAAAGATCGATGTTGCGAGCGTTCTCGGTCTGCGTTGCCATCGCCGCGCGAACCGTTTTGTAGCTGGTCAGGCCCCAGCCGAGTCCTGTGCCGGTGTTACCGTGAGTCGCGTCGAACAACGGGTTCCCGTCTCGCATGTTCGGGTTCGAAAGGAGAACCGCGTAAACGAGATTGATTTTGATTTCACGGGCCAACTCGCCGAGTTCGCGAGTCGTGTGTTCCTGGATGCCACCGAGTGTATTGTCGATGATGTCTTGTTCATCGATCACGAAACGGCCGGCATACCGTTCGGCCGCATAGTTCTCGGTCACGTCGCTGAACGTGATGGGTTGGGGCGTGCCACCCTTCTTCAGCTTGGCCATGCCGCTGCCCTTGGTCATCCGGCCACGTTGTTGCTGCTGGAAACCATTGACGTCGGTTTCGTAGGTCCAACCCTGCGTTGTATCCGGTTTCGCCATGTAGGCGGCGAGGATCTGCATGTTGATCGACGTCGAGAACACCGCCGAAAGCGTTGCGGTGCTGAGTGCCGTTCGAACGATTTCCTCTTGTCCCCAAGGGATGCTCTTGCGTTCGATCTGCAACGCCATCCGGCAGAAATCGACGAGCGGCATCTCGGCGAAACGGTGTGCCGTATCAGTCGCGCGAAGAAACGCGTCACGTTGGCTGTCATCGTCCGCACCGACGAAACCAGACCGGTTCAAATCATGCAGCCAACCCGCATCGTTTTGCGGACGTCGGAGCACGGCGGCGGCTTGGCTCGTTCGCAAGAACGGATCGTCGAGCGAGATACCCTCACGCAGCAAAAGTCCAGCTTGCAACGCTTGTCGCGTGTTCCGTTGCTCCGCGCCGGTGACATGAATCCCGGGGCCGCGGCTGATCGCATCGGGACGTTGGGTCCGAGCAGCGTTTCGAAACTCGCGCGCGATGCGCGCCGTGTCCCATGCTTCCGTTTGAGCACGTTGGACCAATTCACGCGGGATGTCGTCGCCGTCCAGTTCGCGGATGAACTCGAGCCGAGAAGCGTTCGCCGTGTCGCGTTGCTCGAGAGCGCGTTGGATACCCGCGTCGATCTCGGCTTGGATGTCGACATCGTTTCGCTGGATCGGTTGCAACTCAGCGGTCGTCGGTACGATGGTCGATTGCGGTTCGATCGGTTCGGCGCGAACGACTTCGGTTTGGACGGTTGGTTCGCCGGTCTGCGGCGAGCCTTGGTCACCGAGTTGTTCGAGCTCAGCGCGGGCGAAGTCATCCAGCCCCGCAGCGAACCGCCGGACGGTGTCATCGCTCGCATCGTGAGCCATCCCGCAATCAACGAGATACGAACGCTGTTGATCGGTGAACGTTGGAGGAGTCGGACCGCCCGCATTCGCAGAGCGGCTGAGGTAGCCCCCAATTCGATTGAACAGGGTGCGGCGTTTGGCGGTCGTGGTCATTGGTTACGAAACCGGATCGGGTAGAGGGCGAAACATTCGATGTCCCCATCGGATGCCGTTCCCTTCCCCTGTCCCGGTGTTTCGCAATCAGCCGACGCAGAAACCACTCACGCGCAATGCCGCCGTTCGCTGGCTTGTTTGTCCGCCTCTTCGCGTACCAGAATCGCCCAAATGCGTTCTGACGCACCTTCGGGTTCCTTCTGGCCTCTCACCACCAACAGAACCCGTTGGGCCAAGCAATCAGCGACGCAGTCGCTCGCCATCCTGCCCGATGGCGTCACGAGCTCCGCAACAAGCGTGAAAAAATCGTCGTCGGACATATTTCCGCTCACATTCAAGGGTGTGGAGCGGAAACCGGCCGGGTCGCTATTCGCTGAGATCAGCGTTGGTAGTGACTAGGATCGAATCGCCGCTGTCTTTCAGTCGGGGCGGGGTTCCGGAGCCGCCGCCCTGTTCTTGCATGCAGTCTTGATAGTCCTGCATGGCGTTTTGCTCTTCGAGCTCAGCCGCGTCGGCTGCGGCTGCGGCTGCAAACCACGCTGCCCATTCCTCTTGGCACCCTTGGCAGATATTGGAGGGGGGGACAACGGCGGGTGGCTCGCTATCGGAAGTGCTGGCACCCGCCGAGGCAACTAAGCCAACTCCGAAACTGACAAGCCATCCAAGCGGGATCAACGATTTGCTAAGTGCTGATTTTCCTGTGAGTCGCGCCATTCCTTGGCCTCCTGTGCTTTTCTCTGCATCCGTTCGAGTACACGATCCGTGTCAGATGTCGCGTTGATACGGGTTCGCCGCTGCGTCGCCGATGCGTTAATCCGTATCTGCCGGACAGCTCCACGCTCAACCGCTGAAAGTACTTCTCCATCCACGCTCGGGGGAAGGCCAATCCACAGCTTGGAGAACGCGAACACCGCCGCGATTGCTACTAAAGCAGTAAGCCCCCACGTTCGCCATGGCCTACGGCTTTTCAGATCAGCAATCTCCTGGTTGAGCGTCGTATTCAACGCCTTCAGTTCATCCCTCCGCTCAAGCGTCGCAAGGATCGCATCCTCTTGATCCCCCATTGCCGCCTGCATCCACTCAGCTTGGTCGCGGAGCCGGTCACGCTCGGCAACTGCGTCGTTCCAGCCATCAGGCCGTTCATGCCTGATCGCCGATTCACGCAAGGCTTTCATTTGCGGCGGTTGGTGGCCTTGCGCCAGATGCTCTCGAAGAGCCAGCAGGGTGAAAAACGATTCGGCAGAACGATAGGGCCCGAGGTCAAGCGACTGCCCTTTCCAATACACGATCGCACGATTCCGCGACCCCTTTGAGGGGTAATTCAAAGCTAATGCCTTCTCTTGATCAGTTACAGGCTTTCGTGCAGGCATTGAAAACTCACGCAATAAATGCAGGTTGAAATACATGTCGCACTGGAAATTCTCGCCCAACCCGGTGTTGACTGCAATCCCCCCATCGGTATCCTCTCGAAACATCCAATCCTGCCTAGACGGCATCTATTCCCAACTCGTGCGGGGGCACGCGTGGCCTGGAATCGCAACACGGACGCGACTCGAAAACAACTGGGCCCACTCTCACGCCGATTCAGAACCCCCCCGTGGAATCATGCGACCCTCGCGACAGCGGACCATTTTCAGGGGGGTTGCCACGCTAGCTGTGGCGTCTGTTCAGCGACCCCGTTAGATTCGGAATCGGAAGAAAACGGCGAGGTCGAATGGGGACTGGCATCCCTAAACGACCCGCACCCAAAGCACCCTCCGCAGCCACGGAAGGTATCGATGAATGTTTTGTCGCCGCGAGCGCTTCGGTGCGCTCGCTGTATCTCTACGCCGCGATCACGCGGCCCTCCAACGGCGCACGAAAAAACCCGACCAGCTGGCCGGGCTTCGCACCGTCTTTCCGCTGAATTCACCGTCCAACTTCTCACACCTTCGGATGAATCAGCAACCAACTTCCTTCCCTGATAGAGGGGGTCCGCTGGAGGTCTGTACGTAGCTTACGGCCAGCCGGTGGGCTATGTCAATGGATTGTCATATTCATGTCCAAGTCAAAGCAAGCAGAAGAGCCAAAATGCGTGGAATTTCCTGCCGATCACCCCATGCGAGCGATTGGCTTCGTTCGCGAGGGCGAGGCAAAAGAGTTCTTTGGGGTCGCTTCGTGGTCGACGTGGCGGCAAAACTACCGCATGAAGATCGCAGGGCTGACGGTTCAGACGCAGTCGGTCGACAAGAACGAGCGGATCTACCACGAATCCGACCTTCTCGACTTCTATCACCGCAACAAAACCGGAGGGCCGGGTGGCAGTGATCAAAGTCCGGATAGTTAACTCTGAGCGGGAAGGCCATCTGCTTAGGTGGACCGGCGGTCAGCGGAAGTGCCGCGGCAAGACCCAGCGCGCAAGGGAGACCGAGCGCCGGAAGCTCGAAGAGGAATTGAATGTTTCTGGCGCCGGGCTTTCGTGGGACGATTACTGGATCGAGGTCGACGACAAGCATCTGTCGAAACTCTCGCGAAACCATCGTGCGACCTGCAAGACGATGCACCGACGGCTCAAGGAAGCGGCCGTCGCGAGAGGCAAGCCGCGACTGTTTTGCACGGACGTCAATGCGCTTATGGTGCTCGATGTCGAGACTTCCATGCGTTCGACCGGAGTCGAAGAGTCGACCATCAAAAGCAACATGGCGACCCTTTGGTCGATCATTTCGTGGGGGCAAGACTACGACATGATTCCCGACTTTCGCAGGCCCCGAAAGAGAAAGGGGAAGCGAGAGAAGCAAATCCGGAACACGAAAGCCAAGGGGAGATCGCTCTCGTTTGAGGAGATCGAACGCATGGAAGCTGCGATCCCTCTCGTCATCAAGCGCGGAGAGCAGCCCGAGGCGTTCGTAAACGCCCTTCATGCGATGCGATTGATCGGCCTGAGGCTTTCGGAATGTTATCTGTTCTGCTGGGAACCGCTCGATGGCGTTCACTATCCGATGCGACTGGAGAGGGACACTGCGGCTATTCAGTTCGCCGACGTTCAGAAGTCCGGAATTGAGAGCGAGGTACCACTTACGAACGAGGCGATCGAGTGGCTTCGAAAGCTCTCGAAAGAAGAGCCATGGCCATTTCGCACGTTCGGACCCAAAGGACAGCACAAGACCCACGATCGACTTGGCCGAGTGCTGTCTGCCGCTGGCCGGCGAGCACGGATCGTTGTGAAGCGATGGTCCAAGCCAGACGGTGAGAAGGTGAAGTACGCCTCGGCGCACGATCTCCGCCGTACGTTTGCAACCAACTTGCAACGCGATCTGACTATCTCGGAGCGACAGCGACTCACTCGCCATGCGGACGCATCAACGTTACTCGACCATTACTCGGATGCACCAACGCCAGTTTTGGTTGCCAAGCTGCGGGGCGTTACAAAAAATGGTGGGTAAAGTGGTGGGGACGCGAGTGGTCGAAAGCTCGCTTCGTTCGGTAAATAACGGTATGAGAGTGCTGGGACTTGAACCCAGGACCATTCGATTAAAAGTCGAATGCTCTACCGACTGAGCTACACTCTCAAGAGAGCAACGCTGTTGCTCCGGTTTGACCGGCGAATCTCACGTTCGATAACCACTTTCGCATGCGAAAGATGGTCTTACGAGAGTGAACTCGCGGTCAGCGGAGCGGACAGGATTCGAACCTGCGGGACCAGTTTCCCGGTCCACCGATTTAGCAAACCGGCGCTTTCGACCACTCAGCCACCGCTCCTGCTCTACCCACCGCTTTTCGGTGAAATGGCGGGTCATTCTTGAAGCGAGATTGTGCGAGATCATGCACTTTTACGCAACCCATCGTCTTTTCGCTGTCTCCGCTGAATAATATCGTCGCCAGTTGGGAGACTTCGCCGCGGAATCGGGTTCGGGGTCTTTCTCTCTCCCCAACCGCCGACACCCATGCTGACCACGATCACGCACCCAGCCATGGCGACCGAATTCGCCGTGATTCTGGCAGAAGCCGACGCGCACCGGGTCGAAGACGCCGTCGAAGCACTCGAAATGCTCGACAAAATTGAAGCGGAATTGACGGTCTACAACGAGGCCAGCGAAATCTCCCGCGTCAACGCCGCCGCCGCCGAAGATCCCGTGGCCGTCTGCGAATCCACCTTCGCCCTGCTGGAGCGATCGCTCAAGTGGAGCCGCCGAACCGCCGGCGCCTTCGACGTCACCGCCGGACCACTCGTCCGCGCCTGGGGCTTCACGCAGCGGCGCGGTCGCAAACCCACCGACGCCGAGATCACCCAAGCAATCGAACGAGTCGGCTATCAGCACGTCACACTCTTCCCGGAGACCCGCGAAGTCCGATTCGGGAAACCCGGCATGGAAATCAACCTCGGCGCCATCGGAAAGGGCGACGCACTCGACCGCCTCGCGCAGCGGCTGCAAGACGCGGGTGTCGAGAACTTTCTATTGCATGGCGGGGCGAGTAGCGTCCTCGCCCGCGGCCGGCAATCACCCGAACAAGACGGCTGGCTCGTCGGAATCTCTCACCCGCTCCGATCCAATGACCGCCTCGCCGGATTGCGTTTGCACAACGAAGCACTCTCCACCAGCGGATCCGGCAAGCAGTTCTTTCACTTTCGAGGCAAACGGTACGGCCACGTCATCGATCCTCGCACCGGTTATCCGGCCGGAGAAATGCTTTCGCTGACCGCAATCGCGTCGAACGCGACCGATGCCGAAGCCTGTAGCACTGCTTACTTTGTCGAAGGCATCGATGCCATCCAACAGGTGATCGATGAGGAAGAGACGCTCCCGCGAATGATCGGAACACAATCGCTCGAACGACAAAACCAAGTCCGCGTGATTCCGTTTGCGGAGATCGACTGGGTGGACGCCCCGATCGAGTAGCTGCGTCGGTTCGACAGCTGAATTCGAGCCGGATCCGGTGGCTGCGCTGCGCCCCACGGCTCACGAAGGCACAACCAAGGTCCATGACGAACGCGAAACGCCACACTGTGAGCCGTGGGACGGAGAGAGACACGAATGCAGTCACCGAGTCCGCGCTGGTCTCGCACCTGATTCTGCAACTTTTGCAGTCGCCCCCCGAGATTTCTCCCAAGACCACCCCCGCTTCCGCGAACCGTCGCCGATTGACTCCAATCCATCGCCACGCCTCCACCTGCATGGGAACCATTTGATGTCACGACGCCTTCTGCGTTTCGCACTCACCCTGATCGTCACGATCACCACGTCGCTCGCTTTCCGAGCGCGCGCGGAAGCTCCCCTCGACACGCAACTCAATCAGTACATGGATGCCGTGGTCGCCACCCGCGACTTCAACGGCTCGGTCGCCGTCTTTCGCGACGGAAAACCACTGCTCTCACAGGGCTACGGCTTTGCGGATCTCGAGCACGGTGTCGCGAACACCCGATCGACCAAATTTCGTATCGGTTCGGTCACCAAGCAGTTCACCGCGATGGCGATCATGATTCTTCAAGAACGCGATCGACTGAGCGTCAGCGATTTGATCACCAAGCACCTCGATGAAGCGCCCGAATCTTGGGGCGACGTCACCATCCATCACTTGCTCACCCACACTTCGGGCATCGCCAGCTACACCAGCATGCCCG
>JBCBOT010000193.1:0-14988 GCA_039821165.1 Planctomycetota bacterium | reverse complement strand
GTTCTCACACATCCCGGCAACAACAAGACCGAGACCGCTGCAAGCAAGTAGGTGAATCGTCCCATTAGAGCTCTCCTGAAGTGTGATAGTCTGCGTGATACCCTCCTAAGAGCGCCAGTCCGAACGCGTAAACGACCGTCGCCCCGATACACATAGGTTGAGAGCTGCCGCCCCAACCACTCGCTTGACCGGTCATCCCCGCGAGGAAAATCAGTGCGTCCCCGACGATGATGACGATGGCCATGACGCCAAAGAACCACATCAAGATCATTTGCCTTTGGTCGGGATTGTTGAACCGTCCATGACCGCTGAGTTCAATGAAAATGCGATACCACAGATAGGACACCGTGACGCACAAAATCAGCGCCGTGACAGAAGCAATGTCGATACGATCAAAGCCATCGAATTGTGCGAGCATCCCTGCCCCCGGCACTGGAAGCTTGTTCAGTCGCGTCGCGAAGACGTCGATCGATGCGCGCAGGCCATCCGCCACGACGGTCAGATAAACCACAATGATCGCGGGTGCGACCAAAAGCAGGTTTACCAGCCAAAAGGTGATTCGGCTTTTCAGTGATTTGCGTCGCTTGAGCGGCGAGATTGATCGTGAGGTTTCACTGCCAACGGGTGTGAAGCCGTGGTCAAACGCGTCAGCCATCTGGTCGAACATCAGGAAACACCTCCACTGCCCAACGAGCGTGAGCGTACTGGCGAACCAGACGCGATCTCCTCAACAAATGACAGGATGTCATCGACAATCGACTTTTGGTCGACGGAGTCTGGATCGCTTCGAAAACGGAGCACGAGACTCACAACCCGGCCTGTGAATTGGCGAACTCCACCCTCTTCCTCTTTTGGACCGGCAGACTCGGGTTCTCGCCGCGGTTTTGCCGGCGATGATAGAGCCCTGGGACTCAAATCAGCATCACGATCCAATCCGAGGGTTTTGGCATGAGCTCTTCGCAGCCCACGCGCCGTTTTGATGTCAACAGCCAAGCCGCTACGAGCCATTTCGATTGCTTCATTGAGAGCTTCATCGGGCGTTTGTTCTTCGCAAAGAAGTTTGAGCGACTCGGGGACGAACATATGCGTCAGTTCTGGTTCCTCCACAATGCGAGGGCCGACGCGTCGCCAGACGGCCATGGTTCGATACGCTTGAGTCTTCGAGATTCTCAGTTCACCCAATGTGCGGGTGAATACGCCTCGACGCGAGTCGGTATTGGATGCCGCCCGAAAGATCGAAAGAACACATCCCAGCGACAACGCCTCCGCAACACCCACAACGTTGGCGGACCTGGTCGCCCAAACACTGAGCAAGGTGAATTCGTCGTCATCGATGGTTCGAAGTCTCTCAAGCTCCGGCATGGCGGTATTGGCCACCGTCGAAAGTACTTTTTTGACAGGCTCGCCATCACGAATCATCTGTAGGAGGTCGTTCATCGAAGCAGTGCTCCTCTTGCTGAAAATGATCGCGTTCGCGACGACCGCGTACCCAAAAACGGCAGAACAAATCTCCTCAGCGCGAAAGCCGTCACGAGGATCTCGATGACGAGCCAAAACAGAACCAGGGCGATGGCAAAGCCAGGCAAGAACAGCACAACAAACAGTGCGACAACTACCCAAAACCACCATGGCGGTCGTTGCATCAGATCTCCTCCGCAAGAGCGACTAGAAACAGTGAACTCAACAATGCCCCCTGCCAAGCCAGAGGAACAAAAGACGTAGTGAGCCGGATTATGCGACTCACCACATCACGGCCGCGTGTCCGCAGACACCCCGCGCGACCGTGAGATAGATAAAGCTCAATACGAGCTATCAGGTAGAATCTCTAGCGAGGCTTGATGCGGCCCCTCGTCTCGCTTTGAAAAGTGAAGCCCTTCGACTTCTTCGGCCCGAATAGCCATGCGAAGAACCAGATGGTCCCGGCGATGAGGAGGAGACCGACGAGAGCATTCCCGTCTTCGCCCTGGGCGAGCAAACTGCAGTGGTACATGAATTTTCCTTGAACAGGAGAGCAATGACCCTCGCCGAGCTTGGCTCGGCGAGTCGCGATCAAGTCATTGGATGATCGCAGCGGCCACAGAGTACCGACGACCGGTTACTCATCGTCTCCTGTCTCACGCATATCTCAGGGAGTGCCCTCGCCTTCATCTGGTGGCTTTGATTGCGTTCTTTGGTGTGCCTCTATGTCACCAGCCTCCTTCATCGCGAACCAGCGAACATCCTCGTGCTGGGTACTCTTCACCAAGGATTGAAGTACCTCAACGGCTCGATCAAAGTCTCCACATCTCGCGAGCACAACGGCCTTGTTGATGATGGCTTGGTCCGTTTCCTTCGCGCCCCTCGGTAAGGCCTCTCCGTAGCGGCGCACAACATCGTTGATCAACTGCTTGGCTTCATCGCACTGTTTCAAGTCAGACAACGTGAGCGCGATACTGCTTTGCACGCGCAACACGACCGGGCTAGTCGGACGGGTCAACCCGAGAAACGTAGCTTCCGCCACGCGGTAATCCTGGAGCGCGCTTTCCCAACGCTTCAACTTGAATTTTGCGTTTCCGCGGCTGTCGTGAATCAACGCTATGAGTAAGGGATCAGGAGCATCCTGGCTTCCGTAGTTGGATAGATTTTCGTCACACCAAGAAATCGCGTTCTCGTAATTCTTAACGCTGAATTCCAAAACGGAGATGTAGTGGGCGACGCATCCAAATCGTATATCCTGCAACCCATATCTCTTGTGCCAAAGATGGCCCGCATCGAGAAGTATCTGCTGCGCCTCTTTGAACCGTCCAACTCTTAAGTATGCGAGCCCCAGATGCAGACGCACCGTGACCGTTTCGTCGCTTTCCTCACCAAAACGTTCGACCACGTCTTTGACGAGCTGCTCAAGAGCTGGCACCGCTTGCTCACATTCGTCCAAAGCTCGAAGCGTCTCCGTCGAAGCGAGACGCGCAGCAAGCATCGCGTCCTCGTTGCCGAATTCCTTGTCACGAGCTTTCTCAGCGATAACCTCGGCCATCTCCACCGTCTGGGAGCTCGTGGTCGATTCGTCGGGTTTACTGAGCAACGGATTACCGCTCTCAGCGAACTCCGTCATCGCGTCACTCCAGGCATTTAGCACGCTATCGGCTCGTTGCCGTTCTTGTTCACCTTTGAAACCGAAATACAATGCAAAGCCGCCAACAGCAATGAACACGAACACAGTGGCAAGACCAATCCGATGGCGTCGGATAAAAAGACCAGCCCGATGGACGCGATCATCTCTGCGGATAGTTGTCGGCTGAAATCTGAAAGCAGCCTCGAAGTCTTGGAGGAGCTCACTCGCGTTTCGATACCGATCAGTCAGTCCAATAGCCGTTGCTTTCCGAACCACTAAATCCAGCTCACCCGCACGGTTTCGCCCGAGAAAATTCACGATGCGTGGGTCATCGACGAGTTTTGGGAGCTGAAAGTCGGTCGCGAATCTTCGCTCCACAAAATCCGCACGTGATTCGCCGTTACCAATCGGAGCAGGCTTGTTGCCCGTCAACAGCTCCAGAATGCAGAGTCCCAGGGCGTAAACGTCCGTTTGCTTTGAGATTGGGCCCTCGATGCTTCCGCTTTGCTCAGGCGACATGTACTCGAGCGTCCCTGCACCACTCCGAACGCGGGCATGCCATTGAGTCGAAAGCGCTGAGAGGCCAAAGTCTATGACCTTGGGGACATGTCTTTCACCCACAATCGCAATCATCACGTTGCGCGGCGTTAGATCGCGGTGGTGAATCTGCTGGCTGTGAATGTACTCGACGACTCGACAAAGAGTCTCCGCGACATCGAATCTCGTTTGGACGTCAACTGATTCATCACGAGCGAACACATCAAGCGATGGGCCGTCGACGAATTCCATTACGATGCCAAAACGACCATCGTCTCCTCGGACCGTTTGATAGATCTGAGCGATCCCTTCGTGTTTGAGTCTCGCTAGAACGCTAATTTCCTTTTCGACGGCGCTGCCAATTTCCTCCGTTGTTCCATGGAGCACTTTTACAGCGACCTCTCGCCCATCCGTGCTCAGTTGGCGGGCGCAATACACTGTGCCAAAACCTCCTTTGCCAATGCAATCACCGATTTCGAATTCGGTAAACTCCGGCGTTCCCAGATTGCGGTTCTCAGGTTGTGTCGGTGCTTTCGATGTCGCTTGCTGACGCATTGACACTGTTGAGAGCCTCGGCAACGCTGGAACGATGTCAGCGTCAATCGTTTCCAGTGTGCGCATACACTTCTCACAGGAGGAGAGATGCTCTTCGATTAGCTCCATCCACGGAGCTGCTTCATCCTCCGTCAAGAAACGGGTCAACTCGTCTCGCGAGGGACAATCAATTGATTCACTCGTCACCTGATAGTTCCTCAAAGCGTGCCCTCATCCGCTTGCTCACTTGGTTCTTAATGCGATATAGCTGAGGACCACTGACGCCAAATTCCTTAACGATCTCTTTGATCGTTGCCGTCTTCTCGTACATCGCGATCCAGATGTAGCGTTCTCGCTCCGAAGCTTCATCGAGCACTTCTCGGTGCGCCACGATGGCACAGGCCTTCGAGTACTCCTCGCAAATGAGTTCAAGGATTGAGGACTCACCCGGCGCCGCGGGCTCGTCGAGTTCATCTTCAATTGGGAGACACTTGCCGTGGCGAGCCTTCTTGCGAAATCCTTCTTTGATCAGATTTTTGAGAGACCGACGCAGATAGCCGCGAAAGCTCCCCTTCGAACGATCATACCGAAAGCCCCCAAGATACTTTGTTAGGGCAAAGATTAGGTCGTCGACAAACTCTTCGGCATCGCATTCGTTCAAACCTTCGCGACATGCCCATTCAATCAGCTTGTCGTAATAGAGCTCATAGAACCGTGCCCAGGCGATATTGTCCGCCGTGCGCAAGCCCTCGATCAACCGAGAGTTTGTGTTTAGCAGGCTTGAATTGGGCGATCTCCGCGAACGCAGTCCCATCTCCCGATTGCCCCCGAGCGAGAAATTCCAGAATTTCGTGAGACGATTTGGCTTTGCACCACTAAGCCTTGTGAACCAACCCACCAATAAGGAGACTCACAATGGCCCTTTCCTTTGATGGCGACATCCTACGCCATAACATCACCGAGCAATACGGCTCGGTCAATAAGATGATTCGAGATTCGGACGGTCAATTATCGCCTTCGAGGCGTTCCGCGATTCATCGTGCGATCAACGGCCTACCCGTGGACGATGCCCTAGCGGTCACTATCGCAAACCTTCTCAGCCTCCCGTTCGAGGCCCTTTCAGCATCCCGTGAGCGTGTCCTTCGGTTCACCGAGGATGGATACTTGTTTGTGATGGCTTCGGCGATTCTCCGAGAGCATCTCCTCGAAACATCGTTGTCGAAAGTCGAAGCGTCATGTATCGCCGCCCTCCTCGCTGAAAAACTCGACGTATGCGGACCACGACTCGATCGACTCTTGTACGAACTCCATGCCCTTGGAAAAGTCCGAAAGATGTCAGATGAGAGTTGGGTAGCTGCGAGGCAGACGCTCCCACAAATCACGCGATTGCTGCGAAGACGGATCGCCTTGCAATGGCCCATTCTGAAGGAGGCTTTCGCCGCCGACGCCGCGTCACGAGCGCGGATCGGCAAACGACTTGTCGGTCTGGTCAATCAGGCGCGGGCACACCACGCCGACCCTCTGAGATTCTTTCAGATTGACGACGAGATCCACGAAACGCTTTGCCTGGACCCTCTCGACAGCGAATTCGTGCGTGTGAGTCGAAGCGTTAGCTGGGGCATCGCTTGTGATCTGATTTCAGAGCTTCGGCGGGAGAGCGTCTGCGATCCGGCAAAAGCAGCAAAGTCGATGAAATCGATCAGTGGCTGGATGCTTGAAGACTACTCAGACTGGGCGTCGCGCCTGCTTTCAAAACATCCGATCGATTTGGACATTCGCTTCAAAGAATTTCGGCGGCATGTTCTGCAAATGCGTGACTACGCCCAGTACTTTCGCGTCCACTAGGGCGACGGGAAGTCTGGGGCCTCGCCTAGCTGCATCTCTTGGTTGACGAGCCACTGTCTTGTCTCTTGCGAGTCAATCAAGGACGACGTTGATTCGAGGGTTGCCGCCGCCGATTGTGGATACCGCAGCACCTCTCGCACCTCAGTCAATCTCGCAATCAAGTGATTCGCTTCACGGATCGATTCCTCGGTTCCGAGTTCGTGGCCCGCCAAACCTCTGTGTTTTCCAACGGCGATGCAGCTACCTGCGAGTCCAGAAAGCAGGACCAGATAATCGTTCGTCACTTCGCCGTTGACCCACCGCCGGGTTGCGGCGGTACATCCATCGATGATGTTGCGCACGGTTTCGTGCTCTCTCAAGTCCTCCTCTGTGTATTCGTCTTGTGTCATGTTCGTGCTCCTTTCGTTTACCTCCTCTCATCGTATCACGTCACTTCGCGAAAATGCAAAAAGCTGCGAGCGACAAATGGGAACCGGCAAACGCGTGCCCCAGTGGTCGTCGACGAAGCAAGTCACCTCGTTGATACACAATGGCTTGGCGGTCGAAGGGCGCTAGATTTCATGTTTTTCGAACAGTAGATCGAGAGCTTCGTCGATGAGCTCAGGGCCGCTCTTGTGGCCTCTTCCGGCCGCTTTTTGCTTTGCGACGAGCAGATGCCACTTGGCGGCGCGTCCCTCCTCTACCTGAAACGCTTTGTTGATGCGTTTCACTTCGATCTTCGGTCCACCAGACGCGGATGGATTCACGCCTGTTAGCGTAAGTGCTTGCTCCTCAGCCCGAGTCGCTTCTTCGGTGAACCAGTCCGGTGTGTCTTGCCGCTCGGTCATGCCGCACCTCGTTCATTGGACTGCGTCTGGTGGTGCAGGTTCAGCACGGCCGTCAAGATCGATTCGAACTCGGCACGCCTTTCATCGACTTTGTAGGCACCATCGAGGCGATGGTCGAAGATCGATAACCATTGCTCCGCCGCGCGGCCGTAGACACCGGACGACCGAAGCTCGAAGGCCCCTACTCTTCGCATCGCCTGTACGGCGCGCGTGTGGCTTGGGCGGTGCCCCTGCGCATCAGTGATCACGGGAATCACGTTCTTGCCGGACGGACGCAAGAGCGACAGTGCGTCTTGGTAGGTCGCGATATCCGAGCGATCAGGTTTGGTCGGCATGATCACTATCGGTGCCGGCGGAGTCTTCCAGTCGCGGGCTCCGTGGTCAATGATCACAAGATGTGCATCGGGTTTGGTCGACGGGAGTTGTTCGACGACATCGAACGTTAGCTCGCCGCCGCGCCAGAAGAGCGTCGCTGTTCCCTGTGGGTCATCGCAGACAACCAGGGGCTTGAGTCCAAAGCTCACTGCGGCAGCCGCGAGGTTGATCGCGATCACGCTTTTCCCCTGCCCGCCTTTTGGGTTCCAAATTGATACGAGTTTCAAAGGATCCGCCTTTCCTTGCTTCCGTTGTTCCGAGGATCATCGTGAACCAGGAATCGCGGAAGCGCAAGAACTGGGTTCCTTGGAAACAGAGTTATCCACATCCTAAGTTCCTCGTTTCCGTGGACGCATGAAACCACGTGTCCTCGGAAGCGTGGAATGGAGCTTCCTTGGTTGTGAGTTTCCGCGGTTACGGGGAACCGTGTCTTTCCAACCAGCCCCCGCAAAATCCAACAAAGGCACGGGCAGGGTTCTTAGGAGGTTCTCGCACCCATGCTCGCCACTCACGTTCCAAAAAGTGAACATCCCAACCGGGAGCCGCGCGCCGGGCTTCCTCGTATGCGTGGTCGGGCAGGGGGCCAATGCGGGACGCTCTCTCTTTCACTCGGGTGCGGCTCGGCATGGTCTCTCGATTCGTGAAGGTGACCGTGTCGCATTCCGCATCGAATCGCACGCGGTAGTCGGGCAGGTGATCATTGTCCACGATTCCCTTCACAAGCTGCCGGAAACGCTTCTCATCGCTCTTGGCACCAGACTTTTTCTGCAGCAGTTCGATCGAGCACTTCCAATGCGGTTGATGTCCGCAATGTTTGCGAGCCAATTCATAGATGCGTCTTTCAAGCGGTTTTCGTAGGCGGAAGTAGTCGCGATGCAGCGTTAAAACCTCTTGTTCCTGAATCGCATTGAAAAGCCACTTGGAGAGCTCGATCTCCACCCACAAAAGACGTCCGTCGAGGCCGTGCTTACGCCGTGCCGAAGCCGCCGAAATCAACGAGAACGAATCAAACTGCTCTTCATCACCGGTCACGATGTTGGTTTGGATGAGCGTCCCGTTGAGCCGCGAAAGTGAATCGACCATCGCTGCGTAGTCTTTGCCGCCAGTACCGCGATTGGCGAATCGCAGAAAGTCGTGGCTGTTGATTCTGATGCGAGGGCCAATCGATTCGCCTCGCGTCTGTTTGGACATCAATTGGGAGATCGCGTAGATCAAAATGTCTTTGTCGTAGATCGTCGCTTGACCAAGTGCACTGGGGACAATTCGGATCCACTGGTCACGGTGTCGGTATTCTCGGACATCACGTTCGGGCTTTTTTGAAAGAGAATAGAATGGGTGTTCCATCTGTGGCATGATGTCTTTGAGCACGGCATCGGCGATGTCACAGACGAAGAGTTCGCCAGCTTCGTCATGGCGTTTGGGGATCAGCTCTGAATGACTCTCTTGATTCTTCACCCGACTAAGTTCGGGGTTTTGGGTACCAGGGTCAAGGTTCGGGGTTTTGGGTACCGTTGTATGCTGTGGATAACTCTGCTCAACATCAACGATCAGGTTCGGGGTTTTGGGTACCGAGATTCGGGGAATCAGGTACCACTTTCGGGGTTTTAGGTACCGTCGTATCCTCTGGATGACTCTACTCGGCATCACTGATCAGGTTCGGGGTTTTAGGTACCGGGATTCGGGGGAATAGGTACCGACTTTCGGGGTTTTAGGTACCACCGAGTCGCATTTCTCTTTTGGATTCAACGCGATCCCGAATGTTGTCCACAGGTTAACCCATTCCTTAACACCCTTTAACACACCGGGCGGTTGGAAGAACGATTGAGGCTTCGTCGATCTGATGAGGTGGATGGAACCCGTCGACACAAAACGAATGGGGAGGGGAATGGCCTGGAATGGGAAATCCGAAGGCGAACTGGATCTGGAAATGATGCTTGGCATTCACCGCCCGGTGTGTTAGCTGTCGGTAATGACATCACGTGCGGAAGAGCTACAGCAGTTCAAGAAAATCAATCTCGCGGAATACGCGATGAGTCGCGGTTTTACGCTCGATCAAAAGGCCAGTAGCCGATCAAGCATCGTTGTCCGCCACGCGAATGGGAGCAAGCTGATCATTGGGAAGTCTGTCGGTGGCGGTTACCACTACTTCAATGCGAAAGGCGATGATTCAGGTACGATCATCGATTTGGTTCAGGCTCTTGATGGCGGAACGATTGGCGATGTTCGCAAAACACTGCGTCGCTATCAGCCGAGTGCAACTATTGACGCTCGCGCATCACGAGTGCCGGTTGAGACGTCTTCGCATACAGCGGACTTGGACGCGGTCCGCTCGAGGTGGAACCAAGCAAGTCCACTGACCACAAGAAATGCTTACCTGTCCGATTGCCGAGCTATTCCTGAGACTATTTATCTGTCTTCGAGATTCGAAGGCCGATTCAGAACAGACCGTCGCGGGAACGTTTTGGCGGCACATCGAAACGAGGAGGGGCTGTGCGGGTTCGAAATCAAGAATGGGACGAAGGAGAAGACAACATTTACCGGATTTAGCCCGGGAGGGACGAAGGGTCTGTGCCTTTCGAGGGCGTCGGATCTCGATGAACGGCTGATCGTTACCGAGACGTTTATCGACATGCTGTCTGTCGCCGCGTTCAAGGGGCTTGAACGAACCCGTTTCGCAAGCATCAGCGGACGCCCAAGTCGTACCCAGCTTCAACTGCTTGCTACGGAAGCAAGGCGATTCACGACTTCGGTGTCCGTAGAGCTTTGCTTTGACAACGACGATGGGGGGCGAGAACTTGCCGATCTTGTCGCGACTTACTTGGGGAGGCGCGAGTGCATTCATGTGGTCGAATTTATTCCTCCCCCCATCGAAAACGCTGATTGGAATGATCATCTGAGAAGTTTTGAGGACGATCAATCGTACTCGCTTGATCAAGCGTGATCAGCTTCTTCCGACGAGACAGTCTGCGGCCCAGTAATACGGGATGTTTTTCCTCCCGCTGAAATGAGCGTTGGTTTGTCGCGGGGTTGTCCGTGCGGAATTGTTGCGAGGCCAGACCTACTCCAAGCCTGTGCGGAGTCACCGGGGTAAGTATAGCGGCCGGGAGGGAATACCCTGGATGATCGCAGCCAAGCAAGGGTTACCGCTCGCTTTTCTATTGTCATGGTCTATCGATGCTTGGAGACCACAGCCTGCAGTCCGCCGCGATCGTGGCGTCAAACCCGGCCTACAACAGTTTGGCCCTTGGCATTGCCCATGTTTGGGATGAAGACACACTATGCAAGGAAGACAGCTCGCAAGCCAAGTGGACGTTCCTTACTCGATCAGCAACGGTTCGTTCACCGGGAAATTGGTTTGGCTTTCAGAGGTTCGAAGCTGGACGTCGGAAAGGAATCGCAGGTCTTTGAATTTGTCTTCGCGGAGAATGATGGGCTTCAGGAAAACAAAAAGAGATGTCTGTTGCCAGTTCTTGGTCTGAAGACTGACCAGATCACGGATGACCGGAATGGACTCGAGCCACGGAATGGAGTCGGTTTCATAGGAATTGTTTCGGCTTGTCAGCCCACCGACAATGATCGTGTAACCGTCAGGCACGGTGACGCGACTCTGGATCTCATTCGTTTGTCGCGGTGGCGGCACTCCATCCGCTCCGGTTCCCGTGAATGAGTTGAGAGTCACGATGTAGTCAACTTGCAAGTAATTGTCTTCTGCAATGGTGGGCGTTGCAGTGATCGTCGTTCCAGCTTCTGCGAATCCCGCGAAGCTTGTCGTTGCGACTGTTTGCGACGCATTGATGCTCGTGAATGGAACTTCGAGAACGCTTGTCAACTGACCTTCGGCGTTGTCGTTGACCAAGATGCGTGGCGTGGAAAGCACTCTCGCACGTCGGTGAGTGGCGAGGGCGCGAACGACCGCATCGGCCGTTGTTGGATCAACGAGTGCGCCATTGAATCCGACCCCAGGGACGATGCTGAGCGCACCACTCGTCGGGTCGACTGTACTGAGGCCGTAGCTGGAAAAACTGAAAAGCCGGCGGCCACCTGTGCGATCGCCCCCCGACACTTCGACGCCCAGTGTGTAGTCATCGCTCGTGTCGATGATGACGACCTTGGCTTCGAGAAGAACTTGCGGTCGCCTCTGGTCCAAGGTTTCAATCAGCTGGGCGTAGAGACGTTGTGTTTCTGGAGGTGCAACGACGATGATGGTGTTGGTATGAATATCAACGGTCACAGTCGATTCGGCCCCCAACGGACTGTTGGCCTGAGGCGTTTGATCGGCAAGCTGCTCGGGGAACCCGAGGTTGAATCCACCAACACGATTTAGTTCGTCGGTAGGTTCTTGCGGCTGAACCGGCGCGGGTGTCGGCTCCGTTTGTCGAACGGCAGGTGGTAACACTGGTTCGCGAACGGCCTGAGCCACCCCGGGATCGATTAGTGGATTTCGATTCGGGCCTGGAACAACGGCGTCATTTGTCGTGCGTTGACGGGGGTTGACACTCCGGCGATTCCCTGAGGTTGTGACGTTGACACCGATTCCGCGAATGGTCTCGGCAAGTTCCTGAGCCGGAACATTCTTGATCTTGTAGAAACGGATCGGACTCTGTGCATTGGGAGCTTCGCGAGTGTCGATTTCGGCGCGTGTTCGTTCAACCAGTTGGAGCACCTCGGCGGTCGATTCAACGATCAGAGAGTTGCCCTCAACCCTTGATTCATAGGGTGGAGAAAGAGCGCGATTTTCCAGCAAACCGCGAACGACTTCGTCGAGCCTGTTTGGCGAGTTGTATTCAAGCGAATACGTGCCGACCTCCGTTCCGAGATCTCCATCAAGCTTCTCGAGCAACACCCTCGCTTGGCTTATCTCCGATTTTGTACCGATCAGTATCAGTTGGTTGCTGCGTGGGTTTGATGTGACCTCGAGTCCAAGGTCTTCATCCTCTGCGTAGCCTAGCGCTCGTTGTTTCGCATCAAGGATAGCCGTCAGTTGCTCGGCAAGGGTTTCGACGGAGACATTCTTGACAGGGACGAATTCAATCTCAACGCGTACTTGCCCGGCATCGAGGATCTCGATCAGTTGCTCAACACGGCGAATGTTCGCCGCGACATCACTTACGATGAGGATCCCACTGCGGTCGAGCGGGATGACGCTCGAGCCTTGTATCGTCAGGAATGGCTTGAGGGATTCCGCGATTGCGCCGGGACGGCTCTCAGCAAGGACAAAAACACGAGTCAAAGCAAGTGCAGGATCAACACCGGCAAGGTCTTCGCTCGAGCCACTTGGTCTTGAAACACGAAGCATCTTGTCGGATGTCGTGATCGTCTTGAAACCGAGTTGGTCCGTGTCCGTGACAACCAGTCCTTCGTTGAGTAGAACGCTTTGCAAGAGTTCCGGGATTGCGCTTACCGGAACGGGGTCGGGCGCGACGAGGTTGATGTTTCGTTGGCGAAGGGACTCATCGTAGAGAATCTTGATCTTGAGGCGGTTCGCGACGTAGTCGATGAAATCGGAAAGCGGGACCTTCCCTTGCGTTGACAACTGAAAACTGTCGTCCGCTAGTGGCGGTTGCTGAGCACGCAAACTCGAAAGATCACAGAGCATGACTGAAGCTGCGATCACCGCCACCAAGCAAAAACGCACATTCGGCATCATCGCAACTTGTCCTCAATCTCGGCCCGAAGTGTGTCAAACGAAATGGCCTCACTTGCGCCCGATGTATCGGCCGGCACGGCGGATCTGTCTTGAATTCTCTTTGGGCGAGGGGAGCCCACTATGGTGTCTAAATCGGAGCTGCTCAACTCAAAAGAGCTTTGTTGAATTGGATTCTTTCCATGCTCGCGAAAGAGCATCGGCAGGGTCATTTCACCACTCTCATTTTCGAGGGCTTCTGACGCAGGCAGCGTCGGTGCGTTGAGTTCCTCCACGGCGTCCTGTCGCCATTCCGGGCTAGAAGTGGTGGGCATCGGCTGCGTATCGAGAATCGAGTCTGAATACACTTCGACCGGAATGCACTCTTCGCAATTCGATCGGTATTTAGTCTGGCGTAGTTCTTTCGCCCATTCGATCCAATTTTGACGGCTATCGTGCAGGATAAGCTGATCAAGAAGCGCCCCAATCGCCTCAGAAGGGCCATTCATTTTGATGTGGGTCCGTACCAAGCTCGCGATCGCGATCGGGTGCGTCGGAAATCGTTCATGAGCCACTTGATAGAACGCCAACGCTTGACCGAGTTGCTCCGCCGTCTCGTAGGCTAAGCCCTGATTGATGATGGGTTCCGCAAGTTCTGGCATCAAGCGTGACGCGTACTCGAATTCCCAAGCCGCAAGATACAACTGGTGTCTCGCCAAATAGATATGCCCGAGATTGTTGTGTGCCGGACCAAAATTCACATCATGCTCGAGAGCTTGCCGGAACAGGGTCTCTGCTTTTGCGAGATTGCCAATCCGCATCGCTGACACACCGTCTTTGTTGGCCTGTTGAGCGTTCGCGTTGATCTCAGTCCCCGGGGGAGGTTGAGTGGTGTACGGAACGCTTCGAATTGGCTCGCCAACTCTCCATCGGGCGCAGCCAAAATTAACCAAGAGGGGCGCAAGCAGTAATACGACGATGCGAATCGTCGCCAATATGCCGGACGAATTCGGGTGGCTGGTCAAACCGCGTTTCCTGCCGCAGGCGATCGCCCTGAATCGAGATCTGGGTAGATATTCCCTCTAGTCTCTCAGCCTTGTCGCACTGAAAACCAATTGAGTCAAGGTCAGGTTCGCATTCCATTTCTCTTCCGGCATCGACCGAGCGCCGGATGGTCTTGCAGCCAGGCTTAGCGACGTTGCCTTGAAACCGCCAGGTAGTGAATCAGCTTGCAGAACGAGTTTCACTACTTGTTCCACAGTGACATCGCGCAGATCGATCACAATGTCACGGCGTTCATACTCGGTGCCCTCGATTTTGGCGGGTGTGATTCGTCTGATGGAATCAACCTGATTCGCGTTTATCGCGCATTGTGACGCCACCTGAACTAAGTCAGAGTTGCTAACTTCCAGCTGTGGGCTTGCTTCGTTCGCGACCGTCGACATTGACCGCAAGGTTCCGATCTCGCCGGCCAGGGCTTCACACAGATTCTTATTCGCCAAGCTGTCAGACAACGCAACCTTTGCGTCGAGCCAACGAAGGGTCGCGACTAGCATTGCGACCATCAGACCAATCTGTGCGATTGCGAGTACAAAGACGATCCGGTGCTTCATTGATCATCCTCATCATTCGCACGGATGTTGATCTTTTCCAGTCGAAGTTCGACACCGTTGCGAACTTTCTGCGCCGACAGCGTAGGAACGTTGAGTCCAGCTCCCGACATTCGTTTTGCGATCAACTCCTGTTCTTCGATGCTCCGAGCAGTTCCCACCGCAGATTCGATCACGTCAGGAAGGAAAGAGAGGCGGTCGAAGCGAAACCGAGCTTCCGAACGTTCGGGCAGTGAACTCAAAAAGACATGCAAGATACGCTCGATCGACTGCACCTGCGGAACGTCCTTGGAAATTCCACGGGTGCCCATCAAGCGACGTTTTTCACTCTGAAGCCTCGCCGCGATTCCAACGGGAGCTTGTTGCTCCGGAAACACTCGCTCAAAAGCAACCGCACCATCGTCGCTCGCACGTATCGCACGACTTTGCAACATTGAGCCGCGGATCCAAAGTGAAGCAACTAGAAGGCACTGACACGCGAAGAAGCCAATTAGACCGAAGGCGACCGCGTGACGTATCGGATAGAGTGGTCGTGCATTAGCGAGC
>JBCBOT010000192.1:0-15041 GCA_039821165.1 Planctomycetota bacterium | reverse complement strand
TTCAAAACCCACCAAACTTCAGCCGTCAACTGATGGGCCGAACACTATTGGGCCTGACCCCTTTGATTTGCCTCAGAGGCTTATCGTCTGCGGTGGCTGATCGAACTCTTTTTCCGGATGGTCAAGCAACTTCTTGGTTGCCGCCATCTACTGAGTACAAAGCCTGAGGGCGTGGAGATTCAGATGTATCTGGCGATAATCGCCTGCCTTCTGATTCTGATCTACACCGGGCGACAACCGACCAAGCGGACCTATGAGATGCTTTGTTTCTATCTGCTTGATTGGGCCAGTCTGGAAGAACTCGAAAGCCATCTTGAAAAATTGAACACCCGCAAAGGGTAGTCGCGCTGCGCGTGCCGGTTCATGTCGCAGGATTTTATGCTGCGCGCTCGGCAACCGGCCTCACTGTTGCGCCGCAACCCGCCATGAGTTCGAGGCCGATCTCCGCTTCAAAACCCACCAAACTTCAGCCGTCAACTGATGGGCCGAACACTATTGGGCCGGCTCCCCTTGCGGGAGTCGGCCTCTGAAATCGTGGCGAAAACCCGTCTCAATTCATACCAGGCGGCAGCGAGAAACCTGTCGCAGAGGTTTGATTGACTTCCTTGCCCTTTTCGGGCATCGGGAAAGTCGCCTTATTGAATGGGACGCCAGGGTTACCCGACGCGGGGCGAACGAGATTCTCGAATCCCTTGATCGGCGTACCTGGAAGCGGCGGGTTCGTGGCGGGCGGTGCTGCGGCGGCCTCAGCGGGTTTTTGGGGTGCTGCTGCGATCATTGTTCCGGGCTCAGCCATACCGCCCAGCTGAGCGAGCAATTCTCGCGACCTTTCCATGGCACGCTTGGTGGCAATGTCGTTCGGCGCAGAGTCACCCGACTGGAGCGCCTGATTGAGGTGATGCACCGAGTCACGATGTTGATTGTGCTTGTAGTGCAGGTACGCCATGTTGAAATGTGCGACGGCCGGTCGGTTGTTCTTGACCAGCACCTCGAGCGCTCCCGGTTTGTCACCGGCTTCGAATTTGACGCTCGCCAGATTGTTCGCATAACGCGAAGATTTCGGGTCCAACATCAGAGCGCGGTTCAGCGCGGCGGTGGCGGCCGAATGGTTTCCGAGCTTGCTGAGAGTCAGGCCAAGGTCGTTGAACAGTCCAGCGTCTTCGGGCTTCTGCTCAATCGCTTTCCCGAAGTACTCAGCTGCCTTCTGATGGTTCTTCTGACGGAAGTGCAGCCGAGCGATGTTCGCTAAAGCGGCCGGGTCGTTCGGGCTCTTCTCGAGTGCTTTTGCATAGCTCTCCATGGCCTTTTCGTAGTTACCCGTCGATTCCCAGAGTCGACCATTGGCGACAAACACCTCGGAATTGACTTCGGCCTTACTCGCCAAGCTGACCGGATCGTTTTCATCACCGGGAATCGCCGTCGACGGTCGGCGCATCCAGCTGGTCGCACCGCTGGCGAGCTTCTTTGGGCCGCTGAGCCAATCTCGTTTCTCACCGGTCGCATTGCTCGATGACGCGAATCGGGTGTTGGTATCTGCGCCAGCAGCCTTGCCGAATGGGTTCAGCGAAGCCAAACGCGTGCCAGAGAATGAGCAGCCGGTCGACGAGCTCAGTGTGGCTGCAAGCAAAGCGGCCGTGACCAATGACGCGGTTCGGTTGGTTCGTGATCGACACGAATATGAGAGTTTGACGCTCACGGTGGTTGTCCTCGGGCATGCGGGTTGAGCGAAGACGATCCCCCAGGGCCGGATCGCACCGGTTGTAGGGATCGGCTGAATCGAAGGCGGACTTCAGCCGCGTGCCGCCTGAATGAAAAAAAACCGCGGCTCCCGGCTCGGGAGTCGCGGCTCTATTTTGTAAGCATTGAAGCTGTGGATCAGTTCGTCGCCGAAGCCGTGCCAGCTGCGCTCGTTGTCGGCAATTTCGGTGCGGGCAACTGATCGAGCCAACCGCGTTGCACAGCGGTCGCCCAGGCACCGCCTGCGGTAGCGGGCACGACGTCGGTCACGAACACCTCAGGACTCGGCCCATGATGATTGATCTTGGCCAATGCGTCCCGAACGGAGGCGACTCGTGCTTGGGTGGCTTCTTCTGTCGCACCACGAAGGACAAAGATTTGTCGTCGCGTGGGAAGTGCCTGGGTGGCAATCCAGCGGATGTGTTCCTGTCCGCTTGAGGCCAAGGCCCCGTCGTACCGGAACTGTTCGTTGATGATCGTGTTGTGGAGACGCCATCCGTTCGCCTTCATGGCTTCAAACGGAGTGATCACCGACATCGCATCGACTTCGTTGAAGGGTTGCGGCCAAGCGTTGTTTCGCTTGTAACCGATCCCGACACGAGCCCAAAACTCGTTCCATCCTGCATCGACTGAGGTGGAGGTGATCGCAACGATTCCCGCAACGATAAGGAAACGTTTGGTGAGGTGAGAGAATCGCATAGTAGGCAGTTCCTTCCGCCGCAGGGGAGATGTGCAACCGAGAATTTCGTTGAGACTCCGACGCAAAAATCTATTCACGCTAGGGTGAGATCGACCGAAGTCCGGCCGATCTTTGCCGCCTCAAAGCCAGGCGGCATAACCGTCACAGTCGACTGATGGACGTCTGAACCCAAGAAGTCGGGAATACGAAATGCACACGATGGATGTGAAATTAAAACAGCCCGCGCGGGTGGCGGGCTGTTCGAAATTTCACATCGTTTCGAAAGGTCTTACTTGTCGTCGGCCTTCGCTTTCTTGCCTTTGCCAGCACCTTTCTTCGGTGACTTGCGTTTGGCGGCTTGCAATAGTTTCTCGGGAAGCTTTGATTGCTGTTCTTCGCTGAGCAGACCGACCACGTCTTTGATCCATTTCTGACGGATCGTGTTGGCCTTCTTGAGTCCTTCGGCATGCTTCTCGGTGAAGCCGGCTTTTTCGTTGACCGCCTTCATCAGTTGGGCTGGCTTCTGATCGGTTTCCTTTGCACGCATTTCCTTCTGAGCGGCCGCGCGCTTCTTGAGCATCTCCGCCGTGATACCGGCTTCTTCCCGAGCCGTTTTCATTGCCGCGACGGCCTCTTTGGCGAGAGCATCGACCTTGCCTTTTTGCTCTTCGGTGAATTCGACGTCCTTGAATTGTCGCATCAATTGCGCGGTTGGGTTTCCGCGTCCCTTTTTCTTTTTCTTGGTGTCGGTTTCCTGTGCGACGACCGGAGAAACCATCACCGCGAGGAGAAGCATTGCGACGGACTTGAACTTCATGGGGGAACCTTGATTGGGAGGAGGCATGAGATTGCCGAATTCGGCGACCCGCTAGTTTATCTGGTCGCCTTCTTGCGGGGGTGATGCCGTCAAAAATTCGGTTGCTTCGGTTCTGCGGCGGGACGTTTCTGGACTTGCTAAGAGGACCAGGCCCGAGAGCGTGAGCAAAATTCCCAGCATCAGCGGTCTCGTGAACGCCTCTTCAAAAAGGAGAACCCCTGCAATCGCCGCCATGGCGACCTGCGATGCATTGATCAAGTTCACCGCGACCACGGGCAGAAGTCGCAGCGAGACCGTGATGGCGATGAATGCCGCAAAATTGAGAATCCCCGCGGTCGTCATCGAGACCCAAGCTCGTGAAGTCGTGGCGGCCAACTCTTCCCGAGGCAGTAACGCGAGACTGTAGGTCCAAAGTGTGATGAAACCCACGGTGCCGCTCACGAACATGGTGGTACTAGGACGCACACCCGTTTGCAGCATTTGGCGCAACGAGACTCCAAAGAAAGAGTACGACAACCCGGAGACGGCCGCCCAGAAGGACCCCAGCAGCACATCGACCGTCGTCAACGGCTTCGAGGCGGTGGTCGAGGTCGTCTCGGGAGTTCCTGGTGGTAACGACAGAACGATCACGGCGGCGATCAACGTGACCATTGCGATGGTCTTTCGTTGCCCGACGTGCTCTTTCAGGAGCAAGATTCCGAGTATCGCTCCTCCAACGATCAATGTGCCGAGAGTGATCGGTACGGCGGCAGCCAATCCGATGTGACCCAGTGATTTTTGAAAGCCCGCGTTGCCGATCACCTGTGCCATAAAGGAGGCGACTAAGAACTGAGGCAGTTTCTGACGGCTTTCGAGAACACGGCCACCTTTGACGGCGACCATGATCAGGAACGGGCCGAGCAGCAACACGGTCGGCGTCGCCTTGACCGCCGACACCAAATACGGGTCGACTTGGATGCAATCGCGTAGCGCAATGTTGGTAAGCGTGTACAGGACGGCTGCTGCAAATCCACAGACCGGACCGAGCCATCGAGCCGTGGAAGTGGATTGCGGACTGTTTGTCATGAAGGGCAGTTCCTGACCGGCAACTTGTCGCTGGACTCGTGACGAATGCCTGCGGCTCAAACCGACGTTTGGGCCCGCTACGTTTGGACAATCTTCAAGTTCGCCGGACGCGACACCAAACTCTAGTCACGGGGCCAGTGAGCGAAAGGCCTATCAGAGCATGTCCATCGGGTCGATGTCGATGACGTATTGAACGTCATCCTTTTCCGGGATTTTGAAGGTTTGCACGGCCATCCGAATCACCGCTCCGAGTTGAATCGGGTCAATTGATTGCAACAAGATGTGAAAGCGGTATTTGCCCCGTAGCTTGGACATCGGCGGGGGCGCGGGGCCGAGGATACGGACTTCGGCGCCGAGGCGTTCCCGTGAGGACTCGAGTCTCGACGCCAACGATCCGGCGGTGGCTTCGGTCACCGCTTCGACCGCGCCGCGGATGATGATGCGAGCGACACTGCCCAGTGGGGGATAGTTGAATCGGCGCCGGTTTGCGATCTCGGCGGTGGCGAACGCGACGTAGTCGTGTCGTGAGGCGGCTTGGATCGACAAGTGCTCCGGCGAAAACGTTTGCACGATCACCCTTCCGCCTCGGTCACCACGTCCCGTGCGTCCGGCGACTTGAGTGACGAGTTGAAAGGTGCGTTCTCCGGCTCGGAAATCTGGAAAGTGTAGCGCGCTGTCTGCGTTGATTACCCCCACCAGCAAGACGTTGGGAAAGTCCAGGCCTTTGGCGATCATTTGGGTTCCGAGCAGCAGGTCCAGTTCACCACCGCGAAACGCCGAGAGCACTTTTTGATGACTTCCAGGACGACGCATGGTGTCGCTATCCATCCGTGCAACGCGAGCTTCAGGGAATCTGGCCTTGACTTCGAGCTCGAGTTTTTGCGTTCCCAAACCGGCGTATCGGATGCCGTCAAACTTGCATTCGGGACACCATGGCGGCGTCGCAATCGTGTAATCGCAGTAATGGCAAACGGCCTTTCCGCCGTCGCGATGGTGGGTGAGTGGCAGTTCACAGTCAGGGCAAGCAACGACGTGTCCGCACGCCGGGCATTGGATCGTCGTCGCAAAGCCGCGGCGATTGAGTAAGAGGATGACTTGCCCCTTCTCGCGCAAGGTCTCGTTGACCGCCGTGTGCAATTGACGACTGATTGCGCCGCCGAGCGAGCGCTCGTCGCGGACTCGCATGTCGACGAGTTGGACCTCTGGCATGGGACGCTCGCCGACACGATGCGGCATCGAGATCAACTCCGCGTGGCCGGTTTGCGTTGCCTGCCAGGATTCGAGTGATGGTGTTGCGCTTCCCAGCAGGAGCGGAATCTGCAGCGATTGCGCTCGCGCGAACGCCACTTTGCGCGCGTGATAGCGAGGCTGCGTATCTTGCTTGAAGGAACCGTCGTGTTCTTCGTCGAGAATGATCAACCCGAGACGTGGGAGCGGGGCAAAGACAGCGCTGCGGGGACCGACGACGACTTGGACTTCGCCACGTCGAATGCGCGACCATTGGTGGTGACGTTCGGCGGGGGTCATTTGACTGTGTAAAACGGCGACCGACGAGAATCGACGTTCAAACCGACCGCGCGTTTGCGGAGTCAGACTGATTTCGGGGACGAGGACGATGGCCGCACGACCGAATTTCACGACATGTTCGATCGCCCGAATGTAGACCTCCGTCTTGCCGCTACCCGTCACTCCATGCAGCAGTAGGGTACGTGCTTCGGCTGAATCCAATGCGCCCACGATTCGTTGTAGCGCGTTGGCCTGTTCGGACGTCAGTTCGTGCTTCTCTGAGACTTCGCCGTCGCCGAGTTGCCATCGCATCGGAAGACTCGATGTCATCTCACGACGCGTGTTCTCATCGACGAGCCCTTTCTTTCGGAGGGCCCCGATGGGCGCGCTGCCGCACTCGGCATGGACCATCAACTGCTGCGGCGTCATCGGGCGGCCCGCGGCGATCAACAATCGAATTGCCTTTTGTTGTTTGGGCGGTAGCGCTGCTAAGACCGATTCGTCTTCCGTCGCGGGACTGGGTTTCAAATAGGTCTTTTCACGGGTGCCGGCACCGGCGCGAACGCTCGAAGGGATGAGGGTGTCGAAGACCTGTCCCGCCGGTGCTTGGTAGTAGTGGCTCATCCAAAGCACCAGTCGAACGAGAGGACCGTCGCACAATGGTTCCTCGTCCAGCAACTCCGCAACGTCGCTCAGTGTGCGCCCCGTGGATGAACCCTGCTTCAGTTCGATGCACCAGCCGATCGTGGGACGTCGACGACGCGCGAGCGGAACTCCGACCCGCATTCCTGGTCGCAGTGTTTCGCGCATCGAGTCGGGGACGCGGTAGTCATAGGGCCCATAGGGCGCTTCGCTAAAGACGACGCGGGCTACGGCAATCTCTTCGGTAGCGGCCAATTCCCAGGGAGGCGGATCGGTGTCGAAGAGCGTGCCTTGCGTCGATTCAGTTTCCTTTGCGGAATCCTCGCCGGCGTCGTCGAGGAAGCCCGGTGCCGAGAGCGAGCCGGGTGAATCCTGCCGCGCGGGCGAATCATCGGGTGAAGGGCCGTTTGCGGGAGGCACCATTGCGCGAGGGTCAGCAAAAACGTTCGGGTTGGGAGTCTTCAGCATAAACATTCACACGCGGATTGAGATGGTGTGATCCTGCATTCGACTCGGACACGGGTGGTCAAAACACGCTCCGTCAGGAGAATTGCGACCCTGAAACGAGGTTTGGCGGAGGCATCCATGCGAATCGGAATCTTTGGTGGATCATTCGATCCCGTTCACGTCGGACACCTCTGGATCGGCGAAGCGGCGACCGAGTGTTTGAAGTTGGATCGGCTGTTGTGGATCCCGACGGCGACACAGCCTCTCAAACCGGGCGGGGCGGTGGCGAGCGATCAACAGCGATTCGAGATGCTTCGGCTGGCGATTTCAGGTCGAGACGGCCACGTCGTCGACGATCGAGAGATTCGACGAGAGGGGACCAGTTACAGCATTGACACTGTGTCGGAGTTGCAGGCGGAGTCACCGGGGAATGATTGGTTTTTCATACTCGGGAGCGATTCGTTAGCATCGATGCCGAAATGGAAAGACACGGATCGACTCTTGAACCAAGTGACGCTGGCAGTGGTCCAGCGAGGCGGTGAGCCGGCGATAGACTTTACGGTCCTGGAGGGTCTCTGTGACTCCGCTCGCCTCGATCTATTTCGCTGCAGCATCGTGACGATGCCTGTGATTGAAATCTCGAGTAGTGAGATAAGGACTCGGGTTGGCGAGGGTAGGGGAGTCCGTTATCGAGTGCCACACGCGGTCGAAACGTATCTCCGCGATCACCGGTTGTACAAAGAGGACTCCCGATGAGGCCGGGCTAGGAGGCGTTGGCGGCGAGGGCGTCGGACAGCGTGAGTGTCTCGTTGACCAGCAATTCCATCCGTGCTTCGATGTCTTCGTCCGCCAGTGATTCGCCTTCGAACGATTCCCCGGTGGTGTAGACAAAGCGTGGAACGATCACGCAGCGAAAGTCGAGCATCAGGCTGTTCGCAAAAGGCATCGCGCTCATGTAACTGCCCGAACCACCGGCAGCCAGCATCATGGCCACGACTTTACCCGTCCATTTCTTTCCCGTCAGTTCCACTGCGTTCTTGAGTGCCGCGTTGACGTCAAAGTTGTAGACCGGCGTCGCGATGAAGACCGCATCGGCGGCGTCGAGCTGTTCGCCGAGTTCGGCGACTTTGGGGTCTCCGTAGGCCGTCGCGCCGTCACAAAGCGGCAGCGGATGGTCGGCCAAGTCGATGAGGACGCCCTGGCGCCCGATCGTTTCCAATCGTCGCTGGCAATCACGGGCGAGAATCCGACTGCGGCTGGTCGGATTGAGGCTGGCACTGAGAACCAAGTACATCGCGGCGTCTTTCGAGCTTGAGTAGTGTCGTGACGCCGCGATGGTAGAAAAGATCAGGTCTGCCGGAAAGTCGGCTTAACAGCAGCCGGCGGATCCTTCACCGTCCATGCCCAGGTGATGTTTCAGCGTGTTGAAGCGATCGAAGAAGGCTTCGCTACTGCTGTGAACGTGTTCCGCCTCGGTGATGAACTTGATGTCTTTGTCGGGGTAGACATCGGCATCGATCAATGTCTGCTCGAAGGGTTCCAGCGGACGGCCGTAGACGATGAGCAGCTTGTGTTCGTCCAATTGAACCTCTTGCCGTCGCGTCGGATTGATGACGGCAACGCCGGTGCATCCGTCGTTGAGCAACAGTTCTTCATGGTCGAGCAAAACGCTCTTGAGGACGGGAACGTCGATATGCTCCCGATAGAGCTCGTGCTGATTCACGGCAAAGTGGTGACTGGTTTCGAGCACCACATCAACAACGGGACCGAGGTTGTCGATCAAGTCGAGGAACAGGTCCATGATTCGATGCCGAGTCGCCGCGGCCATAATGACCGGCGTGCGAGTCTGGTTCGATTCATCGACGTATTCATCGAAGCGGAAGCCCTGTCGTGGCACCACTTGCAAGTCGTAGGAAGGTCGAATCGCGTCCGTCAAATCAAAAGCTCCATAGGAATCGATACCCATGTGTGCTTGCAGTTCTTCCTCTGATAACGCTTCAAAGCTACCAGGCGTAAGAACGGAGCCGGTCTCTTCCTCGTTCGCGTTATTGCGCAAAATGCGTTTCAAAAAGCCCATGTCAGGCAGTCCGGTCATATGTCGAAAATGGGGGGGAATGCGACCTTGGGGCGTAAAGCCCGCTCGATCTACAGGCAACGCTAGGTCACGTGATTGAGGGGGCACATCGTTTCACTAACCCTGCAATCTGCCCCATCGAAATCCCTGAGGTACTTCCCGTTTAGCCGGAGCGATCCGACGATTCGATACAGCCGGACCGCCTCTGAGGCGTTTGGAGCGCTGCCATAACGCAACAGTTGGGGGCGTTTTGATCACACTTCGCTATACTTCACCGGACATCCAAGCCTCCGATGACTACTGATGCCGTGCGACCGCGCCTCCGAACCCTTCGATGTTTCTTTGCGATTGTCGTCCTGCCGACAGTCATGGGTTGTGACGCATTGATTCCGCCACGTCCGCCGATCGGTGTCCCAGCCGATGCCCCCGTCGCCCAAAAGCAGAACGACGAACCCGTTGTTGTCGTCGAAGCTCCTGGTGAGCGGTTCGGCGGCAACTGGGAAGACTGGCACCTGTTTCAGATCGGCGACCAAATCGTCGGAAGAGCACAAACCCGCGCGAGCACGCTCATCGATTCGGAATTGATCCGGACCGGCGACCCCGAAGTTCGCATCGACCGCAAAGAGGAACTGATTTATCGCACCGGTTCGTTGCAATTCACTCAGTATCGAGAGACTTCGAGCGTCGAGTCTTATGACGGTCATTTGAAGAGCTTTGAAATCGAAGCTCAGACGGGGCCCGTCTCCATGATCTATCAAGGCACCGTCACGAATGAGACCATTCGAATCGGCGTGCTTCGTGGCGGGGAGCGGGAGTCGCTTCAGTTGGTTTGGGATTCCACGACCCGAGGGCTCTTCGCCGTCGAGCAGTCGCTGCGCCGTCGACCGATGGAAGTCGGTGAAACCCGTCGCCTACGAACGGCCGTCCCCTCGCTCGATGCAATCGGGTTGAGCATTCTGCGCTGCACGGGGGAAGCATCTGTCCCGATGCTCGAAGGTGACTTCCGCGTGTTGTTCGAGATCGAGTTAGAGATTCTTGATGCGGAAAACCTCGTAGTCGATCAGATGGTTCTGTGGGTCGATGAAAAGGGTGTGATCCAGAAATCGCTGCGACCGAGTCTCCGGCTCGAAAGCTTCCGGGTGTCGGCTTCGAAGGCAAAGAGGCTGTTTTCGGCAGCCAGAGATGACCTTCGCGTGATGGTGGCGGGCAACATCGATCTCACAAAGTCACCGAAGATGGTGGCGATGATGGTGAGGGGGCTCGAGGAGGAAGTGGCCAAGGAAGGGGAGGACTCGGGACCAGTCGTCACACCTGCGCGAACTCTCTTTGAGCCGACGGAAAGACAATCTGTTCGTCCTGGACAAACCGGGCTTCAGGTTCTGTACTCGTTGGATCCCCCTCCGGACGGATTCGAGGTCTTTGAATCATCGGTTCGACCTGGAGACACCGTTGCGACGGACTGGCTCGACTATGACCAGCCGGACATCGCGCGACTCTCGAAAGTGGTGGGTGAACTGCCCCCGAAGGACCTGCTGCGCGAGCTGAAGAATATTGCCAACAATGTTCTTTCGCTTGGGCCACAAACCGAAACTCGTCGTGCCTCAATGGTTGTCCGGTCCGAGCGGGCGGGTGACTTGGACCACACCGTCGTTCTTGCCGCATTGCTTCGCTCGCGAGCCATTCCCGCCCGCGTGGTTCTGGGACTTCGGCCTATCGAAGATGAGCCGGCAGACGGTTTTGTGACGATGCAGCTGACGAGTTGGGTTTTGGCTTCGATCGACAATCAATGGGTCACGGTTGATCCATTGCGAAAGTCCGAGAGTGCGTTTCGCGTGACGCTCCGGGTTTGCAAAGGCGAAGAGGACCTGCGTGAGACCATTGAGGAGGTTTTTCGAAAGATGGCGACGGTTGCGATCGAGATTCGTGGCGTCCGCTACGAATCCGCCGACGATTGATCCACTGCGAGGTGTGCGGCCACCGCGTTCAATAACGGATCGATCGTTTGAGTTTGAATTCGATGCGGGGGTTGCCAGGGAAACCACTCGAAGCTCTCGTGCTCCGTCAGGGTCGGGGTGAATCTCTCCTCAACGAGACCGAGGTAGTAAACGACGATCTTTTGAAAGACGCCGCCACGCCGATATTTCACCTGGTAAGTGAGCTCAAAACGAAATCGATCGTCAATCCGAATCCGCTCGGCGGGCCAGCCCGTCTCTTCTTCCGTCTCCCGAAGGGCGGTTTCGATCAGCGACTCGTTCGGCTCAGCGTGACCCTTGGGAAGGTCCCAGCGATCGGCGTGCCCCATCAAGAGGAAATGAGCGGGGTCCGGCGACATCAAGAGGATGCCCGCGGCGCGTTTGATCGGTAGTTTCTCGGTGTCTGTCATTTCGACGAAAGGATTTCTACGTGGCGGGGCTTGTCGGACCAACGAAGCTCCCTACAACGAACGATTGGAGATTGACCGTCCGCAGGATTAGCACCATGAAGATTTATACACGAACCGGAGACGCCGGCAGCACCGGATTGTTTGGTGGGCCACGTGTCGCCAAAGACGACTCACGGATCGAGGCTTACGGAACGGTCGATGAACTCAATGCCGCATTGGGCTGCGTTCGTTCGGCGGGGAATTCCACGTCGATGGACGGTGCTCTGGACCGTCAGCTCGAACTCATCCAACGCGAGTTGTTTTCGATTGGAGCCGAATTGGCGACGCCGGATCCGGATGCCCATTCTTTGCGGGTCATTAGCACGAAACACGTTCAACGGCTCGAGGGGTGGATCGACGAGCACGAGCGAGGATTGACGCCCCTGAAGCAGTTTATTCTGCCCGGCGGGACGCACGCGGCGTCGATCCTGCACTTGGCTCGCGCGGTTTGCCGACGTGCCGAGCGTCGGGTGGTCACGTTGGGCGACCAGGAGGGCGTCAGCATTTCCGACGCGGTCATCGTGTATCTCAACCGCCTAAGCGATTACCTGTTTGTGCTCAGTCGTCAGTTCAATGCCCAGGCAGGGATATCCGATGTCCCGTGGGAGCGACCCGAATAGCAGTTTGGGCCCTTGATACCCGCTGGATAGGGCTCGTCGGCTGCGTGTACAATACGCTCGGACGACGCGACGCGTCGCTCCACTTCCGTTCGCACGCTCCGAGGCACAAACCGTGAAAAAAGTGGAAGCCATCGTTAGGCATTTCAAGCTAGAAGATGTCAAAAACGCTCTGACGGAACACGGTATTCATGGGATGACCGTGAGCGAGGTTCGCGGCTTCGGGCGTCAAAAAGGCCACACGGAGATTTATCGAGGAACGGAGTACGCGATCGACTTTGTCCCCAAGGTCAAACTCGAGGTGATTTGCACGGACGAAAACCTCGCGACGGTCGTGGACACGATCCTGCAAACGGCCCAAACCGGCCAAATTGGTGATGGCAAAATTTTCGTGACTCAACTGGAAGAGTCGATTCGCATCCGAACCGGTGAACGCGGCGAAGAGGCCCTCTAGGAAATCGGTTCAAGCAACGGTGTTGAATGTCGGGTCCTTCGTTTTCCGAGGCGATTCTTCGTGGTCGCGAACGCCTCAAGGAAGGGCGGGAGCGTTGCAAGAGTCAGCACGACGACGGGTCTCGTGGGCCGCTGGTCTCCACACGCGTTAGTGATCTCTACGACGATTTAGTCCTCGCCGTTTGGAATCAAGCGTGCGAGAAATTTTTCGGGGGTGATCCTCCTTCCGGCGTCGCGCTGGTGGCTCATGGCGGTTTCGGTCGTCGTGATCTCGCGCCCTATTCCGATGCCGATTTGATGCTCCTCACGACCGGGGCAAACGCTTCCAATGCCGAGAAGATCGCCCAATGTTTGACTCGGGACTTGGTCGACATCGGGTTAGACGTCGGATTTGCGATGCGCACGCCGCGCGAAGCCTGTTCGCTTTCATGGACCGACGCCGTCATTTTCACGTCGTTGACTGAATCACGTTTCCTCGCCGGAAGCTTCAGTGTCTTCAAAAAGTTCTTTCAATCGCTCCGGCACGGCGCGATGCGGCGGCGCTCACGTCTGATTGGCAAGGTCATCGAAGCACGTCGGGCGGAACGGCAGAAGTGGGGTGAGACGAACTATCTGCTACGCCCCAACGTCAAAAAGTCTAGCGGCGGGCTTCGCGATATCCAGATGATTCGTTGGGTGGCGTTTGCTCGATACGGCGAAGTCGACCTCGAGAAACTGCTGCGGCTCGGTGCGCTCGTCGAAGAAGATTACAAGACCATCCGTCGTGCGTATGACTACCTGATCCGGCTCCGTAACGAACTGCATTTTCGAGAGGGCAGGGCACAGGACATTCTGGATCGACCCACTCAAATGGCGATTGCCGAGGCTTGGGACTTCAAAGGCGTGGAAGCTCGACTACCCGTTGAAGTATTCATGCAGCAATACTTCGATACGACGCGGGACATTCGTTACATCGCCCGATTCTTTGCGGACGACAATCGAAGCCGCCCGGTCATCGGTCAGATGGTCGAGCGATTGCGCAGCGTGAAGCTCGGCGAGTTCGCCCGGATGGGGCCGACCCACATTTGGGTTGAGCAATCCGCGTTGCCGGATTTCTCATCCGATCTTGCTCGTGTGCTTCGGTTCATGAGTCTCGCCAATCATCACGGCAAACGAATCGCCCACAACACGTGGCAAGCGATTCGCATCGCGATGAAGGAGCGTCCGCCGACGCCGCCCGATCCCGAATCCGTCGGCGCGTTCCTTTCGCTCATGAGCCGTCGCGGACGGCTCGCGCCTCTTTTGCGGCGACTCCACGAGTTGAAAATCATCGAACAGCTGATTCCCGCCTTCAAGCGGACGCGCGGCTTGTTGCAATTCAACGCGTATCACAAATATACCGTCGATGCACACAGTATCCTCGCGGTCGAAGTGGCGACGGAGATGGCGAGCGAGGCGACGGCGATGGGCCGACGCTACCGGCGTTTGAAGGACAAGACGCTTCTGCACTTGGCGTTGCTGATCCATGACATCGGCAAAGGCTATGAAGAAGATCACTGCATCGTCGGGGCCAGAATCGCACGCGAAACCGGGGAACTTTTGGAACTCGACTCCAGCAGCATCGAAATCCTCGAGTGGCTCGTCCTCAAACATCTTGCCGTCAATACGATCGCTTTCCGACATGATTTGAGCGATCCGCAAATCGTGTTGTCGTTCGCCAAAGAAGTCGGCTCCATTCGCAGGCTCGAACTGCTGATCGTGCATTCGGTGGCTGATTTGGCCGCCGTCGGGCCCGGCGTTCTGACCGATTGGAAAATGAAACTGATCGAGGATCTTTACTTAAGGACCCGTCGCTACTTCGAAACCGGCGGCCTTCAGAGCGACGACGATCTCCTCGCGGAAGAAAGCCGCGCGAAAATTGCCGCGTTGCTTGCCGAGCAGCCCCACTCGTCTGCCGCACAACAGTTACTTCGCGGGGCACCGATTTCGTTGCTACGTCGCGCATCGCCCGAGGATATGGGGCAGCGGTTGATCGAGGTCGGTGCGGCGCTCGATGCCGGAGAACGGTCGATCTGCCGCAATGAGCCGGACCCGGATGACCCGTCCTCGACGCGCTACCTGATCGTGCATCGTCAGGGTGAGCAACGCATCGGAACGTTTGCACGTGTTACCGGAGCGTTCTTATCTTGCGGCCTCAAGGTAATGCGAGCTGCGATCGGGAGCGTCGATGATGTGGTGTGGGACGAATTCTGGGTATCGGACCCGGACCACCCGGCGCAGCCTTCACCGGAGCGGGTAGCGAAGGTTCAAGCTCGCGTGAAGCATTTGCTCGACACGCCCGACGCGCCGTTACCACCTTCTCGCAAAACGTGGTCTGTCGGAACTCAGGCTGAAACGGATGAAGTCAACGTGTTGCCGACCAAAGTGGTGTTCGACAATGAAACCCTGGACCGCTACACCATTCTGTCACTCTTCGCCTACGACCAGACCGGACTTCTGTACCGAATCGCGTCGGCGCTCTCCGAACTTCGACTCGTGTTGCACTTCGCTAAGATCGATACCCATCTCGATCAAGTCGCCGATGTCTTTTACGTCACCGAAGA